>CBFDDP010000012.1:0-43212 GCA_965603595.1 uncultured bacterium
ACCTCAGGCTTCTCCGCAACGGCGCCCATTGCTGCAGCCCCCACATTGCCGATTGCAAGACCTGCGCCGAGTGCACCCAGTCCAAAGGCAATCGCCGCCGCAATAAAGGCAAACTTCGCGATGGTTGCCCCTTCAGGAGTGACCGCTATCCGGGCAGCTGTGTCAGGGGTATCCTGTGCAAACAGCTTCATCCCGGAGATCATGCTCACAATGGTGAAAACTGAAACAAGGACGACAACACTCAGAATGATCTTTTTTCGTAATCTCAGTTTGCTGCTTTGCATTTATCCTTCCTCCTTCACTCTTCTCAGAGATACAGGTGCATATACATCACCGGACCCTCGCAAGAATTTCGTAAAAAACTCGTAATAGTGCAGCCTCAGTGACTGAATCCCTGCCGAGAGTCCCTCGAGACCTATTACGAGCAGATTTCCCATAATGAGTATCAGCACGGACCAAACCGTATAGGCACCCGAACTGCCCGAGCCTGCCATACGGACGAGTTCGAAGAATGCGGTCATGAGGCTCACATGGGCGATTCCCAGTCCTGCAACGCGAAGAAAGGAGAGCGTGTTGGACAGATAACCGCTGAAAACCTCGAGCAGCTCCACGATTCCCACCATGACGAGGTTGAGCAGGCTGAAAATGCTGAATCCGCCCCTGTGTTGAGCCCCCTGGGGGACTTTCCTCCTGCCCGTGGCGCTGAGAATGGGATGCTTCAGGAAGAGCAGAACAGCGGGAATGCCCACAAGCAGCAGGAGAGACCTTCCATCCGGTAACTCCCTGTACCCGTTTCTTATCAGGTAGTGGGCAGCATAAATCCCTCCCGCATATATCCAGCCCCCGATGATGCCGCCCTTATCGAGTATGAGGTTCGCCCATTTTTTCAACTTCACAAGATTGATCCAGTTAAAAAGCAGACCGACACCGATAATGGCAATACCGAAGTAAACCGCTATGCTAAGTATGTCGAAGAGATCTCGGACAAAGGACTGGCCGTGCGGGTTACCGGTAACCACACCGTGAAAATCAAACCACAGCGGCGGCAACAGGCTCCTGCCGAAATAAGACCCGAAGAGAATACCAAAAGCTACTGCAGAGAATCCGCACCAGACGATGAGCCGCATAAGGTTTTGAGCGCTTTCCTTCTTCCCCTTTTTCTTGAAAAGGGCAGTACCAATAATGCCACTCAGAGCAAGTATTAATCCCTGCCCCACATCGGCAAACATGAGTCCGAACATTACAAGGTATGCAAAGATCACAAAAAAAGTGGGATCGATTGTTCCATACGCAGGCACTGCGAAGCCTGTTACAAGCATTTGAAAGGGGGCAAGAAACTTCGGATTTCGAAGCTGAACCGGAGGTTTCGAGTGAACCATCTCTTCTTCCGAGATGGTATTAGGTTTACTCCACTCGATGTAACAGCGACGCTGTGTTGCCCTCTCGATTGCATCTATGAGTTCTGTGCAGCTTTCCTCCGGCAGCCATCCGGAAAACATCATAGTACGCGACGTCTTTTTAAAGTATGCCTGTACCCTATAGTACTTCTCGTACATAACAAGGCTGTGCCACAGGCGAAGGAGCTCGTCCCGATCCTTAACCAGCCTGTCGCGCGTTTCCTTCTGCAGCCGCCCTTCCTCCTCCCTGAGCTGAGCGATCCTGGCCCCAACATCAGCGACTATGTCCGACCTGAAGTCCCCGACCTCTTTTGAAAGCTCGATTTCCTTCCATCCCAACCGGTCGAGAATCGGGACAATCCTCCCGCTGTCACGCTTCATGGTAATCAGCAGGAGATGTACTATACCCTCCTTTCGCACCATTGAAATGACAACGGAGGGAGTCTGCGAGAGCTCTTCCCGCAGGGTTCCCTCCTTTTCAGTTGGAAGTTCACCGATATGAATTGAAATGAACGAGTACGCCTCATCACCGCCGCTGCGCGGCAACCCGACTCCGTATGTTCTGATCTGTTCAAGAACTTCCGTCAGACTCGCGATTTCCCGTCCTATACTCCGCTGCCGCTCGCGTATTCTGTTGAGATCATTCGCCACCTTATCGATGTAGGCTGTCATCTTCTCCAGATCAAGCGTTTCTCTCGACTTCAATGCACGGTGAAGCGATTCTTCGGAGTCGGGAGAATAGGGGGTTTCCCCCGAGGCTTTGAAGAGACCCTCGATCCGTTTCCTGATGTCGGTGATCCTCGGCACAAAGGCCATTTCATCGAGAGGCAGGAGTCTACCGGACCATCCTGCCCTGAGATCACTCACATTCATGAAATGCATGACACCTCGGTCGAGAAGTACTTCGGCAACCCGGTCTGCGTCGTGGTCCAGAACGACCGCCAGTAGCCGCACCATGGGTGTAGTAAACATCAGAAAATATCCCTGATACGTTCTTTTTTCAAATTGTACTGCTTGGCATTCAGAACCGTGCCAATCCTTCGTATATCTCGCCGTTTCAGTATAAAGTATGCAAGTATGATACCTATGGAAAAGGGGTATCCTGACAGAATTCGTCTGACTTCAAGCATCAGTATATGATCAAGCACCTGTTCGATGAGCAGGATGCGGGAATTGGTATCACCTGCCTCGGATGACAAAAACACTGCCAGGCTCGGGTACTTCTTTGTAATAATACCCTGCAGAATACGCGTGATGTTCTCCGACGCATACACCTCACTCAGCGTATCCTGATCGATGGTATGACCATGGGGAATGGCCAGTCTCAGAACAGTCTCCTGCGGCAACCTGTAAAAGTTGCGAAACCTGATGATCCAGCTTATGTTCAGGAGATCGATCTCTATTCCTATAAGGCGAAGCGTTATCCTTTTATCTCTTTTGTTCAGTACTCCCGCTTTTTCAATGAGATTGTTGTAGTAGTATTGATCGAGTGCGATCTCCACCTGGAAGAGTGACTGGCCGCTCTCGATCGACTCCCGATGGCGATCAACTATCTGGCCATAGGGTGATTCCGCAAGTAACTGGACAGCCTCATCGAGATTATGTGCATGGGCAAGACGTACCGCATCGATAGCATGCTCAATCCGATGGGGGTACAGAAAAAGAGCAGCCTCCTCTATGTCACGGCCACGATACGTGTGATCGAAGAAGAGACGCAATCCGTTTTTTACGTTTTCGATCTCACCATACAGAGCAAGTGCGCGAATCATGTCGAGCACCTCACCCTCCAGATACTTCTCGAGTTCACGGTAGAGGTCGATTTCCTGTTTGAAAAGCTCGAGCTCTCCGGCCTTAAGATCACCCGCTCTGGTGTATAGCGATTCAATAGCTGAGAAAGGTGTGTTTCGGAGAAAAATGAGGGCATCTTCAAGGGTGGGAGCATCGATGAGCTGTTCGATCAGGTGCTCATCGATGAGTTTTGTCAGGCGTGCGCGAAGCTTCGCATTGATAAAACCATATCTCCTGACCTGCGAAGTCATAGAATGCACACCCTATTCAAAATCGGTTTTCATGACCATCCGCGCGACCTGGTCAGCGAGATCATCGAGATGCAAACCGCTGCGGCTGGCCAAAGCTCTGCTCTTCCGTTCAGCCTCTTCTATCGTGCTCTTCCGAATCTCTTCAGCTTCACGACGGGTACGCTGAACGGTCTGCTGTACGATTTCCTGTGCTCTGGCGCGTGCCTCTGCGACCTTCCTATTCGCCTCCTTTTCGGCCTGTGCCGTTATGGTGCCGGCTTCTTCGCGGGCATGCTGCAACTGTTCCTCGACTCTCTTCTCAGCCTGAAGTATCTCCTGAACTATATCCCGCATGATGCGTCCCGTGATGATACATTATCAGTAATGGGTTGATTCCTGTCGGTCCGCAACCCTTGAAATCATGGTTAAAGTGTGTCCATCTCCAGTCAAGGTCAAGCCCTTTCTCCGGCCACACTGAGAGGTGAAGGTTGTGAGATGCTATGAACTGTCGCCCTGAACAAGCTCGTTTATATGAATAGAACCATATGAACGTATGCGGAGCACGGTTACTGCACCGCGCCCGATTCTGCTCTCCATAAAATCGATATACTCATCACAATAGTACTCAGGCATAAATACCTGTATGGTACCGGCAAAACCTCCCCCATGGACCCTGTATGCCCCGCCCTCCCTGTTTCTGAAGAAATGCTCCGTGAGTGCGAGAGTAACGGTAACGGGCTGGTTCTTCGGATACCTGGTACAGAATGAGTTTTGAAGCCACAGGGCAGATGAGTTGCCCGAGTTCTGTACGAGGGAGAGAAAGAGGCGCATGTCGCCGTTCTGCAGGGCGGCAACTTGCTCGCTGACTCGCTCATTCTCCGTGAGAAAATGATAGGCTCTGAGTAGAGAGCGGTCCCCCGCCTTGTGGCGTAACAGAGGAACATTATCCATTATGTCTGCGAGGGAAAGTTCCCTGCAGACCCGTTTGTCGAAAATTGCGGCAGCGGAACGCATATCTTCGGGAATAGCTGCATAATCCTCAGTGAGATCGGCATGATCAGAGCCCGTTCTGACGACGAGCAAATTGTACCCAAAATCGGTCAGATCAAAATCAACGGCATCTACAACAGGGTTTCGGCTATCGGCAAAATCTATGGCCACTATTCCACCGAACCCACAGGCAATCTGGTCCATCAGGCCGCAGGGTTTCATAAAGTAATTGTTCTCTGCGTATTGGCCTATCTTTGCGAGTTCCAGCATTGGAATCTCGCCGCCGTTATAGAAGCAGTTCACGATGGTCGCGAGCAGCACTTCGATCGATGCAGAGGAGCTCAGACCTGAACCGATACCCACGTTGCTTGATATGACAGCGTTGAAACCGCCTGCCTTATAACCGAGCTCGCGGACGCGGGCAGCAATGCCCCGAATGAGGGCTGTGGTTGTTTCCCTCTCTTCAGCCCGAGCTTCAATGTTCGCAATATTTGCTTCAAAGGGGGCCGGGAACCCTTCAGAGAAAACACTGATAACTTGGCTGTCCGTACGGCGGGCAACAGCTATGGTGTCAAGGTGAACGCTTCCCGCAAGAACGAGACCGCCGTTGTGATCGGTGTGATTTCCAGCGATCTCTGTACGCCCCGGCGTACTGAAGAGATGCACATCGCCCTTTCCGAAACTGGTCTGAAAGGTATCGATCAGGGACCGGTAACGCGAGACCTGCCGCTTCAGTGTATCTTCGCCTTCACCGTAGAGTTCTGAGATGAGTTCTCTGAAAGGCCTGCTCTCAAGAAGCCCCATGAAGCTATCCTTCCTTCAATCCGCGCATATACCCGCAGATAGGCACCATCATACCCTCACAGTATCTTTCTGTCTATCCCTATTGGTTGCGGAAGGCTATGGTGGGCAAACTACACAGGAAACACAAAAAGGTCCTACTGATGGAAGAATAACGCATATACACCTGGCAGGGGTGAAATGATATTCTATCAGGTGTGGCGGCAGACACGTGCAAGTTGCTCACACGCCCGGTCAATGGTCCTGTCATCAACACATACACTGAAGCGAACATAGTCATTGTAGCGCTCTCCGCCAAAGGCGTAGCCTGGAATGTAGAGAATCGGTTCGTCTCCAGACTGAACAGCCCTTTGAAACTCTTCTCCATCCGTAAACTGCTCTGGGATTAGAGCAAAGATATAAAATGCACCCTCCGGATATGTAAATTCAAATCCGAGGTCTTTCAAGGTGTCTGCAAGCCTCAACACCTTTCGCTGGTATACACTGATATCAACCGTTGTTTCACAGCCAATCTTTTGTACCACTCTCTGTTGAAGCACAGGGGCGTCGACAACAGTCATGCGAATGTTCACAGAGATCGCCTGCTGCAGGAGCGACCAGTCATCCTCACTATCCAGGACGCGCGGATGCGCTGCGATGTACCCGAGCCGTTCACCAGCGATTCCCAAAGATTTTGAAAATGAGCTCACGAAGAAGGTGTATCGGTAAAATGGCATAATCGAGGAGAGTTTGCTGTTCTCGAAAAGCACTTGAGCGTAGGAGCCGTCCTCAATCACGCAGATTGTGGAGTTAAACTCCCTGTTCTTCGTTTCCAGTATACGGGCAAGTTCTTCCAGCTCATCTTCACGATACAGGACACCGGTTGGATTATTCGGCGAATTGAGTATTACTACCCGCGTTGCGTCTGTAATGTTTTTTTCAATTTCATCGAAATCCAGCCTGAAGCTCTGGTCCGAAAAAGCAACCCTGACTCTTCCCTGGTTCTTCTCGATGTAGTTTCTGTATTCGAGAAAGTATGGTGCCAGGATAACGACTTCACAGGGGCGGACATCTTTACAAGATTCGAATCCTGCTCCTGAGGGTGCTCCCTCTCTGAAATGGAGAACAGGTTCCACGAGTACTCTCAGCATAACATCAAGGGCATTTGCGGCACCTGCAGTCATAAAGATCTGTTCGCACTTGAAATCGGTTCGGAGAAATGAGGTGAGATAGGTGGCTATTTTCTCTCTCGTGCCGCGCAGCCCCCTGTTCGGCACATAGCCGTGCAGGTTGGACCTCGCAGCTTTAGATTCGGTGATCAGTTCTTCAAGAGCCTGATAATAGTTCCGGGGAGGGCCTAGATTTGGATTACCAATCGAGAGGTCAATGGGGTCCTTCTTCATGTGTCGAAGCATCTGCGCCCATTCAAAAAGCGAGCTGAGCTTGCGTTCATCCGCTAGGAGTCCTCTCTGATAATCATTCAACACCATGATACTGATCTTTTTCCATGAGAAATGCCTCGACCTCAAGTTTGTCGCTTCGACTCAGAAATCTGACGAAATTGGATTTTTCCTGCCTGTGAAGTTTATCAATCGAAAGGGCAAGGGAAACCTCTCTTTCTTCCACCCTGCTCCACTCCCGAAGTCCCTCCAGGGTTAGTTCGGGAGGGTCCATATGTTTATTAGTCAGTTTCAGTATGAAGATGTTTTTCTCCTTTTCAAGCTCATAGTCCTTATTGAAATGGAGCAGTGCACCGGACAGTGATATATTAATGACCTGCCCGATTTTCTTCTGTCCCCCTTCAGTTTTTAAAAAGAGGGGCCAGTCTGAGTCAATCCTTGGGTATACTCTCTTCTTCTCCATTCATCAACCTCCCAGGTGGCGTTGAGAATTCACATAATTTTGAATAAACAAAGGAGCCGAAGCAAAATCGCTGATTCGTTTCAACTTACTGTAATATCGTTCACGATACAGTCTTTTAAATTTCATATTGGGATAATGACCTTCCGTATCCTCTGAATATTTCTTTTTCAAACAATTCAGGAAATACATGCTGACTTTCCCGATGTTTTTAATTTCCTGCTTACCACGATAACTGCAGTTAAAAAACTCCTTTGCCTCGTCATAAGTCTTTTCTGATATGTTGATCTTGCCCGGGTCGCTTGCCTTCTGCATACGCGAAGCAATATTTACCGAATCGCCCCATATATCAAAGGTGTACTTCTTGACACCAACAACTCCTGAAATGCATGGCCCTGAATGTATGCCGATGCGAACGGGCCAGTTGTTCACATCGAGATTCTCAATGACATTTTCCGGTTCTCTCTGCTCTTTCATCTTGTGCAGAAGGTTCAACGCGGCAAGGCAGCAATCCACCGAATGGGAATCTCTCTTAACGGGGAGTCCCGAAACACACATATAGGAATCTCCGATTGTTTTGATCTTTTCTATACCGTATTCGTCAACAATTGAATCGTAGAGAGAGAAATAGGAATCAAGCTTGCGTATCAGTGTTACCGGATCAAGATGGAATGCAAGTCGTGAAAAATTCACTATATCGGTAAACAGAATGGTGCAGTGCCGGTATACCTTTGGATGAACCGACCGTCTGGCAATGAGCTCATCCACAATATAGCTGGGGAATATATTAAGTAGAATTTCATTGAAGATTACATTTCCCTCTTCCATATTCTGCAACAGCTGCTCGATTAAATGCCAGTCAAGGGTGATACAAGCGAGACCGGTTTTCCCTGGAATGAATTCCCAGAGCAGTCTCCTCTTCGTGCCATCTCGAACTTTGATCTCGCTAACCCACCGCTGTCGATTCCTTGCCCGCTGCATGAGATCGTCGTAGCTCTGTAATTGAAAGAGCTCCCGTATCGATAAATCCTTAGAAGCAAGGTCCTGCAAGAGCTGCCCAGCACGTGGACTTTTCGGAATGATAGCCTCGGAAGGTTTCACCCAAAACACGATGAATTTCAGCTGTTCGAAAAGTTTGTCACCTGACACAATCCCCATTACAGTTCCGAAAATTCATTAAAAGAGGTTCGATCATTGATCTCAGGCTCATCAATGTTGAGCAGTATGGGCAGCGTCTCCTGCTGCCAGTCATCTTCTTTCAGCCGATTGACAATCACTGGAACATCTTTATTGTCATAAATAATTTCAATCAAATCCATAATTACATAGAATCCATTGGAATTACAGAAATTCAGTTCTCTGAAATCGAGCTCTATATTTTCAACATCCGTTCGCCTGAGCTCTTCATCAAGATCGTTGATGTAACTCTCGAGATGCTTATAAGGATTGTCAACACGGATTACACCGCTGAAGGAGAGTATCATTTTCTTTCCATCTATTTTTACGACAGACGTGAATACACTCGTTCCACCATCCATGATATCGCCGTACGTCAATACTTTCAATTCTCGCCTCCTAACACGTATTGAGACTCAACGATCAAAAAAGGCTTCTTATAATCGACTGATAGCTTAAATTTATTTTCGGCAACAAGTCGAATAAGCCCAAGCCCCCCTTTCAACCGATCCTTTCTTCGCTCAAGAATCGTTTCTCTCAATAGGGTTCTTATATTATCAACTGAGTTTATTCTATCGATATGGGCACGTACACTTTCATACTGCTCCTTATCGACAGGATTTACCACCCTCACAATCAAATTCCCTTCATCAACATGTAATTTTAAGCCTATTTTACTGTCACTGTCATTACAATTTTCCAGAGCATTATTGAGGAGTTCCGTGATAACAATGTTTGCCTTCTTGCTCACATTACGGGGATAGAAGGAGCCGATTGCTTCTTCACAGAAGTCCCCGACAATGGCACTTAAATCACAGATGATATTCTTTACCGGGGATATGGTATAACTGAAGGATATGTTCGTTTTATGTAATTCTTCCTCGGTGATCATTCCTAAGCCTTTTTCCGCATAATGAGGAGTGTAACATCATCTGAATCGTTCTTTCGGAATTTCGTGTAATCGTCGATGCAGATCTTTAAAATATCATTCACAGATTTCTTTGCATTTTCAATAATCAGTCTCTTCAGTCGCGCAACAGAGTAGTCCTCACCCTTCTTATTTTGAGCTTCCACCATACCATCGGTGTAGAGCACAAGCAGATCTTTCTCGCTGAAGGGGAGCTCGTATTCATGAAAAGATTTTTTTCTTAAACCCAGGAAGTGGTCTCTCTTCGTGAATGTGGTCGTCTTCTTACCCTGCAGAAGTAGACCAAAACCGCCACCGCACACATACCGTATGCAGTTTTCGTGAAAAGCAACGTAGTTCACTGTAGCATATTTCTTCACACTTCGAAGGAAATCGAAGGAGGTTCCATTGACCGACTCCACGATGTCCTTTGGTGATTCAAACCGCTCCATAACGAGCATGAACTGCGCCTTTAAATATGCCATTACAAGGGCAGCCGAAACACCGTGTCCGGAAATATCAAACACGCCGATGGCGTATCGTCCCTCCTTTGTCTTGAAATAGTCGTAGTAATCGCCGCCAACCTGCAGGAGCTGTTTATGAAAAACCGCAAGTTCGAGTTCCTTCCCCATTTGAGCAATCAGGTCGGGCAGCAGGCCCTGCTGAATCTTCTCTGCAACCTCCAGGTCTTCCTGAATGATTCCGTAGACTCGCTCGAGTTCCTTGTCCTTTTCATCCAGCTTTTCATAGGCAATTTTCAGGTTCTCGTTCGTTGCTGCCCAAAAGGCCTTGTCCCTCTCGCGCTCCTTCAGCAACCCCTTGAACCGCATGCATAGATTGGTGAAATCCTGCTCACTCAGTTCATCCTTCTTGGGCGGGATTTTCGCCGCCAGTAACTTTTCAAAATCCATCGGTTTGCTCCATTCAGATCCATTTGGGTGGTGTTCAATAAAATTCTATCGTGAAGTGTTGTTCGTCCTCTTCGTTATTGACATCAATGTAGAACAGGTCGCCGGGTGCCGTCATCCCTCCAATAATAATACCTCGCTCCATATCTTTATTAAAGGGATCGGTGCTGTGAATCAGAGCCTTCCCATTCTTTTCATCGAGCTCAAATAAATCGAAGCTCCCCACAAGCTCCTTTGGACCCTTTACCACACTGTGATAGCCCTGAGAACCTGTTTGAAACTCGAGAAAATCAATGCCCCGCTTTATGATCTCTTTCCCGGGCCCGAAATTATACCAGGTCATCATCATCTCCATACCAACCCGTTCCATGATAGGTCCGGGGTCCTGATATGATTCAAAGACAATCTTTTCTATCTCACGCAATCTCTCAAAGGGATACCAGCTATTCACTTCGATATCACTGATAATGTCACCCGCCTTCGAGCCTGCAACAATATTCAGGTTTATACATGCCTGGGCAAACCCGAGCAGGGTAGCACCGAATACCTCTAGCTCCTGACCTTTTTTCATCCTTATGCCCCTTTTTCAGATCATTATTTTAAAATGTAGCCCATCACTGATACAACAGTGACATCCTCGAAGTTGAGTCGAACCAATCCCTCGCTTACAGAACTGCTTACATAGTCTGGAAGCGACACCTGGAAATCCTGATAATCGAGGGGTTTGAATCCCGCCCTGCTCAGGCGAAGCAGCCAAGATTCGTACAACTCATGTCTCTCAGAACGGAAATGATCGCTCACTCCAAATATATCCCGTATCTCACGGCCGAAAAACTTGACCTTGATACTGAACTTATGGGTATCATCGATGGAAGACGCATCGATCAGCTTGAACACATGCCCGAAATGTTCCCAGGAATGGTGAAACCGTTTTGGGAGGTCCTCCGTATCATGATCGGAGTTTGGCTCAACGAGCGTCAGGACAAGCGGCTTAAGTGACGCAAACCTCCTCAACAGATTTGTTCTCAACTCAGTGTCATTGAGCGGATGTGATGAGTGATGCAGACTGAAGGCTGAATTGATGCAAATGTTTTTACCGCCCAGGCTCTTTATCTCCCTGTAATCATTTTCGGTGAGGTCTTCTATCATGCCGCAAATAGGTTGGAAATGCAGCGGGATGGGAAGTTTCCTTTCCCTCAGCTTAGCCTCCGTATCGAGCAGGTTTTTCTCGTCGGGGTCGATTCCAATGATCAAAAGCGATTCCAGCCTCCCGCGATCAACCTCCACCATATCAAGAAGATTGAGCATCTGCCGGCCCTTGCCTATTCCAATATCGATGACCACAGCTTTCTTCAGGTCTCGTATTACAGGATGGATGTACTGATTTGCCAGTGCGTGACCTGCAGCAACAAGGGGAATTGCCTCGGACATACTGTAGAACAGCTGTATCTGCGGTATATCGAACTGCTGTACATAAATATTCTTGCTCTCGAGCAGTTTACGATCAATTCTCTTGAGCAATGATTCACCGATCAGATGGGAGAGCAGGTTTTCGTTCGTAATATCGAGGTCTATGTGCTTGCATACCACCTCGTCCACCTTCGGTTTCGCCAGTTTCTGACGATGACTCGTAATTTGCTTGCAAATACCAAGCAATTCATCGTATCCCTGCTGATAGATCAATCCTTTCCCCTCAGTAAAAAACCTTCGACTAGAATAGTCTATTTATGCTCCTTTGTCTATTTTAATTTCACCCAAAAAAAACGTATATTTATAATTCTTGACATATGCACTATATATTATCATATGCAGCGCGGAATTACTTCAAGTATAGTGCATAAATTCTTGTATTTCAAAAATTGACTGCCTGTGAAAAACTCTCGTTGGGTATGAACGATACTCCTGGTTGACGCATGTCTGTTTTCTTGGTACTATTCCCCTAAAACACAGGGAGGAGACACCAATGGCAAAGATGTACTATGAAAAAGATGCCGATCTAGCACTATTGAAGGGGAAAACCCTTGCAATACTGGGATATGGAAGTCAGGGTCATGCCCAGGCACAGAACCTCAGGGACAGCGGTCTGAACATCATCATAGCGGAACTGGAGGGAACGGACAACTGGAAGCTGGCCAAGGAGCATGGCTTCTCTCCCATGGCTGCAGACGAAGCAGCGAAAAAAGCCGATTTCATCCATATACTTCTACCAGACGAGTGGCAGGCGAAGGTGTACAGAAATTCAATCCAGAAGCATGTGGAACCGGGCAATACGCTGGTTTTTTCACACGGTTTCAACATTCATTACGAGCAGATCGTCCCGCCGAAGGATGTCGATGTTATCATGGTTGCACCCAAAGGCCCCGGCCATCTCGTACGCCGCATGTACGTTGAGGGAAAGGGTGTGCCGAGCCTCATTGCCGTGTATCAGGATGGTTCGGGCAAGGCACGAAACAATGCGCTTGCATATGCCAAGGGTATCGGTGCGACGAGAGCGGGAGTTCTTGAAACCACCTTTAAAGAAGAGACCGAAACGGATCTGTTCGGGGAGCAGGCAGTACTCTGCGGCGGTGTCACGGCCCTGATACAGTCAGGGTTCGAGACGCTTGTTGAAGCCGGGTATCAACCCGAGATTGCGTACTTCGAATGCATGCATGAAATGAAGCTCATCGTGGATTTACTCAATGAAGGGGGCATGTCACTCATGCGTTACTCGGTATCCAACACAGCAGAGTTCGGCGATTACACCAGAGGCCCGAGGATCATCAATGAAAATGTTAAGGCCGAGATGAAAAAAATACTGAAAGAAGTTCAGAATGGTGAATTCGCCCGTGAATGGATACTGGAAAACCAGGCCAACCGGCCGGTTTATAACAAGCTCAAGCACATGGGTGAAGAGCATCTCATGGAGAAGGTCGGCAAAGAGCTTCGTGATATGATGGTATGGCTGAAGAAGAAATAGAAGGACATTGTTGAGAAGACTGCTTCAGGGACCGCGGTATTGCCCACGCGGTCCTTTTCATGTACAACACAGATCTTCCAGGTAACTCAGCGGCCCTTCAGAAACTCCTGTACCTCATTAAGGGTTGGGAGGGCCGGCACCACGCCCTTCCGGGTGACCGTAATGGCCCCACAGGCGTTTGCAAACCGCAGTATGGATTCTATCTCCTCACGCTCCAGGGAAAAGAGTGGTTTTTCCGCGCATATTCTTTCATGAAGCCTGAGAAGCGTCCCGCCCATGAATGCGTCACCCGCGCCTGTTGCATCTACGAGTTCCATCTCAAAGGTTGGATATGCAAAGGAATGCTCTTCATTCTTGAAATAGCAGGACTCCTTGCCTCTCGTGACGAGGACCATGCGTGGTCCATACTTCAGTATATCCCCGGTTCCCCCTTCGAGACTGTCCGCACCGGTTATGAATTCCAGCTCCACGTCGGTCAGTTTTACGATATCTGCATACCGCAGGCCCCTCTTGATCTCCGCTTTTGCAGCAGACATACTTTCCCAGAGTGACGGACGCAGGTTTGGATCAAATGAGATAACTTTGTTCAAGCCCTTAGCTTCCTCGACTGCCTCAATGGTCGCACTGCGGAGAGGTTCTCCCGTTAAGTTGATTGATCCAAAATGGAGTATGCTCGCAGCCTCGATATACCCCCGGTCGATCTCATCCTGCCTCAGGGCAAGGTCGGCCCCGCAGCGGTTGCGATAAAAGACGAAATCGGGTTCCCCCTCAGGCTTGACGGATATGAAGGCAAGGGTGGTATTGACCGAACCATCCATGATGAGCTGATCCACGTTGACGCCGGCTTTCAGGAGGGTCTTTCTGATCATGACGCCAAAGGAATCCCTTCCCACCTTGCCGATAAATCCCGAACTGCCGCCCAGTTTGGCTACCGCAGCAGCAACATTAGCAGGTGCTCCACCGGGAGCGATGGTGAAACCCCCAGTGTCCTCGATAAGCACACCCCTTTCGGTTGAGAGAAAATCGATCAGTGATTCGCCTATGGTGATAATATCGGGCATACGGCACATCCCCTTTCCTAGTGTATACCAAGATTTGAGATGAATCGTTCAAATGTGAGTACCGACAGTTCCTTTGGACTGCTCTTTAGTGTATGGTCAAGCATGTGAAGCTCCCCGAAGAGCTTTATGAAATGGTGCAGCCTTACCTGATGCACCAGGGTTTTAATCCTCCGGGCATCTCTCTTCCTGAGGCCAAGTGTACGCTCAATTTTCGAAAAATCGCACCCTGCAGCCATAAGGCTCCAGGCGCTGAACAGCCTCTGCACCTCACGGTTGCAGAAGAAGAAGATCCTTCCAAGGGCCTCGCCATTATCGAGGAGATTACGAAATATCACAAGTAAATCCGACGTTCTGCTGATAAACAGGGAATTACAGAGATCAAAGACTGTATAGTCGTGAAGCTGTGCCACGATATCCCGTGCCTTGTCAAGGGTAAGCTTTTCTCCTTTTGTGAGATAGTTGCTGATGGTACCTATCTGATTAGTCAACTCGCTCCTCCCTGTTCCGCTGAGCTCGATGATATAGTCCACCGCATCCCTCTCCGCTTCAACACCCAGATTTCTCAATCGGTCTATGACCCATCTCTCACTCTCATCCTGAAACATCTGCCAGAATATACACACTCTCCCCCTGCGCTCCACCGCATCCATGATCTTCTTCTGTGCTCTGTTCTGTTCAGTCATGAGAACCAGTACTGACTCATCGTTGGGCGAGGAGATATAGTCGAGAAGGACTGAGGGGTCCTTGAGCTTCTCGAACTCTTTTACCACAACGAGCTTCCTGTCAAGGAATATGGAATATGTTCTCAGGTCTTCGGTCACATGCTGGACCAATGCATCGCTGCCGTAATACACTGATCTGCCGAGATGTGCCCCCTCCTTCTGGTGGAGTACTCTCCTCTCGAGCAGCTTGAGAAAGGCGTCCTTGCCCCCCTGGTCCTCACCGAGCAGGAGGTACACCGGATACAGCTTGCCTCTTTCCAGCTCTTGAAAAAGTTCCCCTGTTTTTACACCCATTGGTCTTTTACTGGACAGTGAAAAGTGGAAGGACCATACTCGAGATCACCCTATACCCAGCCGTTTCATGATCTTGTACAGATTTGACCGCTCAACCTTCAGCACCTGTGCCGTTCTCGTGATATTATTTTTATTCTTCTTCAATACATTCAAAATATAATTGCGTTCGAATTGCTCCTTTGCCTCGCGCAGTCCGTCCTTTTCATTGTACACGAAGCTCCCGTCCGCCAAAAACTCTGTTTCATGAAGGTGCGGGATATTGTTCTTTACGTCTTCAAGGTCGACTGCCACATCACGCGTCAGTATGATAAGCCGTTCGACTAGGTTCTTGAGCTCTCTGATGTTACCTGGCCAGGTATACTCCTGCACGAGAAACTGTGCCGCCTCATCTGAAAGCACCTTCATTTTTTTCACGCTCTCATGTGCGAAAAGTTCGAAATAGTAATTGAGCAGTCCGGGTATGTCTTCACGGCGCTCTCGCAGGGCGGGGATATGAATGGGCACCACATTCAGCCTATAAAAGAGATCTTCCCGGAACTGGCGTTCCTTGATCAGGTGTGAAAGGTCTTTGTTTGTTGCAGCAATCACACGAACATCGATCTTTATGAGGGACACTCCCCCTATACGTTCAATCTGCATCTCCTCGAGAACCCGAAGGACCTTTGCTTGGGCTTCGAGACTCATATCGGCGATCTCATCAAGAAATATGGTACCTCTGTCTGCAATTTCGAATTTACCCCTCTTATCACTCACGGCACCGGTAAAGGAACCCTTCTGATAGCCGAAGAGCTCGGCCTCGATAAGGGTCTGGGGAATGGCAGCGCAGTTAACAGCTACAAAGGGAGCATCCCGCCGCTGACTCACCTCGTGAATCTTTCGCGCGACAACTTCCTTGCCTGTTCCATTCTCTCCTGTGATAAGTATCCGGGAGTTGCTGAGTGCACAGCTCGAGATGAGCTTCTCGATACCGTTGTAGACATCCGAGCTTCCCTTCACCATGTAGTAGCTGTTCAGATTCCCCTGGCGGAGGGCAAGATTCTCCTCTTTGAGATCGTTGATCTTTATTGCGTGGTCGATCACGTTGACAATACGTTCGATTGAGAGTGGCTTCTCAATAAAATCAAAGGCCCCCTCCTTCGTGGCCCTGACCGCCGTATCAATGGTACCATGGCCCGATATGATGATGACAGGGATATTGCTTTCCCGCCCCTTCATCATCTTTAGAACATCCATCCCACCTATCTCAGGAAGCCAGAGATCAAGGAGTATCACATCAACAACATGCGTGTCAAGAATGTGAAGGGCGACCTTCCCGTTTTCAGCCAGGAAGACAGCATACCCCTCATCCTCGAGTACGTCTTTCAGGGTCCCCCTGATATTTTCCTCGTCGTCCACAATCAGGATTGATTTCATGCTCTCTGAAACTCCATATAAAAGGTGGTTTTGCCAGGTTCACTTTCCAGCCATATCCTCCCGCCGTTGTCGAGCACTATCTTTTCAACGATTGCTAAGCCAAGCCCTGAGCCCTCACTGCTGGTAGAGAAGTAGGGATCAAAGATACGCTCCCGTATCTCAGCTTCGATGCCAACACCATTATCCGATATCGACAGGATGTATTTTTCCCCATCGCTGCTCCTGTCCTCACTGGGGTAGCCGTGAATTGAAATTACACCATTATTCCCAATGGCATTGATACTGTTGTAGATCACATTCAGGATCGCCCTTCGGATCTGCATACCGTCAACAAGAAGATAGACACTATCCCCTTCATGCGTGAACTGAAATTCCACATCCCGGTGTATATTGACATCCTTCAGGAAAGCCAGTATATCATCAATTATGGTTATAATGTCATGTTTTCCCAGCCTGGTATCCGGAAAACGGGCAAAGTGGGAGAACTCGTTCACCATTTCTGTGATATTCTCGACCTCAGCGATGATTGTCCCTATTGCCTTGGAGAGCACCTCACGGTATCTATCATTACGGCCGTACTGTTTGAGCAGCCGCTCGGCAGACAACTTTATAGGAGTGAGCGGGTTTTTAATCTCATGCGCAATCTTTCGCGCAATATCACGCCATGCCGCACTTCTCTCTGAATGCTTGAGGAGCTCCTTATTCAATTTGAGGTCACGGGTCATCCTGTTAAAGGAATCGATGAGCAGCTTTAGCTCATCCTTTGCACTGACCTGTATCGAGTACTCGAGATCATCTTCAGCGACATGCTGCGTCGCCTTGGCCAGCTCTATTATTGGTACCGTTACCTGCCTCGATATGATGAGGCTCAGATAAAAAGAGAGGAGTACGAAGGGCATGGTAATCACGACGAATAAGAGAATCATAATAGCCTTTATTGGTTCCCGTATGATTTTCAGCGTTCGATAGCTTTGAAGACCTGTAGATATGGTTCCTGTGTATCTCTGTATGTGTGCAGGTATCTTTCTCAGGAGATAGTAGCTGGTGTCTTCGGCTGGAAAGATGAGATACTCGGTATCTGTAACAGTCAGTCGTTTCCAGGACTCTGTGGGCAACTCCCCAGCTACATAGAGATCACGTATCATGCTCACCGCATAGACATCATTGAGATGAACCGTTTCGAGATTTCCCGAACCATCAATACGTACGATGCCGTCTATACTTTCAAACTCCATATCCCGAAGAGTGTCGAGGTCGCACTCTTCACAGCGCATGCGCCACTCGCGCAGGCTCTCTTCAGCGAATTTACTGAAAAGCTCTTTCGATACTTCAAGGGCATCCATAAGCGAGCCCTCGACTCCCCGTACAAACCAGAGATTGATACTCTTTGATATGAGATTATTCGAGATCAGGGAGAGGGGCACGATCGGTATGAGCGTCACGAGGAGAAAGAAAAGGGTTAGCCGAAGTCTGAATTTCGACCCCTCCCTGTTCCGTACCCGGTCGATAATGATCCGCACACTATTGTAGATCACCAGGAAGAACATAATGGCAAGGATAAGGATGAGAGACAACAGGAGCATGCGGTTCTGTGTTATAGACTCAAAGAGGGATATTGGGTCAACGCTGAATAGAAAATAGGTGATCGCGCTTAAGTAGAGCGAGAAGAAGCAAATGATTATGACGAGAAAGATATTTTGTCTGTTAATCGACTTAAGAAGCTTCATGTCCAAATCACATGTTCTGAAGGGTCACTTCCGTCTGCGTCCATCCGCTCTCAAAGTTCCAGGGATCGAAAAAGAGCAGGAAAATGCCGAAGGGTGGAAAGAGGCGTATGGTCTGTATTTTTATCTTCGCCCGTATATAGACCTGCCCAGTGTGCTCAAAACCCGTCAGGTTCATGATCAGCGGATTGATGGCGGTATTCATGGTCCCAAGGATATCGCTGTAGCTGTGCGCGATGTGGTGATTCTTCCGGATGTTGTCTTCCAAAACGAAGCTGTTTTCCCACACATCGTAGAATATATTAAAGGATTCTGACTGTTCCCGAAATGTGGATTTTGATCTGCCACTAAAGCGTGCCGAATTAGAAAGTTGAAAGGTTATAAAAAACTTCGCAGTGATACCGTTACGAATTGCATCAACGGTATCGTAGGAGATGTCACCCACTATGTCAAAGGAGGACTCTAGCCTCTCCCCTGTACGTGAATGATCAGAGAATTGAATGGATAGTTCATCCGCCCATGAGAGAGAGAATGGGAGTACAGAAAAGATAATTATAAAAAAAAAGAAGGCTCTCAGTTTAGTCATACATCAATCGTTAAATCTGTAGTAGTAACCAAGTGAAACACTGTCTCCATCAATATCGAGGGAATAACCCTTTTCAGCTCTGGATTCTATGTATCGATCGTTGTACCTGTGGGCAGACTGGACGGCATCAACCACACTGAAGATACGTAAACCCAGCGCTTCAACGAGATATCCTATGATGAGTACCTTTGTACCCGTATTAAAACTGCTCCAGTCAACGTTGACGACCTCATCGGTCGATCCATACTTTGAATTGATATGACTGATGAGTAGGATGAGTAGAATCTTGTTCGTGAGGTCCGCGGCAATAAAGAGAGATCCCTTCCAGTACTCATGTACATATATCTGACCGACTCCCATCATAAACCATGAGAGGAGTCCCGCAATGAAGGGGTCCTTCCGTGGTGGTACTCCCTCCGTTTCCTGATAGGGCTCATACTCCGGAATACCGTACATCCGAACGTCATGAAGCAGTAAATGCCCGTAGAAGCTGCCTTCACCATACTCCACCATGCTTCTGGCTGATATGGGAGTGGTTCGGTCACCCCCGTAGAGCACGGTGAAATGTGCAAATAGGAGAATTGCCAGAATGGGACACAGCACTTTAAACCGCATCTGGTTGGTTACACCCCTTTATAAACAGAGATACGTGGGGCCACTGTTCAGCGGCCTCATTAAAAATAACCCGAAATACCGAAGCTATAGGCCTTCATCTCAGGGTCATACTCCAGTTTGGGCTGTATCTTTTGATCGAGTTCCATGTTGTACCTACGTGCCGTGTTGACTGCATCGATGATATTGATGAAATGTACAACAATCAGCGTGGTCCCGAGAACTATGGCTGTGGTTCGTTGAGTCGAACTCACATCCCCATCCTTCCCGCTTATCTTGATGCCCAGGCTGATACCACCCGTCACACCCAACTCGACTTCCGCAATTGATATGATGGTGCCATACATGAGAGCAAACTCCACAACCATGAATGAAGCGCCCTTGAAGATGGAACCTGCATAGAACTGACCGAGTCCGGGAACATACCAGGAAAGGGCCCCGGCGAGAATGGGGTCCTTGTGCTGCTGTAGATCATCCTCCTGTGCCAAAGTCAATGCTGGAACTGTGAGGACCAGAAGCAGCAGGAGAGCAGCCACTATCCTTTTCATGATGCAACCTCACTGTCGATATCGGACTCGAGCAGGGCCGAAATACACACCACCGCATCACCTTCGTCATCACCATCAGCAATTATGGTAATTTTCGAGCCTTCGCCTGCCGCCAGCATCATGACGCCCATAATACTCTTGGCATTCACTCTGTCCCCATTCTTTTCAAGGAAAACCTCAGAGCCGAACTCGTTCGCCTTCTGGACGATTACCGCGGCGGGTCTCGCGTGCAGACCAGTTTTATTTTTAATGATGATTTCACGTTCAACCATGGCTCATATTCACGCACTGGCTTTCTACGCCTTTTTCTCCTGTTCTATGCGGTGCATGAGTTCATTGTTAAACTCTTTTGCGGTGTTAAAGCCAAGCTTCGCCAGCCTGAAGTTCATGGCAGCCGTCTCGATAAGTATGGGTATATTCCGTCCCGGTTTCACCGGGATTGTGAGCAGGGGCACCTCAACACCCAGTATGGTGTATACCGACTCCTCCATGCCCAGCCTGTCATACTCCTTTTTCGAATCCCATTCCTCCAGGCTCACAACGAGCTGAATCTGTTTTTTGTCCCTTATCGCACCGACACCAAAGAGCTGTTTGATATTTATGATCCCCAACCCCCGTATCTCCATATGGTAGCGTATGAGCTTGGCACCGCTGCCGATGAGCAGTGTATCCGATATGGAGCGAATATCAACCACATCATCGGCGACGAGCCGATGGCCGCGTTCCACAAGTTCGAGCGCGCACTCGCTCTTGCCAACACCACTTTTGCCCACAATCTGAATACCTACACCAAATACCTCAACGAGTACACCGTGTACGCTGGTTCGCGGTGCAAAGGCATCTTCCAAAATCTTGGTGAGTCTGGTATTCATAGTGTTTGTCGGAAGAGAAGAAACCAGTACAGGCACCTCCGCCTGTTCGGCCATGTCCAGAAATAGTGGAGGCGGCTCGTTTCCATGCGAGAAAATACAGCAGGAGACCGGGTAACTGAAGAAACGTTCAATGCTCTCGAGCTCATGGTTGTTTATCATTTTCACGAGATAGTGATACTCCCCTCGACCGAACACCTGTATCTTTTCGTAATCGAAGAAATCATAATCTCCGGCGAGGGTCAGGCCGGGCCGGTTTATATCATAGGTGGATATCGCTTTCTGAAGGGTCCGTTCACCCGTAATGATGCGAAGATGAAGGATATCACCCTCGCGTGCAAGGTCGAGCAGCCTTGTTATGGTAATAGTCTTAACTTTTTCCGAATATTTCATGGTACTGTCCCCGCGTATCAGAGCAGGTGCACTTAACCGGTCTCTTTCAGTTCTTCAAGTGCATCCGCTGGCCCCTCAGCCTGTGCTATGGTCTCCTTCAGAGGCATGGCACGTCGGTTAGTCAACCGGTCCCGGTACCTGCTCATCTTTACTTCGATCTTGTCATACAGTGCATCGATGACGCTGTAAATATCATGCGTTTTTGAAAAGATGTGTATTATTTTCTTCTTCACATTAATGTTGACTTCAGCAAAGTAGATATGACGTTCGCGTTTGATGATAAGCTTGAAATCATAGATATGATCTGCAAAATGGTCGAGTTTCTTCATTTTTTTTTCGATATATATTCGTACATCAGGGGTTATCTTGACCTTTCTGCCGATGATCGATACGTTCATTGAGACCTCCTGAGATTTGATGGTAATATATGCAGTTCCTTTCTATACTTTGCGACCGTACGCCGGGCTATCTTAATTCCTCTCTTCTGTAAAAGATCGACAATCTTCTGATCACTGAGATGGCGCTTGTCACCTTCATTATCAATGATCTCCCTGATAATTTCCTTGATGCTCGTCGATGAAATGCCTCCGCTTCTCTCTGTGGGAATGGGATTGGAGAAGAAATATTTGAGCGAATAGACACCGAATGATGTCTGCACGTATTTGGATGAGGTGATTCTACTGATGGTCGATTCATGCAGATCAACATCCTGTGCAATGTCGTGCAGGGTCATGGGCTTCATATACATGGGACCTCGCTGAAAAAAATCGAGCTGCCGGTCAACAATTGCCCGGGTCACCCTCACCAGGGTGCTCTCACGCTGATCGATGGAGTGCATGAATGTCTTTGCCCTCTGTACCTTTTCAGAAACAAAATCCTTGACCCGCTTCTCAACACTTCGAGTTCTCATCAGATCCTCGAAGTAACGATTTACGCGAAGCTTCGGTATGGAGAAGCTGTTGGAAATGACTTCGAACACCCCATCCCGTTCCTCAACAATGACGTCGGGTATGATATACCGGATGTCACCGGAGTAGTATTGCCTGCCGGGATAGGGTTCGAGATGGGAAATGATGGAAAGATTCTCATCGAGTTTTGATTTTGTAATTCGACACTTTTTCGCAATCTCATTGTATCTCTTCAGCCGTAATTCATTCAGAAAATCCCGAATGATGCGTTCTGCAATGGGGTAATCCCCCTTTATTTTCAGTTGAATGATGAGACATTCCTGAATATTCCGTGCACCAACACCGGGTGGATCGAGGCTCTGAATCGTACGCAGCACCCTCTCCAACCTCTCAACAGGTATGTTGAACTCACCGGAGATCTCTTCCAGATCCACAGAGAGGTATCCGTTTTCATCGATATAGCTGATGAGCAGCTCCGCAAGATCAAAATCGGGCTCTTCAATTTCAAGAAGCTGCTCCTGTCGCAGAAGATATTCCTTCATGGTTTCGTCACGTGAAACCGTTCCCTCGATGAACTCCCGTTTCTTGTCTTCGCCCGAGCCGGTGAATGGAAAGGCACTGTCCGCAATGATGGACTCCTCGTCGAAGTCCTCCTTCACCTTTTCATCCTGTACTTTATCGATCTTCTGCTGAATGACCTCCTCATTCACCTCATCGAGGGAGTATTCCTGGCGCTCCTCCTTTTCGAGTGCAGGGTTTTCGACCAGCTCCTCTTCGATACGCTGATTGAGGTCCAGATTGGATAACTGCAGCATCTTGATTGCCTGCTGAAGCTGCGGTGTCATAATGAGCTTCTGCGATTGCTTGATCTGAAGTTCCGGTTTTATGTCCACACCAGATTCTCCCGAAAATCGATACCTGCTATATGGTGAAATCCATTCCCAGGTAGATCCGCTTGGCATCCTCGTTATTCACCAGATAATCGCTTCCGCCCGATACCAGGATCTCCCCTTCATTCATAATATACGCTCTGTCGGTTATTCGCAAGGTCTCCCGAACATTATGATCGGTTATCAAAATACCCAGGCCCTTCTCCCTGAGACGTTCGATGATGCTCTGTATGTCGAATACCGCAATGGGATCCACCCCTGCAAAGGGCTCATCGAGAAGCAGAAATTTCGGTTCAGTTGCCAGAGCGCGGGCTATCTCCACTCTTCGCCGCTCACCTCCGGACAATGTGTAGGCCTTCTGTTTTCTGACATGGTTGATGCGAAGTTCATCGATAAGCTGGTCTGTCCTCTGATGCCGATCCTTTCTGGACAGGGACGTATTCTCGAGCACGGCCATGAGGTTCTGTTCCACTGTCAATTTCTGAAACACCGAGGATTCCTGTGGAAGATACCCAATCCCCATGCATGCACGCATGAACATGGGAACATGGGTAATTTCCTGACCATTGAGATGAATGTTCCCCTCATCCGCTTTTATGAAACCAACTATCATGTAAAAGGAAGTGGTTTTACCTGCACCATTCGGGCCAAGAAGCCCGACAACCTCCCCCTCCTCGATGTCGAAGCTGACTCCCTTAACAACCCTTCTCTTTTTGAAAACCTTGACCAGGTTATCCACAGTGATCTTGTTCATATATCCTCATTCCACGTCGAACACTCCCTGAATTGAACTAAAAAAGACAATTTCTCCTTCGGCCACATTGAGAGAAAGCCTGTCGCAATAGATAGTCCGCTGGCCATCATGAATCACCGTACTTCCTATTGATTCCAGAACCTGTTGGTCCCTGAAATACTTTACCATGGGCCCTTTCAGAGAATAGCTGCCGTCAGTGGCATACACGCTGTCCATGAGAAGAAAAAAATCGTCATCGTGGTAATACTGAACCAACTCAGCTTTGATGATGAGCGGTTCATCATCCTCATTACCACTCACCTTTTGGATGTAGATAACGTCATCCCTGAACTCATCGTTTCCGGTTTCAAAAAAATGGGTGAGTGTACGGCAGTATAACTCATCACCGTTTTCAGCGAAAACTGCGTGTACATCATCCTGAAAAAGGGCTCTATCGTCCTCACTGAGGTTAAGCCTTTGAGAACGAATGGTTACACTTTCATCACTGTAAGTGACTTCTTCTGAAAAATAAAAGTCATCCAGGCTCTTCGTCTCAGCCCTTCTGGCAAGAATCCTCCTTTCCCCGTCGATGAACATCACATTGCCTGTTACAATGTAGAAATCATCTTTAAAGTATCCCTCGCCGTAATCACCTCTCAATTCATAGGAAGCTTCCTTCTCGAGTACACGTACATTGTTGAAGAAAAAGGCCCTCTTTTCATTCTCCCCATAGTGTATCACGATCCTGGTAGCAAAGACCGAAGCGCTTCCCTTCCGAAAATAGGCATTTCCCCTGGCGGTAATGATCTCTTCTTTGTAGTTAATATTGTAGGTGTCAGCGCCGTAGTATATCCGGTCCTCGGCAAGGTAGGCGTCTGCTGAGAGTTTTTGGTTCGTGAGGAGGACAAACCCAAGTATGAAATGAACGAGGATGCCCGGTAGCAGTTTACTCAGCTTCCATGCTTCCCCTGACATTCCTTTTGACGGTAACATAGTTTAGTGCCAGATCTGTAATCATTCCGATTCCCTGCAGGGTGTCGCCGTTCTCCCGGGTTATGGTAACGAAACTTTCGGTTACGAACTGGGCGCTGCCACCCCTCCATTCCAGGTAATCGGTTTCAAGCATCCCCCCGTTTTCCTCCGAAATGACGACCACGTTGTCTTCAGCAACAAGCCGGGAGTTGCCTTCGTAGAGTATCGCTTTCCTGGAATAGCCGGTTGAGACCCTGTTTCCATAAATATCATAATATACAAACCTGCATTTTTCAACACGTAACTCCTGCAGCTTATCGAAGAAGTCGCCGCGCTCGAACATGACTTTGAGCATGAGATTTCCGGCCTCGTACTGGTAATAGGTAACATCCTCGAGACTGTAGGCGGGAAGTATCTCAGGCGCACCGGCACTGTCGGGTTCGTTTTCCCGGTCCCGCTGAGAACATCCGAAGGCGGTACCGATTAAGAGTATAACAAGTGTGCCGAATAATACTCTCATTCTCTCCTGCCTGGTCTAGTGGATTTACCCAGATGTCTGTGCCTTCTCCAGTCCCCCTTCCCTGGCATGATTCTGTCTGTCCCTGTAGAGCTTGCTTTCTCTTATAAAATCCCTGAAGAGCGCATGCGTGCGTACCGGCTTCGATTTGAATTCCGGATGAAACTGCACACCGATACCCCAAGGATGGTCCTCGTACTCCACCGATTCCACAAGCATGCCGTCCGGCGATGTGGCAGATATTAACAGACCATTCTGTTCCATCTCGTCACGGAAACTGTTGGTAAACTCGTAACGATGGCGGTGGCGTTCACTCATTCGCTTTTTTCCGTACGCCCGATAGGTTTTCGTATCATTTTTCAACAGGGCGGGCTGCCTGCCGAGCCGCATGGTGCCGCCCATATTTTTCACACCGTTCTGCTCTTCCATGAGACTGATGACCGGGTGCTCTGTATCCATATCGAACTCAGTGCTGTTTGCATCCTCATACCCGAGTACATTGCGTGCATACTCAATGACCATCACCTGCATACCGAGGCAGATACCGAAAAGCGGCACCTTTCGTGTCCGGGCATACTCGGCGGCGAGCACCTTTCCATCGATACCCCGTTCGCCGAAACCACCAGGTATCAGTATACCGTGAATACCACGGAATGATTCATTGAGATTATCCTTTCTTAGGTTCTCCACCTTGACCTTGACGATATGTACTTTCACATCATTCTCAATACCCCCATGTGCCAGTGCTTCAAATATACTCTTGTAGGCGTCATGGAGCTCCATGTATTTACCTGCCACGGCAATATTCACATCCTCCTGGGCTGAGAAGAGCCGTTCCAGCATACCTTCCCAATCGGAAAAAACAATTCGTTTCTTCTCCAATCCGCACTTTTCAAGGACGATCTCGTCAAGACCGCCCTCCTTCAGCACAACGGGTACCTCGTAAATGGTCTTCTTGATGTCCTTGGCCGCAATTACCGCACGCTCCTCAACGTTACAGAAGAGGGATATCTTTCCCCGCATCTCCTTACTCAGGTCCTCATGCGTCCGGCAAAGTATAATGTCAGGCTGTATACCGATCTCCCGGAGCTTACTCACCGAATGCTGGGTGGGTTTTGTCTTCGGTTCCTGTGCGGCCCCCACTATGGGAATAAGCGTCACATGAATGAAGAGGCTATTTTCTCTGCCCACATCAAGCCGAAACTGACGTATCGCTTCGAGGAAGGGGATCCCCTCGATATCACCGACGGTACCACCGATCTCCACGATTAAGAAATCGGGATCGTCATCTTCAGCGATAATCGTTATTCGTCGTTTGATCTCATTGGTAATGTGGGGAATGACCTGTACTGTTCTTCCAAGATAATCTCCCCGTCTCTCCTTTTCTATGACCGTGCTGTAGATCTGTCCCGTTGTAACGCTGTTCAGTCTGGATAAATTCCGGGAAGTATACCGCTCGTAATTACCCAGGTCCAGGTCAGTTTCAGCGCCGTCCTCCGTTACGTACACTTCCCCGTGCTGATAGGGGCTCATGGTTCCGGGATCGATATTGATATAGGGGTCCATCTTCATGAGACTGATCGTATACCTCCTGTGCTCGAGAAGACAGCCCAGTGATGAGGCTGCAATACCCTTACCCAGGGATGAACATACACCGCCCGTGATAAAGATATATTTAGTCATTTCTATCTCCTGTGTGCGAGGTGAAATGGTTATGCGCCTGCTCTACTGCTCTTTCGTATGATGAAACGTCAAACCCCTTTCCATCAGCTTTCCGCAAATGCACAAAAAACTCAATGTTTCCCTTTGGCCCCCGTATGGGCGAGAAGGTAATACTCTGTACACTGTAGCCTGTGGTTTCGAAGAAATGGTGGAGCTTCATGAGAATTTCCCTGTGTTTCTCCCTGTCCCGCACAACGCCCGAAAAACCCCGGTATGGCTTTTCAAGCTCGAACTGCGGCTTTATAAGAGACAGGATATCGGTGTGGTCATATATAATGGATTTGAGGGGTTTCAGAATATAGCGTATCGAAATAAAAGAGACGTCGATGGTGACGATATCGGGAGTGGTTTTAAGCTCAAAGCGGTCGATTGCGCGCGCATTGAACCCTTCCACAACGCGCACGCGGGGGTCCCTTCTCAGCGTATAGGCAAGCTGGTTTTTCCCCACGTCAAGGGCAATGACACTCCGTGCACCATGCTGAAGCAGGCAGTCAGTAAAACCCCCGGTTGACGCCCCAATGTCAAGACAGAAGGTGTTCTTTGCAGAAACGCCGAACTCCTTGAGTGGCTTTTCCAGCTTCATGCCACCCCTCGAGACATAACCTCCCCGTTCTTTGCGAAGGAGAATTCCAGCACCGCTGTCCACCAGTGTCGCCGGGGAGCGGACAGTCTCGCCATTCACAGAGATATTTCCTGCAAGTATGAACGCGTTTGCCCTCTCACGGGAATCTAAGAGCTTCCGTTCCACGACGAGCCTGTCCAATCGTTCCTTCACACTACTCCATCACCTTCTCATGAATTCTCTTAATATCGGTGGCCTTTCCCGTTGCAGGGTCGATTGAAACGATGACCGCGTTGAGCCGTATATCGTTTTCAGCCACCGTAAACTTTGACGGTATGAGTGTAACGAATTTCTTCAGGGCATTTTCCTTTCTCATCCCGATAATTGAGTCGAAGGGCCCCGTCATGCCGGCATCGGTGATATAGGCTGTGCCACCGGGTAGAACGCGTTCATCAGCAGTCTGCACATGAGTATGAGTCCCGATAACGGCGCTCACCTTCCCATCCAGATACCAGCCCATAGCGACCTTTTCTGAAGTGGCTTCGCCATGAAAATCTACAACGATACAGTTTGTCTCTCTCCGTATCTGTGCAATTTCCTTCTGTGCGATTATAAAGGGTGATTCAAGGGGTTCCATGTATACGCGGCCCAGTAGATTCATGACACCCAGCTTCTGGCCGTTTTTCTCGAGGATGTTCCATCCCCTTCCAGGAGCACCCTTGGGATAATTAGCCGGACGCAGGAGCCGCTGATTATCCTCAATTACCTTGTAAACCTCGCGGTTTCTCCAGACATGATTCCCCGTGGTGATGCAGTCCACCCCGTAGGAGTAGAGTTTTGAGGCGATCTTTCCCGTTATGCCGAAACCACCCGCGGCATTTTCACCGTTGGCAATAACGAAATCGATCTTATGAGTACTGATGAGGCCGGAAAGGGAGAGAAAGAGCGCCTTTCTGCCGGGTTCTCCGATGATATCTCCGATGAGTGCAACAACCATGCAACCGTTATTCACGTGTATCCCTTAGGGCACTCAATACTCGCGGACATCACTTTGCATACTCAACAATTCTCGTTTCCCTGATGAGCGTCACCTTGATTCGGCCGGGGTATTTAAGCTCCTTTTCGATCCGTTTAACGATGTCCCGGGCAACTTCCTTGGCTTTCAGGTCATTAATGCGGTCATTGTTCACGATGACACGAATCTCACGACCTGCCTGAATGGCAAAGGATTTTTCTACACCTTCGAAACTCTCAGCGATTTTTTCCAGGGATTCCAACCTCTTGATGTAGGAGTCCATGGACTCACGCCGTGCGCCAGGGCGCGAGGCAGAGATCGCATCTGCAGCCTGAATGATAATCGCTTCGACCGATTCAGGCTCTCTTTCCATGTGATGGGACTCGATGATGTTGACGAGTTCACGGCTTTCGCTGAATTTCTTCGCGAGGTCCGCTCCCACCACAGCATGGCTCCCCTCACCATCCGTAATCACCGCTTTTCCGATATCATGGAGGAGGCCGCCGCGTTTCGCAAGCCCAACATCGGCTCCGATTTCCGCAGCTATCATGCCAGCTATGTTTGCAACCTCCTTGCTGTGTGCAAGAATGTTCTGTCCATAGGAGGTCCTAAAGAAGAGCCTGCCGATACAGGATACGAGGTCCTGAGAGACGCCCTGAATGCTCAGGTCAAAAACAGCCTTGTCACCCTCTTCAATAATGACTTTGTTTACTTCCTTTGTTACCTTTGAGGTTACCTCTTCGATACGCGCTGGATGAATTCGGCCGTCCGCAATCAACCGCTCCATGGAGACCCGTGCTATCTCTCTCCGAACAGGATCGAAACTGGAAATGACCACGGCTTCAGGTGTATCGTCTATAATGACATCCACACCGGTGAGAGTTTCCAGGGCTCGGATGTTGCGTCCCTCCCTGCCGATGATCCTCCCCTTCATCTCGTCATTTGGTAGTGAGACTGAGGTTACGGTAATTTCAGAAGTAATCTCTGAGGCGAGTCGTTGAATGGTGTGGGCAAGAATATTCCGGGCCCTCTTTTCGGCTGTTACCTTGGCATCGCTCTCGATGTTATTGATTAAAAGTTGGGCATCTCGGCGTGCCTCTTCCTCCATGCCCTTGATGAGTGTGTTCTTTGCTTCTTCTGCAGTGAGACCGGAAATTCGTTCAAGCTCTCTGCGCACTTCCTCCTGAGCTTCCCTTATTTCCGACTCTTTCGCATCTACCACCCTCTCCCGGTTAGATAAGGATTTATCCTTCTTGTCGAGTACGTCTAATCTCTTATCGAGATTTTCCTCCTTTTGAAGAAGGCGCTTCTCCCATCGCTGAAGTTCAGCTCTCCTCTCCCTTGTTTCACGTTCAAAGTTGCTTCGCTCCTTAAAGAGCTGGTCCTTTGTTTCGAGGATTGCTTCACGTTTTTTCGCTTCAGCATCTTTCTGCGCTTCCTTTAAAATATTTTCAGCGGCTACCTCCGCAGAATTTATTTTAAGTTTGGCTATATAACGGCGCAGAAAATAACCAATTACTAAACCAAAGACGAGGGATGGTAGTGCATATTGAAGTATCATATACACCACCGCGTTACCCCTTTCATAGATCCAAAACTGCTACCATAGCTTACTATAGGAAAGGTTTTCAGTCAAGAAAAAGAGACATTTATATAATACTTGTGAGGGTTCTTTTTATCTCTTTTATCTTTACAAGCACTTCGGATGAATCAAAAGATTCATTTATTGTGGGGCTGAGTATGATGAACCCTGCAAGTCCTGCTCCGGAGAGACAGAGAGGAGCGAAAAAAATGCTCTTGATCGTCGATGTATCAGAAAGCGAGAACTTTTTCCTCAACTCGTCATCCATGAAGGCATCGTTGCGAATATAGAGTATCTTGTCTTTCTGTAATACCTTTGTCACAATCTTTTCTTTCCCTGAAAAGATCAGTTTCGGTTCAGTTTCACGGGAAAACCCTGTAATTACACATGGTTTGAAAGTGCCCTTTTTCTGTTTGAGCAGTACAGCGCCTTTATATATACCCACAGTCTCAAGAAATTGCCTGAAGGTATTACGAATAACATCCTGTCGGCCGATCCCTTCAGCGTTTCCATGCATCTCATCGGTTACCGCTGTGTGGCCTCCCCCAGGGGCTGTAAACTCCTTTTTTATGCCTTCCGCCGATTCTCCCACATCGCCCTCGGTACTGGAAGCGGTGTCAACTCCCACAAGAGCTTCTAGGTCGGGAAGAATATCCGCTCCCCCTTTATTCCTCTGCTCAATATCCGTCAGATCGTCAACAACGGATTCATCTATTTCAGCCTGTACAGGCTCCTCAACAGTCATTTCCTCTGTATCCTCTATCTCATCCAGCTCCTCGATCTCCTCGAGCATTTGAGCTTCTGGTCCCATTATTTCACGCTGTACAGCCTCCAGCTTTTCAAGTTCCACTGAGTCATTGAGAGGCTTTATACCCCCTTCCGCCCCTTCCTGTACCCGGGAAAGATTATCCTCTGCCGCAGGCTGCTGGGGTTGATAAGAGGTCGCCTGGGCGGTCTCGGCTTCAGGCACACCGTCGAGCATGAGCTGACTATCATCGTACTCATCGGCAACCTCTGCTTCCCCGACCTCGTTGAGCTCCTCTACCACTTCAACATCATCGAGCGGAATCACGCCGTCATTCGGAGAGGGCGGGCCAACTGAAGCAGGCTGCACACCACGATCTGTCGTAATCTCACTTCCAGGCTGACCCAATTCCCGCATTACCCTGCTATCGACGCCGCGTACGCCTGAAATCACAGGTTTCGTCTCCGATGCTACACCCCCTATTCGGAGCTTCTTTCTCTCTTTGACCGTTGTCAGTATGAAGATGATAATGGCCGCAACGACCACTGCCTGTACTACAAGTATGAGTGCTCCTGTACGGGATATACGCACCTGTGCGGTATCGTAGGTAACGGCAACAATCCATGAGGACAGTGTCTGAGATACCGGCAGAAAGTATATGGTTTTATCAAATTGGTCACGCCGGACCCGGACAAAACCCGCCTGCTGCCCCAGTACTGTCTTGGATAAATTTCTGAAATTCTCCCTATCACCGGCATCAACGACGGGAAAGTTAATAAAAATAACCTGATCCGCAGAAAGAAGCGCACTTTCATAGGCAAACCCAGGAACATCTGAAAATATGCTCTGGAGGAATTCGGGACCGTAGTAAAATAGAAGCGCATGCCCGGTATCTATATTCCTGTACAGAACAATACTCCTCACGGTTTCGTCAACAAGGGCCCCGCCCATGCCAGCCGTAAATACTTCGCTGTAGATCTCACGGTCAAGGACAGAGCCGATGGGCTCATCATCTGACGTGCTCAACAGTATCTCTTGCCGCGAATTGATGAGATGGGCTTTCTCAACCAGCGGATAACTCTCGACAAATTCAAGAAGATTTGAACCTGTGCCTGTGCCGGCAGTTTCGGATGCGCTGTCGGAAGACATCTGCTCCAGAAGAAAATCGATTTTCTTGTTTTCACTATCGATACGTCGTTCGAAATTGGCTGCAAGTACTTCTGTCAGGGTCTGTTTCTCAAGCTCCACTGAGCGCCCAACGAGGTCACGCAGAAAACCTGCACCACCCTGCTCCTCTCTGTTGACGAGCAGCCCCCCGTAATCCTTCGAGTCTCTGCCAAGCAAGAGGTACACCGATACGAGCAGGACTACGGCTGCTGCAGCACTGAACAGTACCTTCAGGAGTGTTTTTTTCACTTCCACCGATTACCCCTTCTTTATAATTATACCGTCCTTCACAAGGCCTTGCTTCCCACCTTCCCTCTCGTCAGGGCTGGTTTTCTCAGCCTGCTTTTCCTTCTCTGTAGGCTTCTGTATCGCTTTCCCTTCAGTTTCCCGCGCCTGCGTAGCCGGCTTTTCCTTCACATCAGCACCGTCAGTTTTCACAGCGGTTACAGCAGGCTGTTCCGGTGAGGCTTCATCTTCAAATAAATCGGATATTTCTCTGTCAATTTCATGTATCACATTTTGCTTTTCCTTCTTATCAGACATGGCAGTGGCTCCTCTCCAAAAGTGAAGCTGACCGGATACATTGTATCGAATAGAAAGTGTTAATAATAGTATAGCAATTGCACATATTCCTATCAATGCAATTGCATCGATAATTTCCTTACCCGGCCATACACGATACAGTGAAACAACTGTGAGATCTTCCTCAATTCCACTCAGTATCTGTGCAGTTATGATTTTATTGGTCACCATGAAAAAATCCCCTGTATCAGGTTCTTCGAGGTGACGATACACCATATCTGGCAGCTCCCATGGTCTGCCATGGAGGTATACAACTCCCTCCTGTATGGGGTCATAAAGCAGCACAAACCGGGGCTTCCGCTGACTGTGAAGGATGAAATCGGAGAAACGATTGGTATTGATGAGAGTATCAAGGAATATTCCTTTCTCCACGCTCCTGTATACGAAGTGGAGGACATTCTCCTCGATATGGTATCCTGCATCTGCACTATGAAGCGGTGCAAAAGGCTCTCCGAGGGCAATGCCGTTCCCCTTCTTGTTTAAATAGGCACCGCGAATAAGACCCTGCTCGATGAGCCGTGTGATCCACCCTTGGTCAGCAATAAGGAATGAGTTCAGCTCGAAGGCCGTATGTTTAAGAAAGAGCGTCACTGCAAACGCAGATTTATCAGACCTGAGCTGTCCCTCATGTACGAGGATCCTGCTGATTAAGGCAGTTCCTTTTCCAAGTGTAGTCGGAGCAACCGAGACATTGGAGAAGAACAGGACAATACCCATCACAGCTGTAGTTATATACTCAACTACATGTATCACGTGCAGTTACTCTCACCTAATGACCCTTATTATACTAGTGTCGGAATATTATAAGTAAAACAAAACCCCCAAAAACCTGCATACAGCTGCTTTCCCGCCCTCAGGGACTGGTGAAAAGAACTACGGAAGGGCCAATTCATTCTCTTAAGTATTCCTGTAAGTATACCGAAAATAGTGGTGTCGGTACAATTTATAGTTCCCCTCCCAGTTACTATTTTATTGTGTCCGACAAAGACTAGCGCTATGCTAGTCTTTTTTTATGGTGTGACCGCCAGGTCCCGCAGGTTTCATGCGGCACATAGCGTACATCTCTATTGACCTTGACTTTTAGAACCATCCCTGTTACGTTGATGCTAGATCTCCACCCTGGTGACCCCGATCTCAATAAACTACGATGAAGCGTCTGAACAAACTCGAAAAAGGCCTCATTTACATGTTGCTCTTCCTCTCCGTTGTTCTCGGGGTAGGCATGGGCATAGTTATCGCATTCTTTGACGATACGACTGATATATCGAGCCTCGCGGACTTTAGGCCGGAAATACCTTCCAAAATCTACGATCGGAATGGTGAGCTGATCAGCGAGCTGTTCACGGTCAAACGGGAACCTGTCAATTTTGAGGACCTTCCGGAAAACCTGATCAATGCGATCCTTGCCATAGAGGACAGTACCTTCTACACCCATCGTGGTATTCACCTCAAGCGAGTGTTCGGGGCACTCATAGCAAATATTAGATCAGGAAAGATTGAACAGGGGGCGAGCACCATTACCATGCAGCTTGCACGCACGCTGTTCACCGGCAGGGAGAAGACCTACTCACGAAAGATCAAAGAGATATGGCTGGCACTTAAAATCGAGAAAAAATATTCAAAGAACGAAATTCTGACACTCTACTTCAATCAGATTTATTTCGGGCATGGTGCCTATGGCATTCAGGCTGCATCTCAGTTCTACTTCAACAAGCCCATATCCAAACTGACCCTCGCAGAGTGCGCCCTACTCGCCGGTCTGCCGCAGTCGCCGAATCGGCTCTCACCGCTGCGAAACCCCCAGCTCGCTCGCAAGCGTCAGGAGCTCGTACTCGAGAGTATGGTAGAACAGCGTATGGTCGCCCCTGAAGAGGCATATGAATCATTTCAGGACTTCTGGGTCAGCTTCAGGCTTCAGATGCGCTCCCCATCCCAGTCAGTCTTCAAACTGCAGGAAAACCGGGCGCCTCATTTCGTGGAATATGTGCGCCAGAAGCTGGAACGACTATACGGTTCAAACAGAATTTATACAGATGGTCTGAAGGTGTACACCTCACTCGATCTGACACAGCAGGGGTACGCTGAAACATATCTACTGGAGGGGCTTGACCGGCAAAATGAGATCTATACACAGACCACGAATATTGTACGTGACACCTTTGACAAACGTTTCATAGATTCACTCGACATGCTCTCCCTCCTGTTCAACCTTGAGAAGGTCAATATCGGGTCCCACAAAAATGAAGAAAGAATCCTGACCTATCTGGATGAGAACATGATAGCACCCCTCGATATGCTCTCCTTCATGTTCGGTACAAATGACATAAAACGTATCATCGATGGATCCTATCTCATCGACGAAAGTGCCGGTGAGTTTCAAAAGGTGGAAGGGGCTATCATTGCCATTGAGCCGAAAACCGGGTACATAACCGCCATGGTGGGGGGGAGTACCTTTTCCGAAGACAATCAGATCAACCGTGCGGTACAAATCAGAAGGCAAACAGGCTCGGGATTCAAGCCCTATATCTACTCGGCCGCCATCGATACGAAATTGTTTACGCCGGCATCCATCATCGTGGACAGTCCTGTCATCTTCTATGACGGCGAAGAGGAGTGGATACCTGACAATTACAGCGGAACCTACAGGGGAAAGCTCAGGCTGCGTGAAGCGCTTCGCCGTTCAGTAAACGTGGTTACTGCCAAGATCGTGGACCGGCTCGGTGTCGATACGGTCGTCAGATACTCCTCGGGGATTCTGGGTATCACGGATCCCGATGAGAAAGAGGAGAGATTCCCCCGGGTCTACTCCATAGCGCTCGGAGTGGTCGAGCTTTCACCCTACGAACAGGCCAAGGGGTTCTGTACCTTTGCCAATTGGGGAAGGGAAGTAAGCCCGATCGCTGTGCTCTATGTGCTCGACAGGGACGGAACACTCATTGACAACTTTGAAGCCGAGCTTAGGCAGGAGGAGATGCGAGAGGGACAGAAACAGATACTTACCGAGCAGACAAATTACATCATTACCGATATGTTGCGTGATGTTCTCCGTCCGGGCGGAACAGGGTACAGGGCTGCAACCAATTATGGGTTTGACAGGCCGGCAGCAGGCAAAACGGGGACCACACAGAATTGGAAGGATGCCTGGTTTACAGGTTTCACCCCGGACCTGGTGGCATCGGTCTGGGTGGGGTTTGATCGAAACAGCATTTCACTGGGACGGGGACAGGCCGGCGGAATCGTTGCTGCACCAATCTGGGCACAGTTTATGCGTGACGCATTGCAGGATACACCTGCAGGCTGGTTTTCAAGGCCACAGGGCGTATATGCGATCAACATTGACAGAGAGACGGGGCTCCTTCCCACCAAGGAGTGCGAGCATATTATGACGGAGTATTTTCTCGAAGGCACCATCCCCACCGAGTACAGCACCGAGTGTGGTGAAGGAAAAGGTGGAGACGAATCCTTTAACATCGACATCTTCAACCGGAAGGAGGATTCATCCGGTTTCTTTGGAAGCCCTTCGGGAGAAGATGAGCCCTTCGCTGAAGAACATGATCTCGATTTCGATCTGGGAATCGAAGAGGATGACCAACCCTACCCTGCTCCGGACGCCTATCCCAATGAAAACGGGGAGGCAGATTCAGAGTACATTGAAAATGGCCCCAAAGTTGACAGCAGTATAGACAACGGCTCTGATTTCGATGCGGACGAAGTGAGTGGCGACCTCGGATAGGATTTCATCATGCACCCAACTAAGAAACGACCATTTCGCTTTATCCATACAGGTGCCTCAACGGGCAGTATTAATATGGCCATGGACGAGGCCGTTTTTACCGGACTCAGAGAAGGACACTCCACACCCGTCCTCAGGATCTACAGATGGCTCCCTGCCACCATATCGATCGGATATTTTCAAAATGCAGGGGACATAGATTTTACGCAATGCCGTGAAGACGGCATTGGTGTGGTGCGAAGGATGACTGGGGGAAGGGCCGTCCTGCACAATGAAGAGCTCACCTACAGCATACTTTTCACAGAAGAGGATTTCCACCCCTTCCGGAAGAAGGAAATATTTCTCTTAATAGCCCAATGTCTCGTTGATTCGTTACAGGCACTGGGAATTGAATCGAAGGTAGCGCAGAAGACCAGAGGAGACCTCAAATCGGCCAACTGCTTTGCTTCACCGGCGCAGTTCGAAATAGAGTCACTGGAGCAGGGAAAGCTTATCGGCAGTGCACAGGTATTAAAGGACGGGATAGTCCTCCAGCACGGTGCCATACCGCTAACCGGCTCTTACAGGGAAATATCGAAGTATCTTGTCTGTAATTCTGATTTCACGAAAAGTATCAGCTCACTGAATCAGGCCTCAGGTTCCTCTGTCGACACTACATCTCTTCTATCAGCCCTCAAAACCGGTTTCGGTCAACACCTACTCCTCGAGGACAGCGACCTCAACGGGTTTGAAAAGACCAAGACAGAGCAGCTCTCACGGGACAAATACGACACGGATGCATGGACGTTAAGAAAATAGATTGTCTCAAATGACCAGGTACCTGTAGACGGCAGAATCCATTATGCTCCGCCTTTCCCTGCTCCTGACAACATCATTTTCATCCTTATGATACACGTTGTTGGGAATCGTCAGTATAGCGCTGAATGGCTGGTTGTCTGAATTAAGGAGGGGTTCTGTTACTGTTCCTTTGTCTGGGCCTTGCGGCGATTCCTGACAATACGGAACATCTCATACAGATTCTTCACCACGATTCTGTCCTCGTAGATCTGTATCTTGCCCGTATCGGAGAAGGCTCCAAGCACCTCTTTCACTTTACCCACCTTCTCTGCGCACCAATGGGCGATCTCATCGACCTTTGTGTTGAAGGTCACCGGGTTGGTTGATTTGGGGGATATATGCTGGTTCTCGGCGAGCATGAGGAATGCATCGCATACCTTCGATTCTATGTCCGGAAGGGTCAGTATGAGGAGTCGTCGCTTGGCATCGTAAATCCTGTTAGAAAATATCTTGAGAATATTAAAGGCGAGCTGCGGCGTTCCCTGGATCAGCATACTGAAATTTTCCTTGTTCAATTTCAGGAGCTTGACCTTGTCAATCGCTATTGCAGTTGCGCTGCGCGGCTGATCTTCGATGATAGCCATCTCTCCGAATATATCTCCCGGGTGAAACACATCCAGAGTTTTCTCCATATCTGAAACGATCTTGGTGACTTTGACCCTTCCCTCCTGGAGAATGTAGAAAACCTTCCCCGGTTCGTATTCACAGAATATGATATCATCCGGCCCAAAAGTAACGCCGAATCGTTCGAACATACTCGTATCCATCTTCATGGTACGATGCTACTCCTTATCATGATGTTGCAACACCGAGTGCAACGAGTTCCTTTTTTGCTTTCCGGTCCGTTGGACTTTCCGGAAGCATCTTCAACACCTTCTGGAAGAAGGATGCGGCCTTCGCCTTGTCGCCCTGATGTTTGTATGCGATACCGATATTGTACAATGCATCCTTCAGGTTCTCGTCTTTGGGGTACTTCTTGATCATGCCGGTAAAGATTGACACCGCTTCAGGATAACGCTTCAGTGCAATGAGACATCTCCCCATCTCAAACTCGATTTTCGGAACATACTCAGCTGAAGACGCATCGGCAGAGCTGGCAACGCGCAGTGCCTTGAAGAGGTGGAAGGCCTCCTCATACTTTTCCTGAGAGAACAGGCTCACACCGTCATAGTACTTCGTGGCAATATCTATCGACTCATTGGTTTCGGTAGTTTGCGTATCGATTTGAATTTCAGTTGCAACGGGGATCGCCTGCTCGGGCTCCTGCGATATTGTTGCATAGGTTCCCGTCCCCTTACCCTGCATGGCATCGGCTATGGCGTTTATCCTCTCCTGGGCCTGGCCTGCAAAATTGCCCTTACTGTAATATTTCAGATATGTCTGATACACGTACTGCGCCTGCTTGTACTTATGGTTCTTTAAATAGTACTCACCGATTTTGAAGAGCTCGGTCTGATTATCGCCTGTATCGGAATCGTCGAGATAGCTGTGCACCTGCTTCCCCACGCGCCTCAACTGATTGCTGAATACCCTCAGAAAGTTTTGAATGACACCGACACTCTTTGTAACCAGAAGTTCGAATTCGGCAGTTGTGAGTACAAGAACCTGTGAAGGTTTAATGACGAGTGCCGTTTCTTCACGGGGTCGCTTGGCAAGCGCAGATTTAACACCGAAAAACTCACCGTTTTTTATGGTGTCCCGTACCTCCTCACCAGTGTCGATCGAATGGTAGATAAGGCTTACGGCTCCTGATTTGAGGACATATATGTTATCGCCTATATCGCCGATGAAATATATGATAGACCCTGCTTTATAATTCCTCAGAATTCCTGGCACGAGACCTTCCTAAATCGGTAGAAATGGCAGTTCCTTGTGAAAACCAACAGTTTTTCTCAGCTTGTCCATCAGGGCTTGTGGGTCGCCAATCACAAACTTTTCCTTACCCTCAATGGCGATCTTGGTATAATCTGAACCCAGTTCTTCAAATATTTCACCGTAATCCGTATCCCCGTACAGTGGCTTTCCCTCTTTAAAGATAAGTGCAATGTTCTTGAGCTGAGCATTCACCAGAGAGGAATATGGATCTTTTCCATCACCCGCCACCACCAGCAGGTCACCCAGTTTTCCCTTGTCGATAGAGCCGACCCTGTCCTGCATTCTGAATGCCCTTGCGGGATTAATCGTTATCATCCTAACGATTTCCCTGTCTTCCAGGTCTTCACCGTACAGATCCCGGTACACCTCTTTTGCGAAACGAACCTCGGCAAGCAGATTGATCTCACCCGATGAGGGTGAATCGGTCCCAATAGAAATATTGACTCCCGCCTCGATTATATCCCTGACCTTGGCTGTTTTGCCAAACATGAACATATTGGAACCCGGACACCAGATGAAATGTGCCTTGTTCTTTGCAATAAGCTCAATATCCTTCTGTGAAAAGGCGATACCATGAATCATCACCGTATACTCGGTCAGAGCATTATGCTCAACGAGTATGTCTATGCCACGCATGGATTCCTGATCCCAACCCTCTTCAATATGGGTGACATAGGGAACATTGTTCTGCACAGCTTTCTTATGCTCCACGTCGATTCCATCGCCCCATTTCAAATCGTATGCAGACGCTTCATGGGAAAGCGCATAATCCTTGATGACCCGAATGGGCAGTTTTTCGATAAATGGGTCATTGATCTTGTGGGGAATGTGATCATGCACGGTCGTAACACCGGACAGAAGATTCTTGTAGCAACCCACCATGTACAGCTCAAAGGGAGTATTCTTGTTCCTTTCCTGATAAATCTCTGATAACTTGAGATCAAAATCCCAGGGGAACCAGCACACGTAGGGTCCGTTACCTATCTTAGGATAATAGGTGCCGAAGAGATGATCATGCGCGTTAAATAGTGCGGGAAAGAGTATATGCTTCTTCTGAAGCGTGTAGTTCTTGCCCTCAGAGGCAGAAAAATCAACTATTTTCCCCCTGTCAATCCGGATGTGCGCATCCCTCACCACTTCATCGGGTGTTACCATCGTTTTTGCTGAGAGGGAAAACTCAGTACTCATGAGGAGGAGTCCTTTTAGCAAGTAAGATTATATGGTAATGCACACCCCAAGTCAATAGGTTAAACCGTGCGCAGTTTTAAACTTACCTTTAATAATATATCGTCAAGTAGACCCGTTTTCCAAAGTTTTAATTGGCAAGTCGACGAACACATCCGTTGAAATCACTCCCCGGCGTACTGTAAAAGTGAAAAAACAGGAACACCCAGTCTCTTTCTACCCTCCAGAAAGGCAAGCTCCACCAGAAATGCAGCTTCCTCAATGTTACCGCCGAGCTTCTGTACAAGTTCGACCATCGCACTGACCGTACCCCCCGTCGCAAGCAGGTCGTCGACGATAAGCACCCTGTCACCCTTCTCTACGGCATCTTCGTGCATGGTAAGCGTGTCCGTACCATATTCAAGCTCATAGGTTGCTTCTACCTGCCGGTAAGGAAGTTTTCCCTTCTTTCGAACCGGTATAAATCCCGCACCGAGCAGATAGGCCAGCGGTGCACCCACAATGAAACCCCTGGATTCTGCTCCAACGATCTTTTGAATACCCCTGTCCCGGTATCGCGCGTGGAGCAGATCAATCGATTCTCTGCATGCAGCGGGATCCTTCCAGAGCGTTGTCAGATCCTTGAACTGGACTCCCGGCTTCGGGAAATCTGGAACATTTCTTACAAAGGCGTACAGATCCATGTATACCCCTTTCAACATATAGCAGTACTGCACCTTCACCGAATGGTGAACTCCCGAAGATCTTCGGAGAGCTTGAAGTTCTTGAGCTTTTTCAAGGCATTGTTCTGAATCTGCCGAACGCGCTCCCTTGTTATACCGATTATTCTACCCGTCTCCTCGAGCGTATAGGGACCTTCACCGTCCAGACCGAAACGGAGTTCTATGATCTTCTTTTCCCGCATGCTGAGCTTGTTAAGAACCTGTTTAATCAGCTCCTGCAATGCTATGAAAAAAACCGTGTCTTCGTGGCCGCTCGATTCTGTGTCAACGATAAGATCGCCAAGCTCGGATGAACTTTCCGGATTGACCGGTACCTCCAGTGAGCTCGGCTCCTGAGAGATGTGCAGGATTTTCAGGACCTTTTCCTCCGACACACCGAGCTTCTCCGATATCTCAGCTGCAGTGGGTTCCCTTCCAAACTTCTGGGTGAGCTGCTTCGTCACATAGTAACATTTCTTGATGGTGTTCAGCATATGAATGGGGACCCTGATGAGTCTTCCCTTGTTTGCAATGGCCTTGATGATCGATTGCCGAATCCACCAGGTGCTGTAGGTACTGAACTTGAACCCCCGCGTATAATCAAAACGATCAATTGCCTCGATGAGTCCGATATTGCCCTCATCAATGAGGTCTATAAGGCTGAGCCCTCGGTGCTGATACTTCTTTGCAATACTCACCACAAGACGCAGATTAGCCGTGATGATTCGGTTCTTCACCTCAACGAGATTATGCTCCAGCTTCTCCTTCTCCTGTTCAAACTCTTCCGAGGAGATCCTTCCTTCGCTGAGGTCACGGACAAGTTTGTCGATCATGTCCCTATGATAGCGGATCTCTATATAGCACTTCTTCTCTGCTTCCGGCGTCAGGAGAGGGATTTTTTTAATCTGCTTCAGATAAACGGCAAGAGGATCATCCTCATCATCATGGGATTTATGAGGTAGGTTATCGTATTCAGCACCGTTGGAATTCTTTCTTTTCAGTTTTTTACTCTCTTTAAGCGCTTTTGACTGCTATCGCATGTAACATAACACAATCATGTGTATTTGCTAAGGTAAATAGTAGAGAGGATTTACCGGTTTGCCCTTGAAAAAGAGTTCATAGTGTACGGTATCTTCAGGAGCCGTGCCTTCGGGGCCGGCTCTGGCAATGACGCTGTTTTTACTGACCTGCTGTCCTTCACGCACGAGGCTCTTAATATTCTTCGAATAGAGGCTGCAGAAGTTGTTCTCATGTTCAATGATGATGGTCGGTCCGTAACCGCGTATTGTGCTTGAAAGGACTACCATGCCCGGGAGGGTCGCAACAATGTCCTGATTCTTGGCTGATTTAATATCAATACCGTAACGGAAGTCTCCTCCCGATTTTCCGAAGGAATTGACAACCTGACCCTTGAGTGGCCAGATAAAACCCGGGTCATAATCTTCCTCAGTTTCCGCATCGGCGCTTCCATGTACATACATGATTTTGTCAGCATCGGGAATAATAAGCCAGGTGCCCTTCGCAACATGTACCACGTCCTGAATATCGTTGGCAATCTTTATCTCTTCGAGCGGCACACGATAGGTTTTTGCTATACGCCAGAGTGTCTGTCCTTCCTCGACCCTATGCCAGACTCCGGCAGCCCTGGTCTCCTCACCAGTCCTGTATGTTTCACCGGTTGTTGCACATGAGAATAGGAGCAGGAGCGCTGCTGAGCTGAGCAGAAGAAGAAACAAAACGTGCAGTCCCCATCCCGTCTTTTTTACCCGAAGATACTGTGGTGAAAAATCACTATCATTCATGACATTACGCCCTTCTATAGGTGAAATCGTTACTATCACTCATCCATTACATCGGTAAAATAGTGACTTCGTTTAAATGACTTTGCATCGATAATCGATACTGATATGGCACCCCTGTGGCTCCTACATAAATTATCTTGACAAACGGAATCTTTTCCGCTATGCTACGCAATGCCGTTGTATTGGGGGTGTAGCGAAGTCTGGTTATCGCGCCGGCCTGTCAAGCCGGAGATCGCGGGTTCAATTCCCGTCGCTCCCGAATAGGTATTTCTGAAAACAGTTCCCTACCCACGTGAACAGTCATGAGACATCTGTACATTTTCCACTAAAGACAGACCCATACAGCCATGCGTCACTGGGCCTTCACAGCACGGTGGGAAGGGTATGACGGGCTATAGCGCAGTTTGGTAGCGCGCACGGTTCGGGACCGTGAGGTCGTGAGTTCAAATCTCACTAGCCCGAAAAAC
>CBFDDP010000013.1:0-41432 GCA_965603595.1 uncultured bacterium
TTGCGTGGACTGCTGCGGTGGCCGCACGCTATGTGTTCTAGTAGAGAAAACAGGCAACGAAGTGTTCGGAGTCCTTTTCCTTTAACTGAGGAATCTCCTGGTCACAGATATCCATACGGTGTGGACAACGGGGGTGGAATCTGCACCCCGACGGTGGGTTGATGGGACTGGGAACATCTCCCATCAGTATCTTCCCCCTCTTCCTCTGGGAAGGATCGGGTATGGGGATTGCCGAGAGAAGTGCCTGTGTGTAGGGATGCTTGGGGTCATCGAAGAGTGCCTTTTTCGTTGCCATCTCCACGATTTTGCCAAGGTACATGACTGCAACCCTGTCGCTTATGTGGCGGACCACGCTGAGATCGTGGGAGATGAAGAGCAGGGTAATGCCCAGTTCCCGCTGTAAATCCTGCAAGAGGTTTATGATCTGTGCCTGTATGCTCACATCGAGAGCCGAGACAGATTCGTCGGCCACGATGAATTCGGGATTCGTGGATAGGGCCCTCGCGATGCCAATGCGCTGCCGCTGGCCGCCGCTGAATTCATGGGGATAGCGGTTCATGTGGTCCGGAGTCAGGCCCACCTTCTGCATGATCTCCGCAACCCTGTCCCTCCGCTCCTCCCTTGAAACCGTGTTGTGCACCGCCATTGGTTCAGCTATGGTGCTCCGGATGGTCATTCTCGGGTCGAGTGATCCGAAGGGGTCCTGATATATTATCATCATCTGCCGCCTGAATCCCGCCATGTCCCTGCTGTTCAGGCGGGTGATATCATGACCGTTGAAGAATATAGTGCCGTCTGTCGGGTCGAAAATCCTCAGAATTACCTTGCCGCAGGTCGTCTTTCCGCAACCCGATTCTCCCACCAGGCCAAGCACTTCCCGTTTGTTGATATGGAAGCTCACATCATCGACGGCCCGTACCGCTTCCCCCTTGCCCGGACGGTTGGTTCCTGTCCAGAACCACTTTTTCAGGTTCTTCACCTCTACCGTTTTTTCCACGTGCAGCTCCTTCAATCACTCAGTACAGATGACACTTCACAAGATGGCCTTTTTGCACCTCCCGGAGTTCCGGCATCTCTCCCAGGCATCGATCGAAGCAGAAATCGCATCTGGGGTTGAATGGGCAGCCTGCAGGTACGTCGAGAAGATCCGGGACCATGCCCCTGATGGTGTCGAGGCGCGCTACCTCCACGTCCAGTCTCGGTATGGACTTTTTCAGTCCCTTCGTATAGGGGTGCAGCGGGTTGCTGAACAATCTTTCCACATCGGTATACTCGACCACATAGCCTGCGTACATGACAGCAACGTTGTCGCACATCTCCGCAACCACACCGAGATCGTGGGTGATGAGCAGTACGGATGTGCCGAACTTCTCCCTGAGCTCGTTGATCAGCTGAAGGATCTGCGCCTGAATGGTGACGTCAAGGGCTGTGGTCGGTTCATCGGCGATGAGGAGCGAGGGTTTGCAGGCCAGGGCCATGGCGATCATGGCCCGCTGCCGCATACCGCCGGAAAGCTCATGGGGGTAGTTGCGTATCTGCTTGTCGGCATCGGGCATGCCCACCGTTTCCAGGGCAGCGATGGCCGCCTGACGGGCTGCATCCTTTTTCATCCCCTGATGCAGCTGAATGGTCTCCATGATCTCATGCCCGATGGTGAAAACTGGATCCAGAGATGTCATGGGCTCCTGAAATATCATGGAGATCTTGCTTCCCCGCATGTCCCGCATCTTCTTTTCATTGAGCTCGAAGAGGTTGACGCTCTCGAAGAGAATCTCCCCATCCACTATCTTTCCGGGCGGATCGGGGATGAGCCGCATTATGGACAGTGCCGTCACACTCTTGCCGCAGCCTGATTCGCCCACGAGACCCAGTGTCCTGCCCCTCTCTATGCTGAGGTCCACACCGTTTACGGCCCGCACCGTCCCTTCATGGGTGAAGAAATGGGTTTGCAGGTTACTGATTCTCAGCAGTTCTTCCATGGTAACTTGTCTGTATCCTATGTCTTCAATCTCGGGTCCAGAATGTCCCGAAGCCCGTCGCCGAGCAGATTCAGCCCCAGCACGGAAAGGAGTATGGCGACACCGGGAAAGGTTGCTGCCCACCATGCCCCTCCGACGATGTACTGATAGCTCTTTGAGAGCATGGCACCCCATTCCGGGGTGGGGGGCTGGGCGCCGAGGCCCAGGAAACCGAGGGCGGCGCAGTCGAGTATTGCTGTCGCGAGCATCAGAGTTCCGTACACAATGACGGGCGCGACGCTGTTCGGTATCACATGCCTGAATATGATCCGCAGATTGCTCGACCCCACGGCCCTCTGTACCTCTATGTACTCCATCTCCTTTATATACAGTACTGAGCTCCTGATGATGCGGGCCATCTGCGGTGTATAGACAATGCCGATTGCGATCATTGCCTTGTCGAGTCCCTGACCTATGACGGCGACGATCACGATGGCAAGCAGAAGGGCGGGAAAGGCGAACATGATGTCGACCAGCCGCATGAGCACGGAGTCCACCCACCCGCCGAAGAAACCCGCGATCACGCCGAGTGCTATACCGAGTATGAGCGAGATGCCCACGGCCACAAATCCGGCGCTGAGGCTCACCCGGGCACCATAGATGATTCGGCTCAGCACGCAGCGGCCCAGAGCATCGGTACCCAGCGGCATGCCTGGTACTCCCTCATCAGTCCAGAATCCCGGTTTCAGGGCCAGTGAGAGATCGGGAGGAGAGGGGGTGGGGCTGTTGGGCGCTATGAGACCGGCCAGTATGGCCAGCAGCACGAGCAGTATGATGATTGCCAGCCCGAACAGAGCCGACCTGTTCTTTCTGAACCGGCGGAACAGACCGGCACCGCCTCGCTTGCGGACATGGTCGGCGAGCTCCACTCCAGCCTTCTTCGTGCCGATCAGGTCGCCCATCCTGTTCCTGTTGTTGAACAATGGACTCATAGGGTCTTCCCGTTTCTTGAATACGACGACTCTTACTCATACTTGATGCGTGGATCTATATAACCGTACAGAATATCGGTGATCAAATTAACGATCACGAACATGAAGGCGAAGAAGAGCACGCAGCCCTGCACGGCAGGGTAGTCGCGCATCTGTACCGCTTTCACAACATAGCGTCCGATTCCAGGCCAGGAGAATATGGTCTCGGTCAGTATAGCGCCGGCCAGAAGCAGACCGAAGTTGAGCCCGATCACCGTTATGACCGGAAGCAACGCGTTTCTCGCCCCATGCTTGTATATGACCATGCGCTCCGGAAGCCCCTTGGCGCGCTGTGTACGTATGAAGTCCTGCCGCAGAACCTCCAGCATGCTCGAACGTGTCACCCGCGCGATGGTGGCCATGGGAATGGTTGCCAGGGCCACGGAAGGCAGTATCAGGTAGCGAAGGGCGCTCACAAAGGCCTGCCAGTTCCAGGTCACAACACTGTCGAGCAGAAGCAGTCCGGTTATGCGCTGAAATGAAATGAGGGTATTGATGCGTCCCCCCAGGGGAAGCCACTTCAAATAAACGCCGAATACCATCATCAGCATAATACCCAGCCAGAAAACTGGCATGGACACCCCGAACAGGGCGACCCCCATGGTGGTATAGTCGAGCACCGAGTATTGCCGCGATGCGGAAACGATGCCGGCAACGGCGCCGACAACGATGGCGATGAACATGGCGAAAAAAGTGAGCTCAACCGTATTGGGGAGCCTGTTTATGATCTCCACCAGGATTCGTTCATTGGTCACGATGGAGCGTCCGAGGTCGCCTCTGAGAACATGGCGCAGCCATATCCAGTACTGCACGATCATGGGTTTGTCAAGTCCGTACTTCTCCTGCATTGACTCTATGATCTGGGGAGATGCACGATCGCCCGCAATGGTTCTGGCGGGATCTCCGGGCGCAAGATGAATGAGCGCGAAGGAGAGAATGGACACTCCCAGCAGTACCGGAATGAGAAGGAGCAGCCGCTTGACAATATACCACTTCATTCTTTTACCCTGAGTCCAGACAGGGGTCCCGGCCCCGGAGGATTCCTCATAATAGCCCGGAGAGATCTGTACGGACAAGCAATATTAATTCTGTATCGATAAACCTTCAAAACAAAGGCAGGACGGTGAATTGCACCGTCCTGCCGAACTAATCGGTGTAGCAGAATAACCTTCTACTCGATGTAGCAGGGGTAGAAGAACTTTCGCGAGGTCGGATGAAGCCGATACCCCTTCACATTCTTTCTGAATGCCGCATTCTGATTTGCATGGGCAAGGTACACGTAGTTGGCGCTCTCGTGTATCATCTCCTGGAACTTGCTGTAGTACTCGGCCCGCTTGTCAATATCATAGGTCTGAAGCGCCGCAGTCAGAAGCTTCTGAGCCTCCATGTCGTTGTAGAAACCATAGTTACCGGCAGTACCGATCATCGTGGAGTTCGGCCCGTAGAGAACGTTCATGAAGTTGTCGGGATCTCCGTTGTCGCCTGTCCACCCCAGGAGGCACATCTGATGCTTCGCCAACTGTGTTTCCTGGAGATAGGTCGCCCAGTCTACCTGGTAGATGCTTGCATTGATGCCCACAGCGGCCAGGTAGCTCTGTATTGCCTCGCCGATCTTGGGCGGGTCGAACATGTAGGGTCTGGACACAGGCATCACGTAGAAGACGACATCAAAACCGTTGGGATAGCCCGCCTCCGCCAGGAGTTTCTTCGCACGCTCGGGGTCGTAGGGCCAGTCCCGAATGTCGTCGTTATAGCCGAGCATAAAGGGAGGCATGCCGTTCTTGGCAACCGAAGCGGTGCCCATGTAGAGGTCCCGCACGATGGACTTCTTGTCGATGGCCATGTTTATGGCCTGCCGCACCTTCTTCTTGGTCAGCGCTTCATGGAATCCCTCGGTTTTCACCCAGGGCTCATCATCGTCCTTGGCCGCGTTCTCGTTTGCATCGTTGTACCCGTATCCCGCATTGAGGGCCAGATAACCAACGTTCATGCCCGGTTCCGACATGAGAACCAGGTCATCGTTGTTCTCGATACGGTCGAAGTCGGCGGGGTTCGGGTATTCGATGCCGAGCACTTCACCGGCTTCGAGAGCAAGCAGCCGCGCCGACGCATCGGGAATGACCCTGAATATCAGCCTGTCCAGTTTCGGTCTGCCCTTCCAGTAGCCGTCGTAGGCTTCGAGGGTGATGTGATCATCCTTCACCCACTCCACGAACTTGAAGGGGCCTGTGCCGGACGGGTGGGCGAAGGCGTCCTCACCCCATTTCTCGGCATTTGCAGGGCTGACAATATTTGCCGTGAACATGGCGAGGCTGAGCATGATCGATGCGTTGGGGACATTCAAGTAAATTTTTACCGTGTAGTCGTCGATCTTCTCGACAAGGTTGATGTCATAGAACATCCAGCCCCAGTATGCCCACTGGCCGTACTGATGGTGGGGATGATCGGGGTTGTACTGGCGTTCAAAGGAGTAGACCACCGCATCAGCGTTGAAGTCCGTGCCGTCGTGAAACTTCACGCCCCTACGCAGCTTGAAGGTGATTTCCTTCCCGTCCCCGGAAAACTCCCACGAGGTGGCAAGCCCCGGCTGAATCTCGGTGGAACCCTGTTTGAATTCCACGAGAGCCTCAAAGATGTTGTCCATACGCTGAATGGACTCACCATCCGTGACGTCACCCGGATCCAATCGTGCAACATCTCCGCTGGAGCCGAAAATGAGCACCTGTTCCGGGGCCTTCTTCGGTTTCTCTGCCGGGGCCACCGTTTCTTCGGGCTCTGCCGGCTCCTCCCCTCTACCGCCGCGTGCGAATACCGCGCCTGCGGTAAAGAGCAGGGCTAATACGACGACAAGAGCGACCAGTGTTTTGACTTTCATGTATGTACCTCCTCTTAAGTGAATTTTGAAACAAAAATCTATTTTAATAAGATACTCCACCGTATTTCAAGTGGGTTATCTCATGTGTGTTTGTCTACGTCGGTCAGTTTGCCTTCCTTTTTGCGAATATCCTGCAGCACCTTTGTGTATTTCGGATCATAGGTGGTGCAGCCTACGGGTTGCTGTCGTATCAACAACTCGACACAGTTGTCGCAGCAGGTGCACCAGTTGACCTCGTCGGACTTCCCCTGTTTCAGCTTGATGGGCATGTAGGGATCGGCCAGAGACTGCCGCCCGATGGCTATCATGTCGACCACGCCGTCGTTGATGTTCTTGTTGCCCCAGTATTCCAGGGAGCTCTCCTCACGGTTTACGGCAAGGAAGTTGTTCTTCCCGTTCCTGAATACGGAGTAGGCTGAACCTATGACCACGGTTTCAGGCTCCACCGTCTCATTAATCGCCTTCTGGAAGCCGAAGTGCAGGTAACCGTAGTCGGGAAGCCGCCGGTCGGGCTGTGACAGTGCAAGGGTAATGGATGGGCTGCCTGAGGAAACGAGAATAAACTTTGCACCTCTTTCCTCAATGCCCTTGGCAAGCATACAGGGCTCGGCGAGGTCTAGGATTGGGGTATCAGGGCCGGCAGAACCACATCCCCCGGGGAATCCCTCCCAGACGGATATCTTCGATCCCACGATGAAGTCAGGATCAGTGATCTCCTTTGCGATACGCTCATAGATCTCGTATGCAAAGCGTGACCGGTTCTCCCAGGGGCCGCCAAACTTCCATTTTCGGTCGTTGTAGGGCCGTAAGAGCTGTGAGCCCAGGTATCCATGGCAGAGTTTGACATCCACGCCATCAGCCCCCGCATCGTAGGCCACCTTGGCAGCTGACACGAAATTGTCAATGATGTCCTCCACCTCCTCCTCAGTGAGCAAGTCACCGCCAAAACCGGGAAGGGGCTTCACACAGACGCGTCGCGAAAATTGCGGTTCGCTGAGTTCTCCTGAGTGTGTGAGCTGTATTATTAACAGAGGCTTGTCGTTTACCTTTTTCATCTCTGTGAAGAGCTTTGTGAGACCCTTGAGATTCGAAGGTGTGCCGATGAGCTGGTTTAGCCTGCCGCGGCTTTCACTGATAACACTAATGGCTTCCACAACGATAACACCCGCATTTCCCTCGAAGTTCTTTCTGTAGCGCGTGTAGGTGAGCTCAGAGGGGTCACCGTTCTTATCGGCGTCGTTACACTCCATGGCGTTGAGTGCGATTCGGTTGACCGCCGTTTTAGTCCCCATTTTAATTGGTGTAAACAGTGCATCCTTTCTACCCATGTATTACTCCTTTGCCATTTTATTGTGTTCTGGATTTTGCGTACACAGAACGCGTCTTATCATACCATATACCCGTTTTGTTTCAAAGAACTTTATCCTTGTATTAATAGTGTAGGTGCTTGGGAAAAAAATGTGACTATACTTGTATAGTTGCACCGCCCATTTCTTACATCATCTCCCTGAGCATGGCTTCAACGGTTTCATCGCTGTGATCGATGGGATTGTAACCGCGGCTCCCCCCCTTTGAGTCACTGACAAGTGCAGGAATGTCTTCGGCTTTCACGCCATAGGAACTCAGCTTCGTGGAAATTCCCAGTCTATCGAGAAGTGCCCTGAAGGCATCGGCTCCATTTCCCGGAAAACCCAGGAGCCTTGCCACCTTATCGTATTTGTCGCTCCGCGCAGGATAGTTGATTTCAATGACAGTGGGCATGGTAATGGCGCAGGCGTGGCCGTGGGCAAGGCCGTAACGGATGCCCAGTGGATGTGAGAGCCCATGGGAAAGTCCGAGGCCCGCATTGGCCAGGGTGATGCCGCCGTACAGGGACGCCAGAGCCAGACCCTCCCGGGCCTCCACATCATCCCCATTCTCATATGCCCTCACCAGGTACTTTCCTGCGAGTTCGATACCTTTATATGCCAATGTGTCGGTGATGGGGCCGGCATTCTTCGAAGTATAGGCCTCAAGGTTCTGCACAAGGGCATCGAGGCCCGTGTGGGCGGTGACATCCGGGGGCATACTCACGGTGAGTATTGGATCAACCAGAGCGATGTCCGGTATCATAAACTCACTTCTGATGCTCTTCTTGAAGTTGTGGTCTCTGCTGGTGATCACCGCATTTTTTGTTATCTCGGCACCCGTGCCTGAGGTGGTGGGAATAGCGATGTAGGGAAGCGAGGGCCTTGAGAAGGTCCTTCCCTCCCAGTAATCCTTTACCTGACCGCCGTTTGTGGTGATAATCGATACTGCCTTGGCGGTGTCCACAACACTGCCGCCGCCGACACCCATGACTACATCGGGATCGAAACCCTCGACCAATTCCACAAACTCCATAACCTTCGATTCATCGGGATCATGATGAACACCACTGATCTCCTGGAGGCTGATGCCTGCAGCCCCAAGTATGGAGAGGATTTTCTCAAGGTTTCCGCTCTGTTCCAGTGATGCTCCTCCACGAATGAGTGTTGCACGCGTGCCATACCTCAATACGTGTTCGCCCAGCTCCTTAACGGTATTGGAGCCGAAGATAATCAATTCGGGTATTTTAAGTATCGATTTCAAACCATAGTTTCCCATTCTTCCCCCCTCTCTTTCTTGCTCTTACAATAATATGGAAGGTGATGATGAGGCCACAGCAAATCCTGTTGTCAAACTGTCTGGAAACTGAAGCATGCACCTAGTATATTCATTGTAGAGGTGGCGGTATGAATGGGGCAGAAATCCTGAAAGACATTGTGTTGGACCAGCACCGGGGTAATCTCCGCGGCATCTACTCGATCTGCAGTTCCCATCCCTGGGTTATAGATGCGTCGCTCGAACAGGCAGTGCGGGATGGCAGTATTGTGCTTATCGAATCCACTTCCAATCAGGTAAATCAGTTCGGCGGTTACACCGGTATGACGCCGAGGGATTTCAGGGATTTTGTACTGTCCCAATCCCGTGACAGGGGGATCAGTGATGATCGTGTCATACTCGGTGGCGATCATCTGGGTCCCATACCTTTTCAGGCAGAGGATGCTGACACAGCCATGACAAAGGCATCCGACATGGTGCGCCAGTTTGTGGAGGCCGGGTTCGTCAAGATACATCTGGATACGAGCATCCCGCTGGGTGGCGAAACCGCCATTGAGACTGCCCTGGTCGCAGAACGCTGTGCAAGGCTCTGCCGTGTCTGTGAAGAGACCTACAGTGGTATGGCCCGTGGGGGAGGGGGTGCATTCTTGGCGCCAATGTACATAATTGGAACAGAGGTTCCGGTGCCGGGCGGCAGTGATGAGGTGGAGGAGGGTGTACAGGTCACATCGGTTGAGGATTTTGAGGAGACGGTCCGGGTTACCAGGGAGGCATTCGTGCGGGAAAAGCTGGAAAATGGTTGGGATCGCGTCATTGCCGTGGTCGTGCAGCCAGGCGTCGAGTTCGGAGACCGAAGCATACTCGAGTACAACAGAAAGGATGCATCACCTCTTGCTCAAAAACTGCGCGACTATCCAGACCTGGTTTTCGAGGCCCATTCAACCGATTATCAGACAGCGCGTAAGATGAAGGAGATGGTGGAGGACGGGTTTGCCATTCTGAAGGTGGGGCCCGGGCTCACCTACGCCTTCAGGGAGGCTTTGTTCATGCTCTGTGCAATAGAGGATGAGCTCTGCACTATCGACAGCAGCATCGTCCGATCAAACCTGCTCGAAACAGTTGAGGATGTGATGGTGCGCAATCCGGTGTACTGGCAGAAATACTATGACGGTTCGGATATGGAGCGGGCGTATAAAAGGCGATACAGCCTTTTCGACCGCATTCGGTATTACTGGAGCGAAGAGCGCGTGCAGGCATCTTTCGAAAAGCTTCTTCAAAATATGAAAAATACCGGCATACCCGAAACTCTGCTCAGCCAGTTTTTCCCCTCCCAGTACCGTAAGATCCGGGCCGGTGAACTCGGCAGTGACCCCGATGATCTGCTCCGTGACAGGGTACGGGAGGTGATTGCCGATTACGCCTACGCGACCGGGATGCGTGGACAGTGAAAGCCGTACAGCAACCGGCTACACCCTGATGGAACGGGTAATGAGAATCGCTCGAGAGAAGGCCGAGAGTTTTCTTCCTAATTATAACGGGTGTGACTATACCCATAGACGGTGGATTCACCACATCGGTGCTGTAGCCAGTAGACTTGCACTTTCAACATTTCTCGAATACAATGAATTTCTACAGATCCATATCCCGGCAGGTATGCGTCAAAGTGCCAAGGGAGACTGAGCTTTGAATCGTATCATGCTTGTTGGTAATTGTTTTAAATACTGAATGAAAGGGACCCTGTTATGGTAGCTGATCACATACCGGGAAGACTGATTGCGGTCGAGGGACTCGATGGCTCGGGCAAGTCAACACAGATACATCTTCTCTATCAATGGCTGAATGGCCTCGGATGCAAGGTCTTCTTCTCCGAATGGAACTCCAGTTCCATCGTCAAGTCAGCAACACGAAAGGGGAAGAAGAAACAGCTTCTCACACCCACAACTTTCAGCCTCATACACGCGACTGATTTTGCTGACCGGTACGAACGTCAGATACTTCCCATGCTCGAGGCAGGATACATCGTACTGTGCGACCGGTACATATACACCTCCTTTGCGCGGGACGGTGTGCGGGGCTGCGATTCTAAGTGGCTTCGAAAACTCTACGGGTTTGCACGCCACCCTCACATCACCCTCTACTTTAAGCTTCCTCTCGAGACGGCACTGGGAAGGATTCTCGAGGGAAGGCCACAGCTCAAGTATTTCGAGGCGGGTATGGATCTTAAACTGTCGAGCGACATATATGAAAGTTTCAGGATATTTCAGGGGCGGGTGAAGAAACACTACGACGCCATGGCGGAGGAGTTTGGATTCACCGTCATCGACGCAAGGAAACATATACACATGCAGCAGGAAAGGGTGCGTCAAATGATTGAGGAGAAGATAGATCTTCCCCGCTTTAAACTGAGGGTAAGGCGATGAGCGAGAAAAAATGCTACGGAAACCCACCTCCGAACATTGATCTGAGTAAGCTCAACGGTTTACTCATTGTTATCGAGGGACCGGACTCTTCGGGTCGGTCCACACAGACCCACATGCTCTCGAACTGGCTCGAGCAGAGGGGTTATGCGGTAGTGCAGACAGGCCTTCTACGGTCACCGATTGTGGGACCTGCCCTCGAAGCGGCAAAGCAGGGGAATGTGCTCAGTCCCCGCACCATGTCACTCTTCTATGCCACAGACTTCTACGATCAGCTTGAGAACACCATAATACCTGCTCTCAGGGCCGGTTACATCGTGCTTGCCGATCGCTACGTCTATACCCTTCAAGCACGGGACCTCGTGCGCGGTGCGGACCCTGGCTGGGTCGAATCGTTATACTCCATGGCCATTGTGCCGGATGCGGTGTTCTTTCTGATGGCTTCATCCCGGAATCTGGCTGAGCGCACACTGACAGCCAATCAGCTCCTCGATTACTGGGAATCGGGGATGGACATCGGGATTTCACGGAATTGGTTCGAATCCTTTATCCGGTATCAACGCAGGCTCCGGGTGGAGTTTAAAAAACTGCAGGAGAAGTATGGCTTCGAGATTGTCGATGCGAACCGGTCAGTCAATGCAATTCAAAAAGGCCTCCAGGTCCATGTCGAAACGGTGTTCCACAAAACCCGCAGTATATTGGGATGAGGAAGGGAACAGCATGCCGAACAGAGAGAAATACAGTGATGAGCTCATAAGGAGGCTGCGCATGTTGCGTGCCGACATCGACTTAATCATAGATCATTACCGTATTAACTGTATCTCCCGCGTTGAGGAGATGCTTCGTATTCTCGAGCACAGAGATACGATCGGTGAGGACAGTGTAGAACCCGGTGTTGACAACGTGCGAAAGATGCTTTCCCAGCTTGGTGATCTGAAAGTAAAACCGAAAAAGGGGCGGTTGAAAGACCTGAAACGCATTGATGCTCTTCTTGATCAGCTCCTGTCGCAGTTTCCCACGCAGCTGTAAAAACTGTTCAGCGTGCACGGACATTTCCATGAAACTTGCCGTTTTTTCAGATATTCATGCAAACTTCTCCGCCCTCTGTGCTGCATTGAGAAGTGTGGAGAAAGGGGGTGCGGAACTCAAACTGAACATCGAAGGCCACGAGATATTGATGGTTCATGGAAGCCCAGTCTCAGACAAGGACTCCATCTATCCGAGTATAACCCGGGAGGGACTGCGGTCAAAGATCGGCGAGCAGCACCCCGATATACTCATCTGCGGGCACACACATATTCCTTTTACGAGGAAAGTTTCAGGGGTACTCGTGGTTAACGCAGGAGCAGTTGGCACCTCGATTGACGGGGACCCTCGGGGTTCCTATGCCTTTATTGAGCTAAAAAAGGGGTTGAATCCCCGAGCAGTCATCGTGAGGTTTACCTATGGTTATGACAATGTCGCAGATGATATCGAGAGGAGAAAGGTTCCGGGAGTGAATGCCGGCCTGTTTCGAAAGGGGCTGTAGGGGAATGGCTGGGGAAAAACAGAGCTACTGTATCCCTGTGAACGTATCGGTTCAGCAGGTTGTTCAGGCACTTGGGAAGATGGGATACCGATATGAAAATGGAGGAATCAGGCATACTTCTTTCACATATCAGGACGCACAGGACGGGAAAATATTACGGGAAGGATTCACGCTCAGGCTCTGCACGCGTGAGTTCAAGGGAGATGGAGAGGATCCTGCAGGTACGGGGAATGTAGACTCCCACAGGCAAGTAGCAGCCGGAGGTGGTAATATCCGTACATGGCAGCTTATCAGGAATGGAGCGCTGCTGCTGACGCAGGCTTCGGAAGATGACAAGGTGCCGGGTGTGGGTGCCGTCGCCGACCACATTTCCATGTACACGGCGCCTGAAACCCTGCTCCCCTATCTATGGGCACGCGTTTCAGGGCAGGAAATGCTCGTGTACCCGCCCAGTCCGGACCGTGAGGAGGATACCGGGCGCAGGAGCGGGGACGGGCATATTCTTTCTGATGATCAGCGGTCAGAGCGTCCCATGGTGCTTCGATTTGAAAACTGGAGTTTCAGGAGCCCCTTCGGTGGGGAATGGTCAAGCCCGCAGATGATACTGACACTCGATAGAGGAATACCCCGCAGCGAGGCTGAATATCTGCATACTCTTTTACGGGATTATGTGGGACTCAATCCGGTTGATTTCGAACCCCTTGCCAGCGGCCTCGAAACCATTGAAGCAGCGCTTCCCGGTGTGCCTGTACCGGACCGGTACAGGCTGACCCCCCAGGACAGTGTGTATACGGCCATCGGAAAGGTCCTGGGAAAACAGGCCTACAAGATGTGGGGTAACACCGATGGGACGGTGTACGATCTGGACATCGAGTTCCTGCATGATTTGCGTGTTGCCACACGGCGCGCCCGCTTCGCACTGCATCTGTTCAGGGACAACGTCGGTGAAGAGTGGTCGGAGACGCTTCGAAAAGAACTTTCGTGGATCGCGAAGAGTCTTGGGAAAGTGCGGGACATCGATGTATTTCAGGAGAAGTTTTCAGAGCAGTTCAGGAAGATCGGTGCATCGGAGGATATCATACAGAGTGTTGTCGGCCATTATACGTGCAAACGTCAAAGGAACCTTGAAAAGATGAGGGAGGATCTCCAGTCCGGGCGGTACGAGGAGCTTCTCGACCGCCTCAGGAAGCTCGAGGATACCATGTTGCGAAAAGGCCAGACGCAGGAAGTTCCTGTGGTGGAGCTTGTTCCAGGACTCATCGGTGCGGTACTCGACAGGATGTCCGGCTGGCTCGACCGCTCCGCCGAGAGCCTCTCTCCCAATGACCTGCACGAACTTCGTATCGAGTTCAAAGGTCTGCGGTACACCACGGAATTCTTCAGTGACCTCTATGCAGGGGAGATGCGCAGGGTCATCAGGGGATTCGTGCAGTTTCAGGATTGCCTGGGGCTCTATCAGGATGCACAGGTTGCTACGCAGACACTTCGCAGGTTCTCCGAAAAAATTATGAAAAAGGGTTCTGCTTCTGTGGATGCGATGCTCGGTGTGGGCGGACTCATACAGGTACAACATGAGATACAGGAACAGCAGCAGACACAATTCATGATTATGTGGCAGGGCTTTGCCGGACAGATGAGAGATCTCGGGAAGCTTGTGAGCACTCATGCATTCTACACCCACGCATAGTCCCTCCATTCGATTCTCCATAATCAGTCTGCATAACTTCCCCTGGGCTTCATTCTGAGATGTCTCTGTTATAGAAGGGCTGTTACAGGAGATTTGAGGCGAGCTCGGCAAGCTGGGAGCGCTCACCCTTTTCGAGGGTGACATGGGCATAGAGGGTCTGTCCCTTCATGCGGTCGATAAGCCAGGTCAGTCCGTTACTCCGGGAGTCCAGGTAGGGGGTGTCGATCTGATAGGGGTCACCCGTAAATACCACCTTTGTTCCTTCACCGGCACGGGTAATGATGGTCTTTACCTCATGGGGCGTGAGGTTCTGCGCCTCATCGATGATGAAGAAGATCTTCGAGAGGTTTCGTCCACGAATATAGGCCAGCGGTGTGATGACGAGCTTTTCCTTGTTCAGGAGATCGGTGATGCGCTTCGCATCCTGCGAATTATCATCGTACTGATTCTGAATAACAGACAGGTTGTCGTGAAGCGGCTGCATGTAGGGCTCGAGCTTGCTCTTCACGTCTCCCGGGAGAAAGCCGAGATCGCGGTTTGACAGTGGCACTACCGGACGTGCAAGATAGATCTGTTTGTAGTACTTGCGCACTTCCAGGGCTGCCGCAAGGGCCATGAGCGTCTTGCCCGTACCCGCTTTTCCGGACAGGGTGACAAGTGGAATGTTGTCATTCATGAGTGCATCGAGGGCAAAAGTCTGCTCGGCGTTTCGCGGCCTGATGCCGTAACACTTGCGTTTCAGCACCAGTTTGATCAGCTCGTCTTCCTTGTAGTAAGTCCCCAGAGCGCTCTTCTTGTTGTTTCTCAGAATGAAGTATTCGTTGGGGAAGGGAGTGTTCTGAAAGTGCAGCTGACCCGCATCGATAAACTCTTCGCGGTAGATCTCCTCGATGAGCTCATCGTTCAACTCTTCGATCAGGGCCTTCCCCTTATAGAGTTCGTCAATGTTCTGTATCTTACCCGTTTCATAATCCTCGGCCTGTATGCCGATGCTCTTCGCTTTCATGCGGAGATTTATGTCCTTGGATACAACAAGCACCCGGTCATTTCCATACTCCTTTGCCAGATTATAGGCCACGGCAAGAATTCGGTGATCGGGCTTGTCCTCCCAGAAGAGCTCGCCAATATAGTCATCCTTTCTGATATTGGTGTTGACAATGATAATGCCTCCCGTGTCGAGCTCGATGCCCTCATTGAGAAGACCGTCGCCCACCAGGGAGTCGAGCTCACGGGAAAATTCACGAGCATTGTAGTTGATGATCTCATTGCCCCGTTTGAACTTGTCGATTTCCTCGAGTACGGTGATTGGGATTATGACGTTGTGTTCTTCAAAGGAGTAGATGCAGCGGTAATCGTAGAGAATGACATTGGTGTCTATAACGAAGATCTTTCTGTTTTCATCGGTGAATACGCTCATGGATGTGACTGTTTCCCGGTGCGCTGCTGCATAGGAGGTGATACAAAAAATATAAACTGAAATAGGATTTTGTGCAATGTATTCGTTATGGACCCGGCATAGTGCACGGCGTGCTCGAGTTTTCTGTTCCGGATACAATGAATGATGTATCTTTAATACAGATATCGTTACAGAGGAGACATTCATGGTCATTACCAATCTCGATAAAATAGAGAAGGTGAGGGTGGAAATGGAAGGTGTGAAGGACGCATTCAAGCAGGTCCCGCTTTCCAGAGAGGACGGCGCACCCCATTTCTCCTTCAGGGTGTTTACCCTCGAACCTGGTGGGTACACGCCCTTTCACAACCATCCCTTCGAGCATCTGAACTATATTATCTCTGGTAAGGGTGCAGTGATTTGGGAGGACGGATCAGAAGAACCGGTAGGTACGGGTGATTTTGTGATGGTGCTCCCCGGCGAACAGCATCAGTACAGGAATACATCGAACCGTGAACGGTTTCAATTCATCTGTGCCGTTCCCACTGAGTATGAATGAGATTGATGAAGTGCTCTGGTACCGCCAGGGATTGGCAGCCCCCGGGGTTCGAACCCGGATGAGACGAGCCCATCGGACCCCCGCGTCTCCCTATTTGTCGGTCACACCAGACCCCAAACTGGTGTGTATGAGGAGCTGGCCAGGTCTCACTCACCCCCGACTTTCAGCCGCCAAAGGATTTTGGTCAAGCCACAACGTGAGCACCTGTCTTGTGCTGGCGGTACACTAGAAGCATCGGCCTGTCGCTGATTCAAATAATGCATAAAAGTTGGTCGGCCTTTCAGGAGCTCTCATGAGAGCACTCTGCCAGTTCCGCACCTTCCATGTACTACTCGGGCCGAATGGCCCGGTATTTGATACCTCTACGTGGTTCCTTCATGTGGGGAGCAACAGCCTCCCGCCAGGTTTTGTAGTGACTGGTTTCCTTGTGTGCCGCCGCAGCCTCCTGAGAATCGTAGGCCTCGTAGAGTATGAACTGGGTTGGGTCTTCCATATTCTGAAGAAGATCGAATCGCCTGTTACCCGGCTCCCTTATTGAGTCATCATGGTTGGGTATGGTTGCGTTTATGAAATCGTCGATGTCCTCCTCATTGACCCTGATCATGACCGTGGTAACCACCATGTATGTTTCCTCCCTCTTTCAGTGTTAACCATTCCTGTTGTTAGACTCCCGTGTGTCAGCTGCAAACCGGTTGGTAATGATGATACCGCCAAGGATACATGCACCTCCCACCCAGAACAGCCAGGAGAAGCGTTCCTGCAGAATGATGAGCGAGAGGGTTACGGCAAATATGGGTGTGAGATAGATATAAATCGACGCATGCGATGCGGGAAGTCTCTTGAGACAGGTGAACCAGAGCGGGTAGGCGATGCCGATCATGGTGAGCCCGAGAAAAACCATGAGCAGAAAGGTCGGCCATCCCGCGTTGATTGTAGCTGAATGGCCAACGGTGACCGTCGTAAACACATTGAGCAGAATCGCTCCCGAAAACAGCGCAAGCGCTGCTACGATGAGAGGATCGTTGGAGGTGAGTATCCTTTTCCCGATCACCGAATAGAGTGAAAAGGAGAATGCTGCCAGGAGCGAAAAGGCACACCCAAGCAGGTCGATGCCGCCTCTGTCCTCTCCGAGGGAAAAGCCGGTGTTGAAGGTCACCAGCACGACCCCCAGGAGTGCTATGGCGATACCCGCAATCCGAGCGGGCATGATACGCTCCTTGAGGATAAGGGCTGCAAGGAGGGCGATGAACACCACATTTGTTGATACAAGAACCGCATTCATGGATGCGGGAATACGGGCAAGGGCGCTGAAGGTCAGGATCTGATAGCAGAAGAACCCGAACACACCGAGGCCGAGGGAGGCAAACAACTCCCGTGACGAAAGTTCCGAAATCTTTCTGATCCTTCCCGAGACGATCAGGAAGATGAGAAGGCCAATGAACCCGGTGCTCAGGGTGACAGCACCAAGCTGAAAAGGATGTACGCTGCGTACGATGATTCTGCCAAAGGGGTGACCGATGGCCCAGAAAAACGAGACGATGAGCATCAGAAAGTACTCGATCCGGATACCGCCCCTCTCTTTTGTCATGTCTTACTCCTTTCCCGAGTTTCCCAGAAACCTTTCCGCAGCCTGAGTTTTTTTTGTTCCCAGACAATGGTACCGTTCTGTTTCAAGCGTTGTATGAGTCGGGAAAAAGTTTCTGGGTTGGTCCATATTGCTCCAGCGATGTCTTTCTTTGAAAGTGGAATATCATATTCTTCCCTGGGGCCATATTGCTCCATTAAAAAGAGAAAAAAACGCTCCTCCGCATCATGAAGGGTGAGATTGAGAATCCGTTCGGTGAGATGCCGCTGCTTCCTCATGAGAATGGTGATAAAAGCGTTTCTGAACTGCTCCTCGGTAAGGAGACAGTGTACCTGCCGGCGGGGAAGCATGAGTACGAGACTCTCCTCAAGAGCAACGGCGCTGACGGGGTAGTTCTCCTGCTCAAAGAGAACGACCTCCGCAAACATTTCTCCCTGCCCGATCACCCTGATCACAATGTCACGTCCGTCTGGTGCACTCTTGTAGAGCTGTATCGTACCATAGACAAGAAGATATACCGCATGGCCCCGCTGGCCTTCGAGAAACAGGGTCTGCTTCTTGCCGATCTTTTTTGGTATGGAGATGCCTGCAAGTGAGCTGAGATGTCTGTCACCGATCCCGTGGAAGAAATCGGTGTTTCGGAGGATCTTTTCGAGGTCCATTTCTCTACAATATAAGGTGAAATGGTCTCTTTTATCAGAAAAAATAGTCTTTCTTGATCCGGATCAATGTTTTTCTCTCCCGTCAAAGGTACTGTACTCATGAAAACGAGCTACGAGGAGGAATCAATGGTACGAAAGATCATACACATCGACGAGGAAAGTTGTAACGGGTGCGGGCTTTGCATTCCGAACTGCCCCGAAGGTGCCATACAGCTTATCGATGGAAAGGCCCGTGTCATCAGCGATCTGTTCTGTGATGGCCTGGGAGCCTGCATTGGACACTGCCCCGATGGTGCAATTACCATAGAGGAACGTGAAGCTGAACCCTACGATGAGAGAAAGGTAATGGAGAACATCATCAAGGGAGGAGCAGGTGTTATTGACGCTCATTTTCAACATCTCGAGGAACACGGCGAGCATGGGTATCTCAGCCAGGCAAAGGCACTTCTCAAGGAGAGAGGAATACCGGTTCCGGGGGCTGTTACTGCTCCTACCGCGGCACAATCAATAAACGAAACAGCGGCGGGGCATCATATGCAAGAATTAGGCGGTTGCCCCGGCGTCCGAGCTCAGAACTTTGCCTCCACGGCTACCGAAGACTCACCGGTAGATGAGGATGACTTTTCTGAGCTGACCCACTGGCCCGTTCAACTGCATCTGGCACCGGCTATGGCGCCCCATTTCGAGGGAAAGGATATTCTGCTTTCGGCCGACTGTGTCGCCTATACCATGGGAAATTTCCATAGAATGTTCCTCAAGGGAAGGATGGTGGCCATTGCCTGTCCGAAACTCGATAGTGAGCAGGAGATTTATCGCGACAAGATAACAGCCCTCATCGATCATGCGAATATCAATACGCTTACCGTTGTGACCATGGAAGTACCGTGTTGCGGCGGCCTGCTCATGCTTGCCCGGGAGGCGGCTTCTGCTGCATCACGCAAGGTACCGTTGAAGTCGGTCGTGGTCAGCGTCAAGGGACAGGTCCTTCAGGAGGAGTGGCTGTAGAACCGAGGAGGTGAGAAAAGTGACAGACGAAGGAAAAGACCTTCTGGCGAAGGTTCTCGATTTGGATGGTCTCATCGATTATCAGGAGGGGTCTGTCGTTTCGAGACAGATTATCAAGAAGGATGTCGGTACGGTGACATCTTTTGCATTCGACGCGGGGGAGGGCTTGAGCGAGCACACGGCACCCTTCGATGCGCTCGTCTATGTGTACGATGGTGAGGCGGAGGTCACTATTTCGGGAACACCGCACAAAGTCGGGAGCGGTGAGCTCATCATCATGCCTGCCAACGAGCCCCATTCCCTGCAGGCTAAAAAGAGATTCAAGATGATGCTCGTTATGATTCGATCATCCTGATATCCTGCTGCAGTGAAACCTGAAACTCCCCATTCTCATAGCGTTCCGTTGATGAAAAGCCCTCCATCAACACGTATCGTTTGACCGGTAACAAAGCCTGAAGCTGGGGACGCAAGGAAGATGGCGGCGCCCCCTCTTTTTAGTCTAAAATTTCATTCCTTCATTCAATCACAATTTGTTGTTCTGCAGGCATACGATTCCATGTAGTGTATAAAACTCTCTTTTCATAATCGGTATATTGAGGTACTGTCCAAGTGCTGGCGCATTCACTTCATGATTTCGCATATCTCATATGTTCTGAATGGCCAGGTTGAAAAATCCGGAGATGAGGGGGTAACGCAGCAATGAAGCATTTCGACGAACTCTTGAAACACATTGAGGACTATCCGATCAGGAAAGTCGCCGTAGCCGCAGCGCAGGACCACTATGTAATTCAAGCAGTTGCTGAAGCGGCTGAGAAGAGTATAGCTGAATCCATACTGGTAGGTGATGAAACTGAAATCAGGAGAATTGCAGAATCAAAAGAGATATCCCTCGAGGGGATGCCCATTATCGACGAAGTCGACCCGGTTCGCGCCGTTTCTGTGGCGGTGCAGATGGTCTCCTCGGGTGAGGCGGATATTCTCATGAAGGGGTACATACACACGGATGATTTCCTGAGAGGTGTTCTCAATCGTGAATACGGGTTGAGAGCCGGCTCCATTATGAGTCATGTGTTCATAGCCGAAATCGCCGATTTGAACAGACTTCTCTTCATTACAGATGGTGCCATGAACGTGAAACCTGATCTCGAGCAAAAAGCAGCGATACTTCTCAATGCCGTACATCTGGCGAATATATTCGGGGTTTCGAATCCCAAAGTAGCAGTGCTGGCAGCGGTAGAGCTGGTTAATCCGGCCATGCCCGCAACCATGGAAGCGGCCTGTCTTACGAAAATGGCGGAGAGAAACCAGTACGTGCCTTCCTGTACGGTCGAGGGCCCACTCGCCATGGATAACGCGGTCTCACTCATTGCCGCAAAGCACAAAAGAATCTCAGGACCTGTTGCCGGGCAGGCGGACATCCTTCTCGTACCAAGCATCGAAAGTGGGAATATGCTTGTAAAATCGATTGTCTATCTCGGTGCGCATCGACTTATGGGGTTACTCGTCGGTGCAAAGGCACCTGTCGTTCTTACAAGCCGTGCGGACACGACGGAATCCAAGCTGCTTTCAATTATCGGAGCGGTTCGCATGGTCAATGTGACCCGATCACTCAGACTAAAGGTCGGCAAGGTGCACTATTAACATACCCACATTTTTATAGGAGGGTAATGTCTTTACATGGTGGCTGTGGGTGAATGGGGTGGGGAGCTTGACGACGGCAAGGGCATGCTATTCGAGAATCATTCTTTCCAGTTTATTTTTCAATCGGGTATCAACAATGGTCCCGGTATGCTGGGCAAGGATGCCCTGTAATTTCTCATGAGCTGCTGTCAGCATATCCTTCTTACCCTCCTCTGACCACTTTTCAAAGAGTTTTCTACAGCTTATGTCCGGGTACCAGTTTTCACTCTTGAAATGTCTGAGTGTGTGCTCTTCCTCGAGATATGATCCCCAGGTGCCTATCTTATTGATCACGTCGACTGCAAGATGATCATCTGTTACTTCGATACCTCTTTGAAAGCGACGTAACTGACTGAAGATCTCGTGATCGATGACAAGCGACTCGTAGCTTGCATTGAGCCCTGTGGAAAACATCCCCAGGTTCACCATAACATCGATCCCTGCGTTGACACATGCCATTGCAGAAAGGGCCTTTTCCCAGATGCACTGCTGGTCGACGATATGGGCATCCGTATCAAAGCCGATGGAGTGGCTGGGTATCCCGTACAGGCGGGCCATCTGTGCTCCCGCATGTCGAAGTAAAAGAGTTTCAGGGGTTGCGATGACCGGATTTCCCTCCCTCATGTTGAAGAGTGTATGTGCATTGCAGTATACAACCGGCTGGCCGGCGCGTAGTGCCTGGGCAATCGCCATGCCGGTGAGAATCTGGGCGTTGTGCTGGACGAGATGCCCTGCCAGGGTTACCGGTGATGTTGCGCCTGCCATGGGGGCCGGCAGTATGTAGAAGGGAACCCCCTCTTTTATAACATGCATAATTATTTTACATGTCTCTGGTGTCCACCTGAGCGGTGCCGATGGTGAAATATGACAGGAAACCACCGGTTTGGAACCGATATCGTTTGATCCTGTAACCGACTTTATCATGCTGAATATGGTATGAGCGACTGCTCCTGTGTCAGGTGCAATGAGGATATGCTTCGAGGTGTTCTCCAGCAGCAGCAGGGCAGCGTAGGCCTCAGCTTTGTCCTGAGAAACGTCCTGCGGAATACCCTGCACACCGACTATATCGATATGCTCCAGTCGATCGGCAATCCGAGCAAAGTTCCCCACCTCCTCCTTTGTAATCGGGCGCCTGTCCCGCGTTCCGAAATCCTGCATAAAGGTTGCATCGAAACCGCTGACCGCGCGGGTCACCCCGTGACCAATGTCAATTGCCTCCCTTTCGCTTCTCGAATGGAGAGCAATTGTACGTGGTGCCTTTTGAATAAGATCTTCGACCAGAGAGGCGGGGAATCGTGCGATACTGTTCTGTCGATCAACATGTGCGCCGGCATTGTTCAGTTTTTTGAGGATATCATCGTGAGGTATGTAGGTTCCTGTCTGTTCGAGAACTTCGAGTGAAGCTGTGTGTATTCTCTTCGCATCCTCATCTGACAACACTTTTGTTGACCCAGTCCACATGAGTAGTTCTCCTCCCTGTGCCATTTTAAAACCATTGTATCCCCTTTGCAGAACTTTTGTGACGATTTCTTACAAACTCGGGTATATTCATGTGTATCCACTCTGGGGGCTGCGTAGTATGGTTAATCCAGGCGTGGTGCAGAGGAAATGTGTTGAGGAGGGTCCTTCATGGAGGGGATGCAGGCGGATTCACACGGGAGGGATCTTGGAAGTCTCAGGGCTGATCTGAAAAACCGGAATCCGGATCGCCTCACTGAGTACACGGGAGCGCAGTCAGAGAAGGACGCAGGACGTTCTTTTTTTATCACCTATTGGGACAGTGAGTTGACGGTCAGTTTCCCCGATTTCAAGGTTACCCATGCCCAAACGGGCTCGGTGGTTGATGAGGGAGTGGAAACGGTATTGATACACTATTTTCACACCGCGGATGGAACCGAAAAGGGAGACGGATGGGTATCACTGGCCGAACTTCCTGACGGCGCTTTTTATCGAAATGCCTATCAGGGCTACTCCGGAGATCATCTCGCATTGAAGATTCAGAACGACCTGGAGTTATTGAAAGACTTAGGCCAAAGGCTCGGAGGAAAGCCCGAGGAGTTCGGTGACCTCTCATTTTCCTTTTATGTGCTGCCGCGCATAGACCTCCTGGTGGTGTACCACAGAGGTGACGATGAGTTCCCCCCCTCGGCACAGGTGCTGTTCTCCGGCTCGGCAAGCCACTACCTGCCTACCGACATATACGCCTATCTGGGACGGCATCTGGTGGTCAGGATTCTTGAAGCGAGAAAAATGAATGAGTGAGATCTCTGTCGCTCTGGTCAGCAGTGCGATAGTGATACTATGTTACTGTACGGACAGCTGAGATGATTGAATCATTTACAGCTGCAGCACGTCCACCATGGTAAAGAGTCCGCTCTTTCCCCGGATGAACTTAGCGGCTTTGAGCGCCCCCTTGCCGAAGGCGTGGCGGTCGATCGATTCATGGGTAATGGTCAGTGTCTGATGGGGCTGCCCGATGACGATGCTGTGCTTTCCGATAATGCCGCCAACCCGCACGGTATGTATGACTGTTTCTTTCCCGATACGGGGATCGTGGCGGCTTCTGCCGACCTTTATGGCATCGTCGTCAGTGATTGCCTCGGCAATCTTCAGTGCCGTCTTGGAGATGTCCTTTTTCTTCGAGAAATGATACTCAATGATCTCGACATCGCTTTCGGGCCATATGTTTTTTACAACCTTTGCAAGGTACATCAGAATATTGATGCCCTCGGTGACATTGGGAGCCCACACAATGCCCATATGGTTGCAGCATCCGTTAATAAAATTCCTCTGCTGTTCGTTGAAATTGGTGGAGCAGATGACCAGGTTGATTCCATAGCGTAAGAGCAGTTCAATATAGCTCATCACCCCATCGGGATGTGAAAAGTCGATGAGAACGTCGATACATTTTTTCTTCAGGCAATCTTCGAGCTCTGAGATATGCCTGATACGGTTGCCGTCCACCTTGTTTCCGTGCAGCTCGCCTATGTCCTGGCCGATGAACTGATCCTTTGTCTTTTTGAATATACTGACCAGCGTCGCGGATTTCTCCTGGTAGATCTCGTCAGCGACGACTTTTCCTGTTCTTCCGTATCCAACCAGTCCTATATTTATCATACAGTCTGCACCTCCCTGTGTCACCACATGGAGTGGGCAGAGTTATGGTATAGGAATGTTACGGTTTTGTCAACACAAGGGTATGGACCACAATAGAACAACCTAGCAGGAGTTGAGCCATGAGAATGAAAGTCCTGTTTATGTGCCTGCTGTTAGTTATGGGAGCGGCACTACTCTATGCCCAGGAAAGGGCCCAATCGCCCTCAGATGGTTTATATGCCGAAATGGAGACCTCGAAGGGAACCATAGTGTTGTCCCTTGCGTATAAAAAGGCTCCCATGACCGTGGCAAATTTCGTTGGGCTTGCAGAGGGCACCATCGAATTCGAGAACCGTTCGGGAAAGCGTTTCTATGACGGCCTCACCTTTCACAGGGTAATTGAAGATTTCATGATTCAGGGCGGCGACCCCTTTGGCAACGGGCAGGGAGGCGAATCCTCATTATTCCTCCAGAGCTTGCATACGGCGAACGGGGGTATCCTGGAGTCATACCCCCTGATTCGTTTCTGATTTTCGATGTGGAACTGCTCGACTTCTGAGCTGATCCTGTGGGGCTATCCGATTTCCGGTTCTATAGTGATATTTGTAATATACTTTGTTTGATGCTACCATTGACACATATTGGTGCAGCTCTGCCCAAGGACGTGGTGGTAAAGACAGAGAAAGTGGATGCATGAGATGATCAGGTTGCAATGTTTCAATACCGGGGATGAACAGCATGTTTGATCGATTGAAATCCGTCCTTACAGGTACGCCAAGTGGTGATCGGAAAGGGGACAACCTCGTCGAAGAACGGCGGATTCAGGTGGCAACTGCGGTGATTCTGCTCGAAGTTGCCCATGCAGACGAGGATTTCAGCGAATCCGAACGGGAACATATCCTGGATATTCTAAAGAACCAGTTCAGCCTCGACGAGGAGAGTGTCCACGAGCTCGTGCAGGTGTCCGAAGAGCAGCTCAGGAGAAGTATAGACATATGGCATTTTACTGAGATTATCAACAACAGCTACGATAGCGAGGAGAAATATCGCGTCATTGAGAAGGTCTGGCAGGTCATCTACGCGGACGGTAGACTCGATAAATATGAGGACTACATCGTACACAAGCTTGCACGGATTCTTCACATTTCCCATGCACAGATGATCGAAGCAAAGATGAAATACCTGCCGGAAAAAGATTAAAGGGGCTCAACCTTCTGGACGAGCGGCCATAGTGTAAGCTCTTCTATGTTGAGGTGCGGCGGCAGCGCACAGATGGTGACGACGAGGTCACCCAGTTCCCCTGGCTGAATGGCCGCTGCGGCAGTCTCGGGATCGAAACCCTGCAGATGTGAAGCTGTGAGAAAATTTGTCGCCCCCCAGGAAGGTATGAGAGAGGTAACCCGCACACCGTGTTCGCGGAGCTCTGTGTAGAGGCATTGTGAAAACTGTACGAGCCCTGCCTTTGCGGCCGAATATATCGACCATCCCGGCCAGGCCTCCTTTGCGCACACACTCGATATGTTGACAATGGTTCCAGATTTCTGTTTTTTCATTACTGGCACCACTCGCCTGCACCCAGCTATGGCGCCTGTGAGATTGATTGCAATGGACTCCTCAATCTCCTCGTCTTCCTGTTCTTCAAGTGGTGCGATCTTTACGCCACCGCCAGCGTTGTTGACGAGAATGTCTATGGTTCCGCTCTCTTCCATGACCTTCTCCACAAGAGCATCCCAGTCATCGTTTCTTGCCACATCCGCCTTCCTGCAATGAACGCCCAGTTTCTCACCTGCGGCACGCAACGCCTTTTCGTCCCTTCCTGTAATCCACACGACCGCACCGTTATCTTTGAGGGCTTCGGCGATTCCCGTACCGTAACCCCTGGACCCCCCTGTTACAATGGCGGTCTTACCCGTAAGTGTTGACATGAACACCTCCCCATGCAGTGATATGTGCTTAAAATCTCTCTTCCCATCTTTGCCAGCGTTGAAAGCGAGGCCTCATGCCCCACTGTGGCGACTGCAATTTAAGAAAGTAAAAGAGTGCAGATATAATGATGAGAAAGGTGATGTTTGTCCTCCTCCCCCATGATCCCTCCTTGTCACCGTGAAGTGGTCAATCAATATGCTGATAGGGCTTATACTCAACGCGTGTTCTCTTTCACAGTATAATCTTCATGCACAAAACTGCAACATGCTTTCAAAGATGACTGGCCTTCACGGATATAGTACACTACAGTATACTGACATCTTACACCCGGCATGCATCCCATACCTCTTTACCGGGTTTGGTGAATAGTCCACCCGAAAATCTCAGTTTCACGTACGGCGGCCTCGAGCAGGACGTCATCTTTCTCTCCGATTCACTTGTGCACGGTGCATTCAGACTGTTGATGGGAGCTGGAGGCGCGAGTCTTGGTGATGCGGTGTCGGCCGACCGGTTTTTTGTTGCCGAACTCGGTGGGGATGCTGAGAAGAGGAGTACGACTTCCTAGTCAACACTCGGCTCAACATCGATCTCTTCTTCAGTTGAAGAGAGAAGGGAATAGGTACGATCGTTCAGCCTCTGAATTGAGGGTGGTTGATTCGCATGATCGTTACCTGCTGTTGAACTGTGATTGCAGGTCAGTACGCCGATACTGATCATGAACACCAGTGAAGTAATAAAAACAAGTGCCCGGATCATCAAAGCTCCTGAGATGAATGCTCTATGCAAAGTATAATCTAAAACCCTCTGGTTTTGCAAATAAAAGCGTCTATGGTCACCCATTTTCAGCATAATTTGGTTTTGTTAAGAGTTTGTTAAATGAATTTATAAGCAAACAATCACTTGAAACATATTTTATAATTGAATATGATTTAGCTTATTCACGATAATTCTATTTCGAAGGGAGACGTGTAATGTACGGTTTAGAAAAGATGCAAGGGTTCTCAACGTTTTCATGGATTTCCGGTATCATCGGGTATGTCTGTCTGGCAATCGGGCTCTACTTCAGTGCGAAGAAAGCGAACACCAAGAATCCCTGGGTCGCCTTCATACCCCTGATCCAGTTTATTGTGCTCCTGCAGCTGGTCGACAAGAGCGGCTGGAACGTTTTATGGTTCTTATTGCTTCCCGTCTTCTGGATTCTTTCGATTATCTGGATGGTGAAATTTCACAAGGCCTTCAATGCGGGAAGCGGATTCGTCGCCATCGCTATTATCACGATGATACTGTGGCCGCTAGCGTTCATCGCGGATATTCTAGTGCTCATCGTAGGTCTTGTTGATAAATATAAATTCTCCGGGTCCACCAGGTTTACAGAATCCTGATTACCCACACTGCGCTGAGCCATTGTACACAGTCTGGGAGGATATTCCGAAGAATATCCTCCCAACGTGGTTAGCCAGGCTGATCAAATAAAAGTAAGATGTGAATGGCATCCACGCAGACAGGCCTTAAGGTAAGGAGATTTTACCCCTCACCGAAGGTGTGCGCATGGCGAATTAGTGGTTAATTTTCAGAGTGAAGGTTTTCCAGTCTCGTTATCTCATCACGAAGTTTTGCTGCATCCTCGTAACGCTCTTCAGAAACGGCATTTTCGAGGTCCTTTTTGAATGAGTCAATTTGAGATTCTTCTTTCTCCTTGGGATTGTCTTCAGGTTGCTTGGCCGATTCGGCTTCCTCTTCTGTGAAAATTCTCCCGGCTTCGTCCATGACCTTTTCCTCTACAAATATGGGAGCTCCGAATCGTAGTCCCAGGGCGATGGCGTCGCTCGGTCGCGAGTCGATTTCAACTTCACTCTCGTCGTACCTGAGGATGAGGCGTGCTATGAATGTTCCTTCGACAATATCACTGACCTCTATCCTCGCCACACCGCATTCGAGATACTCGAGTACATTTTTCATGAGATCGTGCGTCAGAGGACGGGGCATCTTGACGCTGCTCACATACAGGGCAATGGATTGCGCCTCAACCGTTCCGATGAAGATGGGCAGGGTTCTCTCGTCCTCATCCCCCTTGAGAAGGATAATGAAGCCCATGTTGGAGAGAAGGAGCTTGTCGAACTTAACGGGAATCATGATTTCCAATCAGTATAACACAATCGATTGGTGAATGCCAGGTTATTATTCCTGCTGCTCTTTACGATAACCGCATGAGACGCAAAGGTCAAATAAAAGGGCTCTTCACTGACAGTACTAGATAGATGCAGGTATTGGGTTGATGCACGCAGATAGCCTGTGTTAGTCTTCCAATAATTCCTGTACCTTCAATGCGAGTTTCTGTGGTGTGAAGGGCTTCTGCAGGAAGGGGGTGTTTTCATCGAGTACACCGTGATGTAAGATAGTATCATCCGCATACCCCGAAATGTAGAGCACCTTCATCTCTGGCTGTATGGTGCTGATCTGCCGAACCAGATCGGGTCCGCTTGTCCCCGGCATGACCACATCTGTAATCATCAGATGAATCCCGTCCTCCTGCTCACAGAGTTTCAAGGCCTCAGACCCATTTTCCGCTTCAATGACATTGTAACCGAATTGCTCGAGTACGGCGATTACCATGCTACGCACCATATCGTCATCTTCAACAAACAGTATGGTTTCGTTTTTCCCTGCTTCGACCTTCGATTCGTGTTTCTCAACTGTTTCGGGGACCTCGTCCACCCTGGGGAGATAAATCGCAACCGTTGTGCCCGCGCCCTCCTGGCTCTGTATATCTATATATCCGCCACTCTGCCTAACAATTCCGTATACCGTGGCCAATCCCAGTCCCGTTCCCTTCCCGATCTCCTTGGTTGTGAAGAAGGGTTCGAAGATATGCTTCATGGTCTCATTGTCGATCCCTTTTCCCGTGTCATGTACTGAGAAGAGCACATAATTTCCGGGGTTTGCACCATTGTGCATTTCACAGAAAGTATGGTCGAGAAATATGTTCTTTGTTTTAACTTCCAGTATTCCTCCGTTTGGCATAGCGTCACGCGCATTGACGGCCAGGTTGATCACAACCTGCTCAATCTTTCCCGGATCTACCTTTATCATGCCAATGGGTGTTTTCGTCTGCAGTCTGAAGGTGATGTCTTCACCAATCATCCGCTGAAGCATATTTTTCGTGTTTTTGAGCATGGTGTTGAGGTTCAGTACCTTGGGCTGCATTATCTGCTTGCGGCTGAATGCAAGGAGTTGCTGTGTCAGCGTAGCAGCCCGCTCAGCCGACTTTTTGATCTCATCGATGTATGAGCGGTGCTTGTCCTTGACCTCGGCATCCTTAGCTATGATGTCCGTGTAGCCGATGATGGCGGTGAGCAGGTTGTTGAAATCATGGGCAATACCGCCCGCGAGTCTGCCGATGGCCTCCATCTTCTGTGATTGGAAGAGTTGTTCCTCAAGGTGTCTGGTTTCCGTAATGTCCTCTCCAGAACTCAGGGTTCCAATGATGTCTCCTTCACCATTGGTCAGAAGGGTATTGTGCCATGCCACCATGCGTTTCGTTCCCTTTTTTGTCAGAACCGGGTTTTCATTGTACTGGCGGATAGAGGATGTGCCCTGCATTAACTCATCGAACGCATCCCGAATCTCCTTGCGCATTTCCTTGGGGATGAAGTTGTCAACCCAGTACTTGCCGATGATCTCTTCTTCTTCGTATCCGAGAACCTGACACCCCTTCTTATTGATAAGGTTGACAGTGCCATCGGACCCCAGAGCAACGAGTATAACTCCCGCAATGTCGAGATACCGCTGTGCCCTGTCCTTTTCCCACCTTAATGCCTCCTCGGCTTTTTTCTGCTCTGTGATGTCCCTGATCGTTCCCACGATGTATCGTTCGCCCGTGTGCGGGTCTCTGTATATGGATTTTTTTGTGGCTATTGTGTACGGGGTCCCGTCTATGGTCTGCTTTTCAATGTTAAGATCTGGTTTCTCGGATTGAAATACCTCATTGTCCTTTGCCCAGTAAATGTCAGCCTCCTCCCGGGGAAAGATATCATGGTCAGTTTTGCCCAGGAGGGTCTCCTGCTGGTATCCCCAGAATTTGCAGGCCGCATCGTTGAGAAAAACCCACTCATGCCTCTCGTTTTTCACAAAGATGAGATCGTCGACCGAGTTGATCACATTTTTGTAGAATTCCAGAGATTGTTCGTATGCTGCTGTCTCATCATGTTCTCGAGAGGTATTTCGTTTCAAATTTGCCACTTTCTCGCGCAGCTGTCTCAGCTCCTGCATGAGCTGGTCTTTGGATTGCTTGTCTATGTTCATTTTCTATTCCTGAGGAGACGGTTCATTGTGAATCCCTGTCAGTTACACTTACTATTGAATGACATACGGGCGTTATATTCTAAGAAATCTTGGGGGGTCTACCATACCTTACCAAGGTGAGAAGTGGTCTACAGGGGGGGGATATTCTTGAACACCTCCTCAAATCCCCTGTATCCGTGCTCAGTCATGGGGTGGTTTATCATGTTCCTGAAAATGGGCCAGGTAACTGCAACCGCATGCGCGCCTGCCAGCACACTCTCTGTGACCTGCCGCACGTTTTTTATACTGGCTGCAACGATGCAGGTATCTATCCCATAGGAATCATACATTTTCCTGATCTTTCTGATGAGCTCAATTCCGTCATAATCAGCCATCTCGGACCTTCCGACGAAGGGGCTTACGAAGGTTGATCGGGCTATGCCTGCCGCAAGTCCCTGGGACGGTGTGTATATGAGGGTACAATTTGTGCGCACCCCCTGTGGAACGAGCTCCCCAATCGCCTTTATCCCCTCGATATTGCAGGTGACCTTGACGGCGAGGTTGGAGTCCATATTGTGCAGCTCCAAGGCATGGGCGACTATGTCCCTGGTTGTCTTTCCCATTGACTGCACGGCGATGGGTCCGGAATAGAATTCGCGAATAGTAGAGACTATTTCGCGGTAGCCTTGTCCTGTTGCCGCGATTTTTTCGGGATTTGTGGCAATTCCATCGACAATGCCCGTGCTGACTGCTTCCTTGAGCTCTTCGAGATTTGCCGTATCGATGAAAATCCTTGGGTGGTTCATGGGTTCCTCCAGTTAAAATAACGCTGTTCCTTTTATGCCTACATCTCCTGCTCCATATCAATTCCTGAATATACTCCTTCGGAGTATGCTGTATTCGTTAAATGCAACCTTGAGGCTGAGCAGCAAGTTCAGGACAGTGGTGATTGTGATGGCCGTAAATATGGCGATCATGATGCCGATCTGATATTTAATCGCTACAATGGGCGTCGAACCACCCAGTATCTGACCGGTCATCATGCCGGGAAGTGAAACGAGGCCGAGTGTGGCAAGGGTGGCCAACTGTGGCGCAAGAGCGGGCTTTACCGATTCTCGTATATAGGGGAGTGCAGCCTCTCTGAGCGTGGCACCCATGAGAAGGTAGGTGAGAAATTCCCTCTCATTCTTCTTTATTGATGAGTAAAACCGCTCGAGTGCTATGGTGTCGGCCCGCATGCAGTTCCCGATGACCATGCCGGAGATGGGTATCAGGTAGCGGGCATCGTAAAAAGGTTCCGGCCTGATGGCAATAAAGATGAAGATGATGATGACAAAGAAGGAACTGATGGTCAGGCCGAGCATCACGGTGAAGAATATTCGAAGGGACCTGAGTCCTGTGTTGCGGTTTACCGTGATGTTTGCAATAGCAATCATGAGGATTACCCACCCGAAATTAACCCACACGTTGTTGTAGCGGAAGAGATAATCCAGGTAGAGTCCCATTGCAGCGAGCTGAACAGTCATGCGAAGCACGGCGATCAGGATCTGCTTCACATTTCCAAGCTTGAGGAAGAGGCAGATGAGAACGGGCACGGTAATAAGGGCATAGAGGATGATTATGGCCTGGTAACTGATGTTTATGGCTTCCATGTCGCTCAATCCTCTCCGCTGACCGCATACATAGTGGGGTCTCGTGTATCAGTGATCTCCGTAATCCTTCCATTCTCGATTTTTATGAAGCGTGAGCATATTTTGAACCAGTCCGGGTCATGGGAGACCGAGATGATGGTGTAGGGTGTACTGGTGAAGAGCTGCAGTACGGCGCGCTTGCTTTCGATATCAAGGGCAGAGGTCACCTCATCGAGAAGAAAGATTTTCTTGTCGAGAAGCAGTGCCCTGGCAATGGCGATTCGCTGTTTTTCCCCGCCTGAAAGAAATGACACATCCTTCTCAAGTATTTCCTGATCCAGCTGCAGGTCGTGTAAAATTTTTTGAATCTGTCCATCGAGAGGGGTTTTCCCTCGATGGGCCCTGTATGAGAAGGGTAAAAGCAGAGCGTCACGGGTCTTCCCAGCACCAAGCACAGGTTCCTGTCCTATACATGAAACGGTTCGTCGAACCACGCCTATATTTCTTTTGTTGACAGCTTCTTCGCCGAAATAAACCGTACCGGATTCCGGTATGTGGGCTCCCACTATGGTGGTGAGCACCGTTGACTTTCCGGACCCGGATTTTCCGTACAGAACAACCCGCTCAAACTCCTCTACCCCAAAAGTAATGTCTTGAATAATGGAAGTATTGCCATATGACACTGTAACAGTATCAAATCGTACCATGATTGTCCCTGAGAGCTGACCCTGAAGGCCTTGCGTGTAATCACAGAGTATACAGGAGCTTAAGACTTTAATCAAGAGCTCCCTGTAGATATACGATATATATGCTATACCTCTGAAAGTCTCGCACCGCAGGAAATACCTGCGGTGCGAGAAGCTTTGATAAAGTACAGCGCGGCGAGCGCTAATAAAAACTTTATGTTGGTTGTGGCCAGAGGCCGCGCTGTGTTATGGTAACTTGATATGAGAATGAGGAAAAAAGAAAAATCGAAGCTGCGGGAAAATATTGAGGCGATTTTACTCGCTCTCCTTATTGCTCTCTGTATCAAGGGGTTTATCGTTGAACACTATATGGTCCCCACCGGTTCGATGGTGCCGACCATCGACATCGGAGATCGACTCTTCGCAATGAAATTCTTCTTTGGTGCAAAGATACCCCTGACAGATCGGCGTCTGCCTGCGGTTCGTGATCCACGGCATGGTGACATCGTCGTGTTTCAGGCGCCCTTTTACGAGAAGCCGAATATTTTCGTGCAGGTAGTCAACCCCCTTCTGTACACCATCTCCCTCGGATTCCTTTCAATTGATCCGCAGCCCAAATTCTACGTGAAGCGGTGTATCGGGATTCCCGGTGATGTAGTGCAGATCATAGGGAAAAAGGTGTACATCAATGGAATACTGCAGCAGGGGTGGTGGCCCGAGCATCACAAAGACTCTACCATCATACCGCCGGGTGACGACCTTATCAATCAGCGGGATTACTACGGTCCCGTAATGGTACCGGAGGACTACTATTTCATGATGGGAGACAACCGTGACGAATCCTATGACAGCCGGTTTTGGGGATTTGTCCAGAGGGGTGATATATACGGTAAAGCGTTCATCCGGGTGTGGCCGCTCGGGGATATGGGTGCTCTCAGGTGAAGAAAACAACATGTAAGGTGCGGGATGCACTCTCCCGGGTATGCACATCCCTCGGGCTTTCACTTCTGTTTCATGATCTCGAGGATCTTAAGCCTCGTCTCGGCCCCCAGTACCTTGAACAGCTCTGCTGCTCGTGCATTCATAGTTACTGACCAACCAGATAAGTATTTAAATAACCACATAAATATATCAATACCTTACGTGTGTCAACAATATTTTTGTAGCAAACAGAGTTGATGGTTGTATTCAATGGTTGAAAAGGGATGCACTTTGGACTTATTATTTCAGGGAGTGCACATTGCATGCATTTGCACACGATCATTCTAACTGGCGACGTGAAATGAATAAATGTCAAAAGCTTCGGCAGCTTATTACAAGTCCGGAACTCGAATTTATCTGTGAGGCACACAACGGCATAAGCGCGAAAATTGTTGAAGAGGCCGGCTTCAAAGGCATTTGGGCGAGCGGGTTGACGCTTTCAGCATCTCTGGGGGTGAGGGACAGTAATGAGGCTTCATGGACACAGATAGTGGAAATCCTTGAATTCATGAGTGACACGACAACGATTCCCATCCTTCTGGACGGTGATACAGGGTATGGCAATTTCAACAATATGCGCAGGCTGGTGCAGAAACTTGAACAGAGAGACATTGCTGGGGTCTGTATCGAGGATAAACTGTTTCCAAAAACCAATTCCTTTATAAACAGTGAAAGGCAGCCCCTGGCTTCCATAGATGAATTTTGCGGAAAAATCAAGGCTGCCAAGGATGTACAGCATGACGAGAATTTTTCCGTCATCGCCAGAACTGAAGCGTTGATAGCAGGCTGGGGTTTACGGGAATCTCTTGAAAGGGCAGAGGCATATCGGAGAGCAGGTGCCGATGCTATTCTGGTGCATAGTAAGAAGAACAATCCCTCGGACATCGAAGCATTTATGAAAGAATGGAGTGACAGGCACCCGGTTGTGATCGTCCCCACCAAATACTACTCCACTCCTACCGAGAGGTTTCGTGAGCTTGGCATCAGCCTGATCATCTGGGCAAATCATCTGATGCGCTCCTCTGTGAAAGTGATGATAGAAACTGCAAAGAAGATAGCTCAATCCGAATCACTCATTGATGTTGAAGATGCCATTACGCCTGTATCTGAACTGTTCAGGCTTCAGGGGGCGAAGGAGCTACAGATTGCTGAGAAAAAATATCTTCCAACCAGAGGAAAAGAGTATACTGCGGTCATTTTAGCAGCAAGCAGGGGTGAAGAGTTGTACGAATTCACCAAGGACAAACCAAAGGCCATGATTGAAATAAATAAGTCACCGGTCTTATCTTGGATTATTGACATTCTGAACAGTATAGAAATTAAGAATATTTATGTTGTGCGCGGTTATAAAAAGGAGACGATATCGGGACCGAATTTTAAAACCATCGACAATGATAACTATGCTCAAACAAAGGATCTCTACTCACTCTATCTTGCGAAGGACTGTCTGCAGGGAAACTGCATCATAATTTATGGGGATTGTCTGTATAAGAAGCATCTCTTTACAGACCTTCTTGAAGGTGAGGGAGATATGAAGATAGTGGTGGATGCTGATGTGGCCAGAAAATCGAGACCACAGGATTTCGTAAAATGTACGAAACCATATACCAACGACTTTTACAACAGGAATATATATCTTGACCAGGTCCTTCAAGAGAATGCTTTCGAAAGGGCAAGCGGTGAGTGGTCGGGCTTACTGGCTGTTGAATCAGCATCCCTTCCCGTGTTCAAGGAAACGCTGGAGCAACTTGCACAGAAGGATGGTTTTGAGAGCTTGTCAGTGCCCGATTTATTGGACGCCCTCCTAAAAAAAACGCGTATATCGGTTATGTATACCAGGGGAGGATGGATCGATATTGATGATATCGCCGACTACAGAGATGCGGGGAGATTTTAATGCTTGATATTAATCAACTGGGCGCTCAACTAAGGAAAAGAGGGTTCAATTTCTTCTCCGGTGTACCCTGCAGTTTCCTGAAGGACCTGATTAACTATGCAATAAATAAACACGAATACGTCATTGCCACGAATGAAGGTGAAGCGGTTGCCATTTCCGCTGGAGCGTATATGGCGGGGAAAAAAAGCTGCGTTGTTATGCAGAACTCCGGTTTGACAAATGCCTTGAATCCCCTGACCTCACTGAACTACTGCTTCAGGATTCCGGTTCTTGGTTTTATGAGCTGGCGGGGGGAGCCGATACTGCATGATGAACCGGAGCATACCCTTATGGGAGAGATTACCTCTCAACTTCTTGAACTCTGCAGGATCCCCCATGTCATACTCTCCACTGACAGTGATGAATTGAACCGCCAGTTTGACAAAGCTGAGGAATATATAAATAATAATGAACCCTTTTTCTTCATCGTTAAGAAGAATACATTCTCCGAGGAGAAAGCAGTAAAGAGGCTCTCCTTTAAAACATATGAAAAGCTCATTACTGAAGGCCAATCGGTTACACCTGAACCAACTCGCCTTCAAGTGATACAGAAAATACTTGCCACAAGAGATAAAAACACACTGCTGCTCGCTTCCACGGGAAAGGGCGGCAGGGAGTTGTTCGAGGAGGAGGATTCGCCAAATCATCTATATATGGTGGGTTCGATGGGATGCGTGAGCTCGATCGGGCTTGGTATTTCCATGGTCAATCATAGGAAGAGGATAATTGCACTCGACGGAGATGGTGCGCTTCTCATGAGAATGGGCTCTTTGGCTACAAATGGATATTACAGACCGAAAAACCTCCTTCATGTCCTCCTGGACAACGGCTCTCATGATTCAACCGGTGGTCAGCAGACAGTGTCCCACAATGTTGGTTTTGCAAAGATTGCTCATGAAGCCGGTTATGATCAGTCCATAGTCACAAACAATCTGGATGATATCCTACAATGTATTCAAAAATGGAAACAGGACCCTGTACTGACCTTCCTCCATGTCCGGATTCGGGCTGGTTCAAAGGCAAATCTTGGAAGGCCTACGGTCAAGCCCTTTGAAGTAAAAGAAAGGTTGATGTCCTTGCTGAAGGAAACCTATCCTCCTCTATCAAAGAATGCATAACAGGCATTGGCAGTAGAGCAAAATGATAAGGATGGCACTGTGCTAGTTAAAATAGCAGCATTTATGGCAGCGGGAATAGGAAGTAGGTTGCGCGGCAGTCTTAAATCGAAACCCAAGGGATTTCTCGATATTGGCGATGGTCCGATTATCGAGCGGTCCGTGAGAGTGCTGCTCGAATCTGGAATTAGGAAAATACTTTTTGGTACGGGATATAAATCCGGTTTCTATGAAGAGCTGGAGAGAAGATATACAGAGGTAACCTGTGTAAAAAATTCAGGGTATGAGGAGACTGGAAGTTTTTATACCCTGTACAACATGCGGGAGCACATTACAGAGGATTTCTTGCTACTGGAATCCGATCTGCTCTATGAAAAGCATGCTGTTTCCTTTTTGCAGGAAGATTGTGCGGAAAATATTGTACTTGCCAGTGGCTGGACTCATTCGGGGGACGAATTCTACATCGAAGTGAATGAAAATTTTCTTCTTATGCATATGTCAAAAAACAGGAACGAACTGCACAGTGTGTACGGTGAACTTGTTGGCATTTCCAAAATATCATACGGGGCATTTGGAGCATTGTGCCGTTGGGCAGAGGCACATATGGAGCTCGCCCGCAAGAAGGATTATGAATTTGCGTTGAACAGTATAGCTCGTGATGTCCCCATTGTTATTAATAAGATTGATGATTTGCTCTGGGTTGAGATTGATGATGAATCACATCTTCAAAGGGCCCGGAACAACATTTACCCGAAAATCAAGGAGAAGGAACATGAGCACGCCGGTTAAAAGAAACATTCTACTGAACCCGGGACCTGCGACGACAACAGATACTGTGAAGTATTCTCAGGTTGTGCCGGATATATGCCCCCGGGAAAAGGAATTCTGCATGCTCATGGATGACATCCGAAACAAGCTTGTGAAAGTGGTTAAAGGTGATGAGCGGTACACCTCCATCCTTTTTGCATCCTCTGGCAGTGGTGCCGTTGAATCGTGCATCAGCTCTGTTGTACCAGAAGGGAAGAAAATCCTCATTATCAACAATGGTGCATACGGTGAGAGAATGATTGAAACCGCTCGGTGTTATTACGAAGAGGACCGTATCATCGCTTATGAAGTACCCTATGGCGATTACCCGGATGTAGGTAAAATATCCAGTATACTTTCTGATAATGAGAATATTGCAGTCGTTTCCGTTGTATACCATGAAACCACAACCGGCATGCTCAATCCTGTGAGAGAGATCACCCGATTGGCGCATGAGAAGAACATCGATGTGATCGTGGATGCAGTGTCCGCATATGCCGGAGTCCCGATTGATGTGTCGAGAGAAGAATACGATTATCTCATCTCTTCATCCAATAAGTGTATTCAGGGTATGGCAGGGATCAGTTTCGTTATATGCAGAAAAGATAAGCTGGAGCATTCGGACCGAAATGAGAGGAGAAACCTCTATTTCAATCTATGGGATCAGTACAAGTATTTTGAAAAAACAGGGCAGATGCGCTATACTCCCCCTGTTCAGATAGCCTATGCATTGAATCAGGCTCTGAATGAGTATTTCGAAGAAACAGGTGAAATGCGGTACAAAAGGTACACCGAATCCTGGGAGACATTGATTGCCGGACTGAGGAAACTCAACTTTCAGTTACTCCTGCCTGTTGATCAACAATCAAAGCTGTTGACTACGGTGATCGAACCCCAGGATGCTAACTATAAGTTCGAGGAAATGCACGATTATCTCTATAAACAAGGCTACACTATATATCCCGGAAAGGGAGCGAAAAAGGATACATTCAGAATTGCCAATATCGGTGCAATCAACAAGGGTGACATTGAGAGTTTTCTCAGCGTCTTGGGAGAATACCTCGAGAGTTTCAATATACGTGTTTAGTAAGCATTACTTGTAATTATCCATGTAGACAAACCTGTCGCCGAATTTCTCCAGTACTTCCTGACGGTCTACGATTTTCATCTTACTCAGGCAGTCAACGATAAAGCTGCACGCCCTGTCAACAGCATGTCCATCATTGAAATAGAAACTATTTTTTACAAGGTTTTCAATACGCTTCCTGTATTCAGGATTGTCGAAAGCATCTTCGATCTTTTCAAGAATACTGTCATTACTATGGGGATCATAAATCGGGCAGCACAATTTAATGTTGTACTCATCGGGGGGAATGAACAGGTTCTCATGATCATCGGATTTCACAAGAACGATTGGTCTCCCTGTGAGAGAGAAATCATAATTTACCGACGAATTGTCTCCTATTAATAAATCTGAGATATATATGAAATCCATGATGTCATGATAGGGTTTTGGAAAGAAATATAGATTCGGATTTCTGTTATTCCTCTGCCATTTACGTATGCATGAAATGTTCTCTTTGTCATTGAAATGAGGTCTGATGATCAATATATATTTTTTTGTGATCTCTTCTGCAAAGGTATCGAAACATTCTCCCAATGTGCCGCCCCCATACCCCCACGTGGGTGCATATAATACAATTTTCTTTCCATTGGTCTTGATATTGTATTTATGTAAAATGTTTGCCCTATCGTAACTCTTCGTGACGATGGGATCGGAACGGAACATACCTATTTTGATTATCTTCCCCTCAAGGCCTTCCGGATCATAGGTGAATCTCTTCAGTTTATCGAGGTCTTTCTCACCGGTCACAAAGTAGTACTCAAACCATTCTGATAGCAGTTTATTCTCTGGACCGTTGGCTTTGTAAATAGTGTCGCATGTTCCGTGATACACAAACACCCTCTTGTAACTCTTCCCTCCGGGGACCAGATCTGCTGCAGTGTGGCAGAGTATCAATCCCTTCCCTACCCGGTCCAATCTCGTCATCTTTCTTCCCAGAATAGTGGCTCTGAACGGACCGTATGTAAAGAGATTGAAAAGGAAGGTCATCGGAAATTCAGTGTAGGTAATCGTTCTCCCTCCAAGCCGGTTTACAATCGGCCTGGATTGTGAAAACTGGTACACTCGTTTGAAAAAATAGCTCAATCCTCTCATGCCAACTCCACGAAGTATACGATTATTACCGGTATTTTATCATGATTGCAGGAAATATTGAACATCCACTATACTGCATGTGAGGTTCATCTATCCCCGAAGCAAATCTTAAGTGGGAATTCGCGCAGAAATGATAAACAGGACGGATCATCTATATCAGATGGTAGGTCATATGAGAGCAATGCTTACTCCTCCTCTTTCAAAAGTCCACTTGTTGATTTGCAGGTATTTGTCTAACTGTTGGATTTTCCTTTCCCATGCTACATCGTTAAAATGAAGTGGACCACGTAGCTGTGAAGATCGATCGTGGATTCGTTACAGGGCGAGGCGGTGCAACTTATGATAAAAGAGTCCGAGAATCAAGCTCTGTCAATTGTAGTAACCGCGGATTTAACCTATAAAATCTAACGTAGGCGCCCAGCTGTTACGACCTGAGCTTGAGCGCTATGATATCAATGGTATCCGAGGTATCCTCCATCTTATTGCTTATTGAGCTCAAATGTATAATCATTTCTCTCAACATCATTCGTTCCGAAAACTTCTCAATTTCCAGCTTATTAAATAAAGTATCCAATGCTTTCCACGCATACTTATCGACTTCGGCTTCCAGGCGTTCAACTTCGGCTGTATCTTTGTGCACTTGTTTTACATCTTCAAACAGATTATAAATAGCATCTTTCATCTTTTTCACGCCATTACACGTAAGCGTACACATTTTTTTAATATCGTCATGTATTAGCTTAGGAACGTCGGGGTGTATTAAGGTGATAAAATCGCCAAGTTTTTCGGCCCTATTCGCAACCTTGTCAACAGAATCCACCGTAATGAAAAGTACTTCTCGTATGGAAGGCATAAATGCTCCACCGAACATCTCCTTGTCAATCTCCCTCTGAACGGTATCTGCTTCATGCTCCTTCTTGTGTATCTTCTTCGTGTACTCCATTGATTCTTCTTTTTTACCATCGAGAAGTAAATTTAAAGCCTTGCAGGTCAGGTACACTGTCTCGACGATGAGTTCTACATGCTGTTTTATTTGTTCTACAATGTGTTTCTCTTTTTTATGAATGAAAAAAGACATAGGAACTCCTTTGTATAGATATTGTAAATGTAATACTATTATCAAGAGTGAGCATCAAATCCGAAATTAATTTTTCCATTTTGATTTGCCAAGAATCATTTTCTATTATGTGGCCCTCCAAACTTTTTTATCGCATGCCAAAAGATTGCCCCCTCATCTTTCCACTCAATGTATTCTTACCCAACTATCCAATGCTGACTGAAACAGGCTCATTAGTACCATTGGTTTATAAAGCTTGCCCATCAAAAGAGCATTGAGTAAATCCTGAGCAGAATAAAAGTAATGATAAAAGAAGCTGTCGGTGTGCTTATCCACCCAAATCCAATATTCCCTAAAACCTTGAGGTTCACCGCTCTGGACGATTTTACCAGTCCTACGCCCAAAACGGCTCCAACAATTGCCTGGGAAGTGGACACTGGTACACCCACCCAGGTAAATATGTGGACCGTTACATCCTGTCCCAAAACGGCAGCAAGTGCTGCAAGATCACTCATCTCAGTGATCCTCTTTCCTACAGTCATCATTACTCGTTTACTAAAGGTGAGTACACCTAAACCTATTGATAAACCCCCAATCAGCGTCGCCATGGTTGGTGACAACAGTCCTGCCTTTACAAATATCCCAGTAGAATTTGCTACATTATTTGCACCCAGCGTATACGCTCCATATATACCA
>CBFDDP010000014.1:0-37767 GCA_965603595.1 uncultured bacterium
GAGCAGTCAATCGATGTAGGTGAGCCAGTTAAAAATATCGGGACGTTCACCGAGTTGAATGCCCTTGAGCTCATCGTAGAGTTTTTCTGTCAATACACCCGGCTTTCCATTACCGATGGTATGGGACTTTCCCTCATAGGTCACGGACAGAATCGGTGTAATGACCGCAGCGGTACCGGTGCAGAATAGCTCCTCAGCGGTGAAAAGTTCATCATAGCGGATATCCCTATCCTGGGGAATCAGTTTAAAGCTGTGTTCTGCGAGCATGAGAACTTCCTTACGAGTCGTTCCCGGCAGAATTGATCCTCCAAGCTGCGGTGTAGAGAGGATACCGTTCTTGATGAGGAAAAAGTTGGCGGAACCAACCTCCTCCACGTAGGTTGAACAGCGGGCATCGAGGTAGAGCACCTCATCGAAACCTTCGTCTCTGGCAAGAGCCTTGGGCATGAGTGAAGCGGCATAGTTACCCACAGCTTTGACTCCACCTGTACCGAAGAGCGATGCCCGGTGATAGTCCGTGCGTATCTGCAGATGAATGCCGCTGAATCCTCCCTTGAAGTAGGGTCCGACAGGTGACATGAAGATAATGAACATATACTCGGTTGCCGGTGAGACACCGAGCATCTGGCCGGAGCCGAAAAGTATGGGCCTGATATAGAGGTCACCCTTTCCGTAGGGAGGCACATAGTCCCTGTTTTCCCGTACCAGGGCCTTGATCGACTCCACGAAGAAATCCTCATCAAGCTCGGGCATACACAGCCTTCTGCAGCCATCGTTGAGTCTCCTCGCGTTCGCGTGGGGCTGGAATATGGCGATGCGATTACCCTTCGTACGGTATGCCTTCATTCCCTCGAAGAGACCCTGGCCGTAGTTGAGTATCACGGCGGAGGGAAAAATCTGAATGGTGCCATAGTCTACAATTTCACCACTGTCCCATGCTCCCTTTGTATGGCGGGCCACAAACATCTTTTCAGCAGGATTGATATCGAATCCCAGGTTGTCCCAATCGATCTGCTTCATAGATCCTTCCCCTGCTCCTCATTTCGTCAATGATGATCACACACGCCCGCGAGGATTTATACCGGTGTGGAAGTTACCTGTTAATGTAACAAATTTGCATAAAATAAAAAGCAAAATATGTTCCAGTATGAAACGCCCCATTCCATGCTCATTTATTTCTCTCCGATGACTCGGTGCCCCTCGTCCTTCAGTACCTCTGCCGCCTGTCCCAGCACCTGTGCGGGAACCATGAAATAGTCGGTATCATAGGTCGATAGGACAAAAACGCTCACACCTGCCCTCGCAAGAGGCGCAAGCAGCCCACTCAAAACACCGATCATCTGTAAATCGAGATCCCCATCGATGCGCATCAGACGCCAGTTCCTGCTGCACTGTATCTCCTGTGGCACAAGGTGCTGACAGCACACAATTGAGAGCTCATCAGGGCTTCTTGTCACCGAAATAAAATCTGATGTAGCACTCCATGCAGGAAGCTCATCCCCGGGAGCCAGCCTGCACACGGTAAAAAGGCCATCACATATGGAGATATTCACCCTCAAATCCCCCGCCCACGACATTGAAATATACGTCATTGTATCATATGGCAGCAATACATCTCAGTACATTTAACCATGTCTGATATGCAGACAAAACCGTGGACATGCACGAATTAACTACGATGTCTTCAACACCTGCTGTATCTTATCACCCATGATACAGGCTGCAAACATTCGAATCTCCTTCGGAAATCATCTTCTGTTCGATGACGTGAATTTCACCATTGGCAAGGGTGAAAAGGTTGGCCTCGTGGGGCGCAACGGAAGCGGCAAGACAACCCTCCTCAACCTTTTGTGCGGTCAGATAAGCGCTGATGAGGGTACGATCAGTATGCCCCGGGACTACACCGTTGGATACATGCAGCAGAAGCTTTCCTTCACAGGCGACAGGGTGCTTGAGGAGGCATGCCTCTCACTGAGACCGGATCAGAAATATGACATTTGGCGGGCCGAAAAGGTTCTTTCAGGTCTCGGTTTCTCCATAAAGCAGTTCGGGCTCATCCCCTCAGAGCTTTCCGGAGGTTATCAGGTCAGGCTCAAACTGGCCGGTACACTCATCGCAGGAGGGAACCTCCTGCTCCTCGACGAACCAACCAACTACCTCGATATCATCTCCATTCGCTGGCTCGAACGCTTCCTCCGATCATGGCCCGGCGAACTGGTGGTCATTACCCACGATCGGAGCTTCATGGACAGCATCACCACCCACACGATGATGATACACAGGAACAGGATCAGAAAGGTCAGCGGAAATACGACAAAGATGTACGAACAGATCGCAAAGGAGGAAGAGATACACGAAAAGACACGTATCAATGATGAGAAGAGGCAGCGGGAGATTGAAATATTCATACATCGCTTCAGGGCGAAGGCCACTCTTGCCCGGCTTGTACAGTCCAGGATCAAATCTCTGCAGAGAAAGGTTCATCTCGAAAAGCTCGAGCGAATTGAGACATTCGACTTTTCCTTTCGCAGCAAGCCGATCGACGCCAAATTCCTCCTCCACACCGGTAATATCGGTTTCTCCTACACTCGGGCAGACCCGCTCTTCGAGGAATTTTCCCTCACCGTTGCCCGCAATGACCGAATCGGCATCATTGGAAAGAATGGCAAGGGTAAATCAACCCTGTTGAAGGTATTGGCTGGAGAGCTTCAGCCACGGAGCGGATCAATCAGACTCCATACAGCCCTATCCATCGGATATTTCGGTCAGATGCACATCGGCCTTCTACACGACGATCACACGGTAGAGGAGGAACTGGGATCGGTCAGCACTGGTTTGACGAAACGTGACATAATGGATGTATGCGGCGCTATGATGTTCGGTGGGGGGCTTTCAGAAAAACGGATCGGTGTACTGTCAGGCGGCGAGAAGAGCAGGGTCCTGCTTGGAAAGATACTTCTTACACCTGTCAATCTGCTCATACTCGACGAGCCAACCAACCATCTGGACATGGAATCCTGTGATTCGCTCATGTCGGCCATAGACCGCTTCGACGGCGCGGTGCTGATCGCCACACACAACGAGATGTTCCTTCACACTCTGACCACAAGGCTTGTAGTGTTCGACGGTCCCCGTCCCTTTCTCTTCGAGGGGAGTTATCAGGACTTCCTCGACCGGCGCGGCTGGGAAGACGAGGGAACATTGAATGGATCAACGTCACAGGAGAGGAAGGCCAAACCGGTACAAAGGGAACGCCGGGTAAAGCGTGCTGAAATTATTCGTGAACGGTCACGAGCTCTGAAACAGATCAAACAACGCATATCTGCATTGGAGGAGGAGATAGAAAAGGCAGAAGGACACCTTGCCGAAAACAACAAGGCTCTTATCGATGCTTCAGCCGGCGGAACCGGTGAGCGTATACAACGATTATCCATGGAAAATCACCGGCTCAAAGCACGGGTCGAGGAGCTCTATGCATTGCTCGAGGATCGGCTCCATGAGTCCGAAGAGACGGGAGCCAAGTTCGACAAACTGCTTCAGAAGCTTTGAGAGTTGAGAATGGGAAGCCTCTATGCAAAACCCCAAACTCTGGAATTACAGTGACAGTTCAATGTCAATGGGACAATGGTCTGACCCCTGTACATCGGAGAGGATGCGGGCTGAGCGGACAGCCTCCGTCAAATTATCACTGACAAAGAAGTAGTCGATACGCCATCCTATGTTTCGGTCACGCGCCCTCGTCTTCATGTCCCACCAGGTGTACTGGCCCGGTTGATCGTTGAATATACGAAAGGTATCGGTGAATCCGACCTGGAGCAAACGGTCGATCCATGTACGCTCCTCCGGAAGGAAGCCCGAGACATTTTCATTCTCCCTGGGGCGTGCAAGGTCAATCTCACGATGAGCAGTGTTCACATCACCACACACCACCATCTTCCGGCCCTTTTGCTGCAGTTCCTTCACATGATCCAGGAAGGCATCGTAAAAATCCATCTTGTACTGAAGCCGTTCCTTCGACGCCTTTCCGTTCGGAAAATACACATTGTACAGCATGAAGTCACCGAAATCGGCGGCCAGCGTCCTCCCCTCTGCGCCGAATCTGTCATTGCCAAAACCGGTTCGCACCTGCAGGGGCTCAACCCTGGTGTATAGAGCCACACCACTGTATCCCTTTCGCTCAGCTTCCGCGAAATAGGAAAAATATCCCTCCGGTTTTCGCAGCTCCTCGACGAGCTGTTCCTCCCAGGCCTTTGTCTCCTGAATGCAGACAATGTCGGGCTTCTCTCGCAAAAACCATTCAATAAACCCCTTTTTGTACACGGCACGTATACCGTTCACATTCCAGGACAATATGCGTGTATCACTCATTGCTATCTTCCTCCCCCCACGTAGAGTGCTCTTAGTACTTCCTTCACTGTCACCCGCCCTTGAACAGTACAGCAGCAGGCGGTGAGCGATGCGGTAATTTCGCAGATATATTTTTCAATCATCTGGTCTGTACCACACATCAAAAGGCGAATAATAAAACAAACCGGGTAATTCGTAAACTGAAGGGTATATTGTTAAAAAATTGTGAATTTCCTTGACATCGGTGCTATTACGCTTATCTTCTAGCCATACGAGGATTTTCGATCACCAGAGAGATGATTGGCTCACAGAAGAGTTCCCGGCTCTCCAAGTATAACACATCATAGCGCCAGATGATCATCAAGAGCCGGGCCCTCTTTTGTGGGCCAGGTGTACCTCTTTACTGCCGGCAGATCGAAGCGGCACCCCTTCCTCACCCCCTACAATCCACACTAGGTATACTCAGGGGACTGTTACAGCCTCCTCACTGTATGTGTGGCACACAGATGATCGGGAGCATGCCAGAACCCATGAACTTGGTGGGTGCGTTGGTGGGAGGGGATCTGTCACTGAAATCCCTTCAGGTATGCTTCTGTACGAACCAGTCAATCAAACGTCGCGCGATACTCACCTTGTCAGGAATGGAAGGAAGCTCTTGGGCACCAAACCATCCCGCATCCATGATTTCCCTGTTATCGATGCGTATCTTTCCCCCTGCATACTCTGCGGTAAAGGCGATCATCAGCGAATGGGGAAAAGGCCAGGGCTGACTTCCAAAATAACGGATATCACGCACCTCCACATTAACCTCCTCCCTGATTTCCCTTCGAATGCACTGCTCGAGCGTCTCTCCAGGCTCGACAAAACCGGCAATAACACTGTAGAGTTTCACGGGAAAACGAAAGGCGCGTGCCAGGAGTATACGGTCATCTCTCGTCACCGCCACGATAACAGCAGGTGATATGCGAGGGTAATTCCTCAGTTCGCAGGCTGGACACACCTTTGCCCGTTCACTTTTGCTGTTCTCCGTTCGGTGGCCACAGCGTCCGCAGAACTGAGTTATTCTGTCCCAGTTGATGAGCTGAAACCCGCGGCCCCCGATCCAAAAAAGCTCGTCATCCAGTGCACCGTACAGACGGCGAAGGTTTTTGAGCACCATACCTTCGGGAACCAGCATGGTATCCTCCAGGCCTACCGCAAAGCAGTGTTTTCCGTTTAAAGACCCGAGATACTGCCGGTGGAGGGGTTCGATATTTCTCGAGGCGAGAATTCCCGCCGTTGGGATTTCCGCGTCCTCCCCGCTGAAACGCACCAGCAATTCGTCACCCCGAAAACCAAACCACAGGTCCCCTTCTGTTTCCATCGACGGAGGTGTTGACGCAGGTTCAAACATGCTCCTTGCCTTTCACGTTACTTAATCAGACGGAGTATCTCTCTGAACATATCGTTTCCCGCCTGCCTGCAGCACACATTCTCCACTCTTTCACCTTCAGGTGTAGTCCATATCACTGCTATTGTCCACTCACAGCGTCAATATGTCCCGGATCCCACCGGAACCGGCTCATGTCTATACGGTCCTCGTTGTCAAAGTTCACACCCTCGTTCATGAGCAGTGCCCGCTGTTCCTCGTATCCACGGCCCTGCGGAAGTGATATCCTCCCCCGGATACCGACAACCCGATGCCAGGGAAGCTCAAAAGCCTCTGAGGACGAGTGCAGTATCCATGCTACCTGCCGGGCGGCTCGAATGTTGCCCGCGAGTGCGGCGATTTGTCCGTATGAGGCAACCCGTCCTTCAGGTATGACGGAGATGATGTTCCGAACTCTCATGGTGAAGGCAGTTGCCACAAGAAATGCACCTGTACTGGAGAGATTGTGAAAGGGTAGCACGGGTAAGAGCAGGAATCAACAGAAATACAACTTCTCATACATGCCCACGAGCTCTCTCACCCTGTCTATGAACTGTATGCTGCGATAACCGTCCACAGCTGTCGAACGGGGCTCTCTGCTCACGTCAATCGCACATGCCACTGCGTCACGAAGCATGTTTGAAAAGTACCCGGTCTGCCGGGGGCCTTCTGCACCGGTCGGGATGAGGGATTTCATATGCTCGTAATAGGGGCTGTTATCACTCATGTACTCCTCATAGAGCCCGTTTCCGATTCTGATCCTGCCTTCCGAGAAGCTGAGGTCGAGTTCAAACACTATGTGGTCGCGGCCGGCCCCAAACTCCATCCAGAGGGGAACAGCACCACCATTGCACCGAACAAAGAGGGTGTCTCCTCTATCCCCCTCCAGCAGTTCGGCGTGGACATCGGTGAGTTCCGACCCCGTCAGAAAACGGAGTATGTCGATGAGATGGGTACCGTCGTCGAGTATCATCTCGAGCACAGGCCTCCGCTCTCCCATGTAGACTCGCGAGCCAATAGAAAGCAGCTCACCAAAGGTATGGGAAACAATATGGTCCCGTACCCTGAGATAATCCGCCGAATAGCGCCGCTCATGGTTCGTCATTATCTTCACCCTGCCGCCCTGATGATATCGGGCGATTTGCGCAGCTTCTGCAGCCTTTGGGGCAAGCGGTTTTTCACAGATAACAAGCCTGACACTGGTCTGAAGAACCGACTCAATTATGGGGAGATGGGTCTCAGGTGGTGTTGCCACACAGACGATATCTGGATTCACCGCCTCGATGAGGTCATCCACCCTGCTAAATACCGGCACCCCATTCCACCTCTCCGAAAAGGTCCTGCACCGCTTCTCATCGATATCGCAGCCCCCGAGGAGCATGGAGTCGGGGTCAGCATGGATCGCTCCTGCATGGGTGCAGGGCTTCTCGCGAAGGCTGTCCTCTTCGAGAAGCGTGCCGATTCTTCCGAGGCCGATGACGGCGCAACCAACTCTCTTTTTCATAGGGGCGATCTCCCTGGGAAGACTATGCCACACTATGTATATCGGACAGATGAACGGTTACCAAAGATTGTGCGGAGTAATCATCATGGGAAATGAACCGGTTTGAATCAGACCTTGCCTGTCGTTGCAAGGTAAATGACGAACTGGTTTTCACCGTCGAGGCCGAGTAACTGGTTCATGTCATCGTCTGAGAAAGCTGCAATGGCACAGACGCCGCAGTCTACCGACCGTGCACTCAAATAGAGGTTCTGTGCCACATGACCTGCGTCTATGTACAGGTATCGATACCCCCGGTCGCTGTATCTCCATGTCATTCGGTAGGGTACAGCCACCCATATAAAGGCCACTGCGCAGGTGCTGACAAACTCCTGACCGAGACATGCCGCCACCATGCGATCTGAAGTACCGGGTGAGATGTCAACCTGTACAAGCCTGTGCGTGAGTGCAAGGTAACGGTAAATACCGGGCGCCAGGTCCTGCACATTGTTCACCAGCAAATAACTTTCAAAGGCGTGCCGTGCGCCGGCGGATGGGACAGTCCTCATCGTGGCCGTGCCGTGCACAACCTGCTTGACGCCCTGTGTGCACCAGAGTAGATAGGAGAGCTCGTCGAGCATGAGGGGAGCGGCCGCATAGCGCCGAACACTCCTCCTCTCTTCAATAGCTGTACGTATATCAACTGCATGCACCTGTATGCTGCCGGGGCCCGGAAGCTCGAAAGCCGGTAAACCCTGGTCATGCCCGAGCTCCAGTGCAGGTGGCGACTGACCACGCATCTGGTCCGATGGACTGAGGTTGTGGTACTTGGTTTTTTCAATGAATTCTCCTCCAACTCCCATCATTACCCCCATCCCTATATCATGCTTCCTATTGCCCCTGCCAGTTCATCGGCCCTCTGTGACCCGATGAGCAGACTCGAGCCGTTCTTAAAGAACAACTGTACTCCCCTGTTTCCGCGTACATTGTAAGCTCTTCGGTTTTTACCTCCACGTATACCCCATCCCCCGTACTCTCTAAGCGGATTGTACGTCCTCGCCTCACATCTCTCTATGTCCACAAATGCAATCCGTCGGTTCACAAAGGGCACGTACCGTACGTACAGCCCTCCTTTTTTGACCGTAATCATGAGTCTCATGGTGAGGAATATGAAGATCAGAAAGCAGCCGAGCAGTATCATGAAGGGCCCCAGAACCCAGAGCAGGAGATCCGGCATGGGGTCGCTTCCGAAGGAAATACCCCTGCCGAGCTGGCGATACATCCCGTAACTGAATATGCCGATAAGGACTGCCGATCCGGGGAAGATGAGCAGAGCAAACCAGAGCCGTCTGAACTCCTGCACCTCATGAAACAGGACATCACTTTCAACGCCACCTGACATTCCTCTCCTCCAGACCTTATATGTATACCCTGCATCCTATAACATAAATCATATTGAGCGATTTGGCACCAACTTGCGGAGGTTTCAGACATGCAACGTACAGCGGATCGGCTACGCACCTGCCGGGGTTTTCCTCGTTATCCGTATAAAGAAAAAGATGCCGGCGATAACCAGCACGCCGCCAAGGAGTGTGTAGAGAGACGGTGTTTCCCTGAATATGAAAAGGGCGAGAATCGACGCAAAGACAGGTTCACCGAGAACTGCAGTCGAGACAAATGACGGTTCCACATAACGGAGGGCCCAGTTGAAGACAGTGTGTCCGCCGATGGTACAGACCAGTGCAAGGAGAAAAAAGATGAGAAACTCTCTCGGTGCATAGGGATAGAGCGGTGTTCCGGTGAAGAGATCGAACAGGAGCAGGACAGCAGTACTGATACCGTACACGGTAAAAGCGTACCGAGGGAGGGAGACTCGCTTCCGCACGGTCCTGCCGATCAAAATATACACTGATACAAAGAATGCCCCGAGCAGTGCCATGATGTCGCCGTAGAGGCTCCGGCTCCCGTGGCTGTAATCCCCCAATGCAATAATGATGCTGCCGATAAAGGTTGCGGCGATAAAAGGCAGCGCTCTCCTGTCGATACGCTCTTTCAGAAAAATGACACTTCCGATGACAATGAAAATGGGATGGGTGTTGACCAGTACCGCAGCGGAAGCAACCGATGTAAGACGAAGCGATACGAACCAGGTGTAGAAATGAAGAGCGAGACTGGCCCCGCTCAAAATGCAGAGCAGGAGGGTCCGGCCCTTGAGCCAGCCGTGTTCTTTTCCAATGTTGCGGAGGAATACCGGGAGGAGGAGCAGGGTGCTGATCCCGAGCCGATAGATGGCAATAATGAGCGGCGGCGCGTCTGACAGCCGCACCAGTATGGCTGAAAAGGAGACAAAAAAAACGCCGATAACAACAATGCCCCTGGGGTCGATCCTGCCTTCTGTCATGTCATCTACTTGTTCAGTGGAATCACCTCGTAATTATCACCCCTTGCACGGCTCAGGTCGACAGTCACTTCCCTGCCGCCGAATCCGTGTACATTACACTTTGCACGTACGGTAACAACGGTGAGCTCCCCTGGAATGCGCACACCGCTCTGGCTCCGGGTAAAGGGTTGCTCATTCACATGGGGGTGGGCAAGCACCCGTTCAGCGAGCACTTCCCCATCCGACGGCCTGACTACCTGCCATGCATCGGCATAGTGCTCCCAGCCCTCATCGTTGTGTCGTACCGTGACATCGAATCTCCAGAGCTCACTGTCCATCTGCACAGCCCGTACCCTGATGACCTGGGCATAGTCCAGATTTTCCCGTTCGCTTCCCGTCACGACAACGGGTACCGGCAGGAGAAGAGAGAGTAAAACCGACAGAGTGATTATTCTAGCCATTATACACTCCATTAACTCAGGATATATGGTTTAAGAAATTGTTGAAAGGCTCGGAATCATGCTGGTAGATTCTAGGGCCCTCACCATAACATTAACGTCCCTCATCCACCGGGAAAGCAAAAAACATCCAGCGTCCGGCCCTTTCACCGGGAAGCTGGACTCTGAAAGGGGCCATGTCCCCCTACCAGAGCGGTAAAATAAATGGCTGACAGCAAAAGAATAGCACCATCAATACCCATGAGCCAGCTCGACCCGAGTTTCTTCAGGACAAAGGATGCGAAAAGACTCCCCACGGCTGCCGCCATGTACATGAACACATGGAAGAGGCTCTGATAGATAGCGCGCATGTGCTCATGGGCCTGTCGATCGATCAGATCGATTTCTCCCGTCAGTTGCAGCGAATAGCCGACACCGTGAAGCATCTGCACCGGAATGAACAACCAGGTTTTCCCTGAATGGGCGATATACACAAAGATTGCGAGCTTCAACACCTCGATCAATACACCCGTTACGATCATCCAGCGGTTTCCCAGGGATTCGATGATTCGCTTTGAAAAGAACATGATCGGAATCTCGGGAATCGCTGCAAGTCCGATGGAGATACCGATGACCAGATAGCCCGCTCCCCAATCATCCATGAAAAAGCTCGTGAAGATAAATGAACTGAGCAGGCCGATTGCATTGAAAAAGACAAAAACGAGAAAACGCTGGAACATACGGTCCCGTTTCAGATGCCCCCACGGAATCCGAACCGGTGTAATAACTTCTCTGAAACCGCTCGAGGCGATAAGTGCAAGAACAAGGAAACCCGTGCCATACCCAATAACTGAATGGCTCAGTCGGTCCGTGTGACTGAGAATGAGCCCGAACAAGGAAGCCCCGATGACCCAACCGAGCGAGCCGAACATACGTATCCTGCCATACCACAGAGCGCTGTTGAACCTGTTGTGCAGTACGTTCAATGTCTCGGTATCAATGAGCGGAAGTATGGGTTTGACAAAGAGACCGTTTAGAATAAATCCCCCCAGGATAAGGAGAAATCGAAGCTGGAGTGGCCACACAGCCGCATACCCGAATCCTGGAACTGCAAGTATTCCTGCGCTCAGTGCGACGACGAGAGACAGCAGCATGAGCAGGCGATTCTCGATCCTGAATTTATCGCAGATGAATCCGGCCAGGGGAGTTGACAGGATACCCAGCGTCGATTGTATGAAAAAAACGGTGCCGATCAGATAATAGGCCGGCACATTTTGATCTGTTGTCAGTACCCTTTTAAAGTACAGGCTGAAAAAGGGCAGACCTGCACCGGTGGCGATGAAAAAGAAACACTGCAGGAAACCTGCCCTCAGGAGGGGTATGCGTTCATACCTGGATATAGGGGCAGGGTTTCTCATACTATCCGTTTTCTAAAAACAACACAACCTATTCCTGTGCACTTCACGTAAAAGGAGAGTCACAGCACCATGAAACGTAAGGTTCTCTTTATCTGTGTTCAGAACAACGGTGCCATCAACGCGTATATTCCTCGATTGAAAAGGAGAAGCTGCTTCCAAGCGGGGTTTTTTCAGTATCTCCGACTACGTAAAAGTAGCACTCCGTTCCCGGTGCCACAGCGGTGATCTCAATAATGTTCGTGCTGTTTTCACGGTAGGCGTATACACCCGAAAAGGAACCCCCTGAAGCCTCGAACCAGACGACTTCCACACTGGGGGGAAGATCCGATGCTGTAATTCTAAGGTGACGCCCCCTCGTGACCCTCGTCATGTAGTAGCTCAAACCGTCAATGTCGAGAATTTCGGTATAGGTCCTGCCCGGCTTGAGCTCCCTCGCGCGGTAGTATATCTCTCCCCGCATACCGACCCCGATGGGTGAAAGAAAGACATCCTCAGTTACGGTAATCCTGTAGCTACTACCATCCCCGTCACCGGGGTTCACAACAGTGAAGAATAGATTGATGCCCGGTTCAACGAAATACTCCTCTGCGGAAAGTTCACTGCCGGAACTGGAAGTACGCCAGTCGAAAAAGGTGAAATCTCCGCCATAGTAATAAAGCTCCGCTGTTCCGTCAAGGTCCTCCACCCTAATATATAAATCCGCCCTTTTCTCAGCAGCTACCCGGTAATAGCTCGTTCCACCCGGTCCAACCCATCCGAAATGCGGCTCGCCCACAGTAATGTGGAGGGGCTCCGATGGGCTCCCCTCAGAATCACCCCCGTCATACAGACCTTCCACAATCTCCGATGTATCGATCATCGACGCATTGCCAACCGTCAGCTCCTGAAGCTCAATCACGTAGGACTCCTGCCCGGGGCTGCTGTACACAATCCTGACAATGCTTCCGGGGACATCGGGAGAGATCCAGTAGTCTGCTCCTGTAGTGTACTCATCGTCATAAGCATCTCTCACATGTACGGTCATGAACCGTCCTGCAGCAACCTCGATGATCTCCTCCCCCAGGATGGCGGGTTCATTGAAGGCATAACTCCACTCCCTGGACAGCTCCTGTGCTCGCAACTCCTCGAGCCCGGGCTTCCCATTCTCCGGAGCACCATCTCCCATCGAGCTATCATCCATGACTTCATGCTCAAAGGCAATCGGCGATGCAACCTCGTGGGGTTTGTTGGTTTCAGGGTCTCTGTAACGGATGCGTACAGGATCTCCGGAATCCGAGATGAGCACCTCATAGTATATGGTGTTATCGAAGTATGTCTGCTCTATCTTCCACCAGTCACCGTCCGGCTCCCTGCTCAGGAGGGTGCGCTCGATGCGAAGCTCCGTGCCCAGTCCCTCGTACCCTGCAGTGAGAACAGTACCTTCACCAGGCCGGAAAGGGCTGTTCTCCACCATGAAAATTTTTCCCAGATATTGGGGAAAGATGACGTCGCTGTCCCATGCAAACTGGGGAAAGTAGTCGAAACTCAGGGCAAGGTTGTTGTACTGAAGAACGGGAATCAGTATCGACTCGAGGTCGTAGGCAGCGCGGATCTCGGAAAACTCCCGCTCATCACGCGGCTTGACCGAAGCCTTCTTCTCCCTGCCTTCCGCTTTGTCGAAACCTATCGAACCCCGGTCAATACTCGCACACCCATAGAACAGAAGGACTGCAAAAATCAACGCACCGGAAAGGAGGACAACACGCTTCAAGATCACTCCTCCCTGAACACGGCCAGTATTTCGCCAAAGTAGAGGGTGTGAAGATCCCCCTGATCATAGTAATGTTCGTATATTGATTCCTTCAACGCTTCACCAATAACATTGTTCCTGTGCACAATCCTACACTCATATACCACTGAGGCCTGCTTCAGATGGGGAATGGATATGGAATGTCCCTTCTCGAGCGTAAAGCCGCAATACCTTATTTTGTCCCCGTCTCGTCCCGAATGGCTGCCGCAGTAGAGAATCTGTTCGGCGTATTCGTCAGAGAGCACATTGACAGAGAAGGCTCCCGACTCCTCGATCAGCTCATGGGTGTACCGCGACGGTCGTACGAGTACGGTAAATATCGGTATCTTCCAGATGATGCCGATGGTGCCCCAGCCGATGGTCATGGGGTTGCCCTTGAAGCCTGCAATGAGCAGGAGACCAGTGCCACCCTGCTTCACATAGAGGTGCTTCACGGTCTCCTGAAGCGCGTCAAAAATACCGATCTTTTTCATGCCCTCCTCCTCCCCTGTGCCTTTTCGATCTTCGCCCAGGTATCACGAAGTGTAGCGGTCCTGTTGAATATGAGCCGCTCCGTGGATGAATCGTAGTCAACGCAGAAATACCCCTGGCGCAGGAACTGAAACCTGTCTCCAGGTACCGCATCCCTGAGACTGGGCTCAACCCTGGCACCTTCCAGCACCTGGAGTGACTCGGTGTTGATGCTTTCCAGAAAATCTTCCGCTTCATCGGGGTTCTCGCGAGTGAACAGGTGATCGTACTGCCGCACCTCAGCGTCGAGAGCGTGAGAGGCCGAGACCCAGTGAAGTGTCCCCCTGACCTTCCGGCCGTCAGACGACCACCCCCCTCTCGTATCCGGATCATAGCTGCAGTGAAGCTCAAGGATCTCTCCGGTGGCTTCGTCCTTCTTCACATCGGTGCAGGTCACATAATAGGCGTGTTTCAGCCTCACTTCGCGCCCGGGGGCGAGACGAAACCATTTTGACGGCGGCTCCTCCCGGAAGTCATCCCCTTCAATGTAGAGCTCCCGTGAAAAGGGTATGCTGCGGGATCCCGCAGCCGGATCCTCGGGGTTGTTCTCAGCCTCGAGTTCCTCGACCCTGCCCTCAGGGTAATTGTCGATAACGAGCTTAACCGGGCGGAGCACTGCCATTCTCCTGAGCGCGCGACGGTTCAGGTCCTCCCGGAGATAGTGCTCGAGCAGTGCTATATCGACAATGCTGTCACGCTTTGCAACACCGATTGCATCGCAGAAGTTCCGTATGGCCTCCGGTGTATATCCACGGCGCCTGAGTCCCGAAATGGTCGGCATGCGTGGGTCATCCCAGCCCTTTACCCGGCCTTCCTCGACGAGTTTGAGCAGCTTTCGCTTGCTCATGACCATATAGGTCAGGTTCAGCCGCGCAAACTCGATCTGCTGGGGGTGGTATTCCACTTTGAGCCCGTCGAGGAACCAGTCATACAGGGGGCGGTTGTTCTCGAACTCCAGCGTGCAGATAGAGTGGGTGATACGCTCGATGGAGTCGGAGAGGCAGTGAGTAAAATCGTACATCGGATAAATACACCATTTCTCCCCGGTCCGGTGATGTGAAACCCTTTTGATCCTGTACATGGTAGGATCGCGTAAATTCAGATTGGGAGAGGCCATGTCGATCTTTGCACGCAATACTCGTGAACCGTCTTCAAAATCACCTGCATGCATGCGTTTGAAAAGATCCATGTTCTCAGCAACGGAACGGTTTCTGAAGGGACTCTCCCTGCCCGGTTTGGTCAGGGTCCCCCGGTACTCGCGTATCTCATCGGCGGAGAGGTCGTCCACGTATGCCTTGCCCTCCTGTACAAGCTGAAGAGCGTACTCGTACAGCTGCTCAAAATAATCGGAGGCGTAGTATTCATGCTCTCCCCAATCGAAACCGAGCCACCTTACGTCCTCCTTGATAGAATCGATGTACTCCACATCCTCTTTTGCAGGATTGGTGTCATCGTATCGAAGATGGCAAACCCCGCCATACTGTCTGGCGATGCCAAAGTTGAGGCAGATGGACTTGGCGTGGCCGATATGCAGGTATCCGTTGGGCTCGGGAGGGAAGCGGGTCACTACCCGTCCGCCATACTTGCCTGTTCTAAGATCATCCTCGACGATTGCACGTATGAAATCTTTCGAGGCTGAATCCTTTTCTGCAGATCCGCCGATGCCGGCGTTCGTGCTGGTTTTTTGCTTCATGATCGGAACCACCTGTCGCGCATTTTTAAAATCATAAATTTAGACAATTTCATCCCCACAATCAACCCACTTCACCGAAACTCCCGTAATGACTCATGAACACCCTTGTGCACCTCATACCAGAAGCTCAGTGAAGCCTCTCTCCTGTCCTTTTCGAAAAAATCGAGCCACGTGATCAGTTCATCATCCCTCTCATCCTCCACGTCCCTCTTCCGTCTGAGGAATGTGTGTACAAGATCGATGCTGCGTTCCGTTTCCCAAAAAACTGAAGCGTTTCGACTGTTGATACGCGATGCGGTGATGGAAAGGTTTTGTTCATAGGCCTTTCCTATGCCGTACAGGGACTCAACGATCTCAGGGACCATCTCCTCGGCCCAGTTCCGGTGGAACCTGCACAGACCAATGTTATCGATGCTCAGCTCCTTGATGAAGCGCTCTGCACTCATTCTTCCAAGCTCCCGGGGCGGAAGAAAATCTGTCCCATAGTACATGTAGTACTTTCCCATGATTGCCATGGGTGCGAGAACGCCTGGTGTCCAGTACTGGTTGGGAACCATCCACCCTACCCGAGCGAAGGCACTGTACACAAGGGGGTCTTTCACCTCCTCTCCCCTTTCCCGCGCAAGTCGTCGTGCCAGCTTCCGTGCACCCTCAGAGAAATCGAGAACGCCCCGTTTTTCGATCATGGCGTCAAGCATCTGCACGCCGAGCTCTGCGTTGTGCATCGAATCGGTCTCAATGCTGAAACCTCTGCTGGAAAAGGCCGGGTTACCCTTCACACCGATGTCTTTAGGCTTCAGGAGCCCCCGGTCCAGACACTCCATGAGCCAGGAGAGAACACCCCCCACTGATATGGCATCGAAGCCAAGCATATCCGCGTGATGTACCAGTTTCTCTGCAGCACGCTGGTCGAAGACCCCACACTGCGGTCCCATGCTCTCGTAAGGTTCATAGTCCTTCTTGAACTCCCTGTTCATCTTCTTGCACACGGCGACGCAGGGTTCACCACAGTTCCGCTGCTGCTTGCCTGCGATAGTCTCTTCGTTGAACTGTTTCAGGTAGTGGCTCACGATGAATTTTTCATGAATGGCCTGCCGTTCTTCCTCCTCCATGTACATGCTCCGATAGTTGAAGGAAAAGATCTTGCCCGCGAGTGTGCTGAAGTTCACCCCAAAGGTGCCTCCCGTACCGACCTTGGGATCGAACCGGTACTTTGTAGTGGCCTCAAAGTCCTTTGCCGCAAGCTTCTTATCGAACTTGTTCTCGAACCACTCATCGGCGACTTTGCGGTTGCGGAAATCTTCATCAATTACAGTACCCCCGTATATAACGGCCGCAATTCCGTGCCACTGAAGCATCCTGCTCCCGAGCCCGCCCCGTCCAGCCCAGGTGTCAACATGAGTGAGTTTCCCGTTGACAACAGGAACCGATGCAATAGCGCCGAAATCAGTTGCCTGTGCGGCTGGTCCAACGGCAAGTATACGCGGATCGTTTTCATACCTGTCGCTCAATTGCTCGAAAACCTGATCGATCAGTGCATAGATTCCTCCCCGTCCACTGGACCAGACGGACCTAAGATCCAATGGTATTATCTCAACCTCGATCTCCTCGCCGTGAACCCTGTTGAGATAAAGAACGGAAGGTGCAGGCGCTTTACCGATCAGAGAAACCATGTTTATTCCCAAGTTGTCGAATACAAGACCGGCACCTCCCATGGAAGAGATATAGAAACCGCTCCAGCATGGCGAGAAACCGGTGAATATAAGACGATTGGAACCCGGGAAAATAGACCCAGCAAGGAGGCCAGTTCCGAAGTTGAGACAAAAGTTGTGGGCCGTCAGGTGAAGTCCGAGATCAACGGGTCCAAAAAAATCGCCAACCCGATAACGCTTAATGCGGTAGAAACCCCTGGATGTATCGAGGACCAGCACCTTTTGATAACTGTCCATACCATCACCCCTTTGCTCAGATTACAGCTGATACGTATGCGAGCGGCACCCCTTTGCGCAGAAGCACATCTATTCACTTGAGCTGCTCGTAGAATGCCGCAGGCTCGAGTTCATCGAAGCCCCCCTGTTTATTGAGGTGCTTCCTCATGTCCACACAGAGATGACACTTGGAAAAATAGCCCTCGGGTCGCTCCCTGTAACCGTCTTCAAGGGCGAACCGGAAGAGCCCACGGAAATCACCGTCCGCGATAAAGGCAAGACAGGGATATTGCTCGCCGTCGATGCCCCGTTCGAGAAGCTGATCGAGCTCGCGACAGTCACCAAGTGTTAGGCCGCCACAGTAGCCGGGAACAAAATTACCGTAATTATCGAAGTGGTTGTGCCAGTTTCGCAGAAATGGAGGTGCGCATGAAACATCGAAAAAAGTCTGCGCCGGGTATCGCGAGAAGAGGGAGTCGAAGCTGTGGCCGAGACTGTAGGGCGCCCTTCCCATGAAAAAGAACTCCACCTTTTCCCAGACAGGCCATCCGTCCTCCATTTTTAAATACTCATCAAAACAGACGCTTCCCCGTATGCCAAGTCGCGTGAAGCTGCGGAAAAACTCTTCCTGATATACCGCCGTATTTTCACCAAATACCTCATAGCTCAATTTCACCGCCCGCTTTGTTCTCTCGAAGGGTACATACTCGAGGTAAAAGGGATTGACCGAGATGAGTATCCCATGAAGGCCCTTCTTTTTCAGAATGGTCAGTTTTTCCAAGGTTCTATCATCATCCACACACCAGAAGCAATTGGTTTCTACGAACAGTGAAGGGATACCGTAGTCGTGTGCCATCTCCACAGCAGTGCACAGGAGCGGAAAGTTGAGAAAAGGTTCGCCGCCCGTGAAGTGGAGCCCGTGATTGAGGCTTATAGTTTGAGGGCCAAACGGGCTCGGTGCGATCTTGTTCTTGAGCTGATATAATATTTTCTCCATGTCACCGGTTTCAAGCCAGTCTCCGCTCCACTCAGGCGAGCAGGCGTACATGCAGTGCCGGCACTTCGCAGTACATCGATAGGAGAGCATGAGGCCGCCGGAAATGGGAACAGGTATTTCCCTTTTCATACCGCCACTCCTCTGCCGACAGAGTACTCTATGGTAATTTTTTCATCAAGGGAAATCACGAAGACTTTCAACAAGCCCTTGAAATGCATCATCATGTATGCTTTAATGGGTCGGGAATCTGAAGGAGGCGCATGAGAGATGCGACGCCTGCTTTTGAGTGTGTCTATCATTGTATGCATCAGCGGATGGGCATGCACCGATGCGGTGAGGGGGCTATCAAGGGGCGGGCTCTCGCAGTGTTGAACGACAACGGCATGGGAGTGGCGATGTTTGCCCTCGGCCCATCGGAGCTCATGGAACACTATGAGGGGATACTGGGCAGTATTGCCGACTCCCTCTCCTTCATGCCTGAGGAATGACAGACCGCCATCCCAGCAGAACACGGCAGACCTCGGTGCCTGCATTCCGCTTGACGAGACTGTGTAGAAAGCTCCCATCATCTCGCTTTTCGGTACAAATCACAATATCCTCGCCATGACCGCACTCCGCGAGGAAGTTCATCTCGCACCGCGACACTTCGTGGTCTTGTATATGCTGTCTCGCATAGGTGTTCAGGACCCACTCAACGTATCTGGCATTGTTCACGTGGTCGTTTACATCCAGGTCGGTATACTGGACCTGATGTTGCGCTTCGCCGTCCATGCCTTCGACTTCCGGCAGCTTCTCGAGCGGCCTGCTGTTGTGGGAGTATCCGAGAGGAATGTTCAGCTTACTGTAAAGTTCACTGGGTTTGATGGGCCTGCGGGTGCTCCGGTCAAGCATCAGCCATGCACTGATGGCAGATACAACCACTTCCTTCTGATCATCGGTGACCCGAAACTCCCGAAGACCAAACAGCCTGTCCTGTCCGGCATGGCAGGTGAGGAGGCGAACACGCTCACCCCATGTGGGATATCTTTCAATATCGATGCGGATACGGGAGAGTACCCAGAAACGGTTCATCTCTTCGAGATGGGAGAAGCCAACCTGCAGTGAGTCTACGTGATTAGAGGCTGCTTCCTGCATGAAGCTGAGGAGTACGGGAAGAAACGCCTTCCCGTGCAGGTCCACATCATAGGAGCGTATGAAAAACCCCTCTTTCCACGTATCCACACCGGCATCGTCCATTTCATCTCCCATATTACGCACCCCTTTATCAGGTCAACAGGTACCATGGGCGAGAAGAGCCACCCTCTTCCCCTCATGGTACAGATCATTGTAAATCCTGCATGCATCAGGCGTGTTCTTAAGAATTACCCTTTCTATTCCCCGGCTTTTAATGTGCTTCAGGACCTCATCCGGGCATTCAATGAGCCCGTCAACCCCTATGCCGATAATCAGTACATCTAATCTTTCATCGAAGACACCCGATATCATTGATTTTGACAGTCGATGCCCTTCCCGCTCCTTCCACTTCGAAACCTTTGTCCCGATGAGCCTTATGTCCTTTCCCTTGCCGATCTTGGTACCATGAACCTTGCCATGCTCCTTCCCGCAGACAACAAACCTCCCCCACGAGAATTGCTCGATCGGTCCCCTGCTATCATGAAACATACCGTCCTCCCGGGATCCTTCGCCCCTGCACGATCCCTTTCACGCCAGTTTCTTCCTCATGATGTAATCATCCATAATGAAACCCCCACCAATATCCACGGTCACGGACTCCTGTATAACGAAACCCCTGCACTTATAGGCCTGAATGGCGCTGCTGTTGTGTTTGTTGACCGCGAGGGTCATCGTCCTGCATCCGGACTTCCTGCACTCTTCCTCAATACAGTGCAGTGCCCCGCTTCCGTATCCATGCCGCTGAAAACGGGGCAGCATGTAGAGCTTGTGGATCTTCATCTCTTCGGGATGTTCCGTAGGACCAAATGAGCAGAAACCCACCTTATCCTCCCTGCAGAGAATGAACCGGTAATCCACCTTTTCTCCTTCGATCTCCGCTTCCATGACCTCAGGGCTGTACATCTTTGCGAGCATATAGCGTATCTGCTCATCGGATAGTATGCCTGGGAAATGGTGCCACCAGATCTTCTCAGCCATCTGTACGATCTCAGGCACATCCTCTTTCGAAACGCTCTTCAGCCTCACTGATGATAGATCCATTTCTACTGCCAGCCCTCCGCTTAAGATGTCTTTCACATGCTCCATCCTCTCAACACAGTAATGCCATGTATGCCTAGCTCGAGAAATCGAAAATCACAGGTACTGCGAGCCTCAAATAATCTTTCACATTCATGATGATCGAATCGGTGAGAGAACCGGCATTGAAGGCGATTCGATCGTTCTCTGTAATGGATGAATCAACAAAGAGCTCCATGTCGAAGATCGGTGAACCAAAAGGTGGGATGGAACCGGGCTCGAGGCCGGTGAGTTCCAGGAGCTCTTCCCTTGTTGCGAACCGCAGCCTCTTTACCCCGAAGTGCTGTTTCACCTTGGAGGAATCCAGCTTACGTGCCGCACTCAAAACGAAGAGCCTGAACACATTGTCAACCTTCAGGAGTATGGCCTTTCCCCCGTTGCGGAGTTCCTCTCCGCGAACCCGTGCGGATTCTTCCGAGGTTCTCGTTGGTTCATGGTGCAGTTCCCTGAAGTGAACACCGCTCTCCTGCAGATAGGCCCGAATCCGCCTGTGCACCTCTCCACCCATCTAAACCCTCCCAGACGCCGCTTCCCTAGAAGGTGATCACCCTCTTTCCTTCCTTGAGATAAGCTGTCAGGGGTTCCCCCATGTATTTGACATCGATGTGCATCCGCTCCAGCTCCCCGGAAACGCCGTACATGTCGGAGCACTTCTTGCAGGCTTCGAGCACAATGCCCGCCTCTTCCATCTTCCGTATGTGCTCCTGCAGCTCGCTGTCCTCGGCAAGGAGCTTTGCCGAGGGCCCCCACACAATAAAGATCACCTTTTCCCACCACCCCTTTAATTTGGCATTCAGGGTATACATGAACACCATCTTCAGTGCGACCTCTCGGTCTCCACTCGTCCAGAGAACAACAAGTGTATCTTTCGTGTCTGCCATTTCTTCCCTCCATTCACTAGTATCAATAATGTAGTATGTATGCGATGCATCAAGCAAAGTATAAATAGAGAGAGCGTACACATGAAATCATTGCGAATACGGCGATGAGTACTTGTTCACGATCGATTGACAGATTATGGGAACGTGCACAGTGAGCTCAGGGGCTGTTGAGATAGCGACCTCTGTTGTTGAGAAAACCCCTGTATATACGGTAGTGGCTCGTCTTTTCGTATTCCACCGGGTGAATCGGCTCTTTATCGAAACTGAGTATGGTTGCACCGGGGAGCGCGAGGAGCAGCGGAGAATGGGTCGCAATGATGAACTGTGCCTTGCCCGTTTCACTCGCTTCGCCGAGCACGTCAAGGAGCTCCAGCTGCGTTTGCGGTGATAGTGCATTCTCGGGCTCGTCGAGGAGGTAGAGCCCCTTGCGGCTGAAACGGCTCTTGAAGAAGGCCATGTGGCACTGCCCATGGGATTGGGTCATGAGCGAGCTGCCGCCGAAATACTCCAGTGTTTCCGGCGAAGCGACAGCCCATTCATCGAGGAAAGCTGCGAAGTTCCGAAATATTTCAGAGGCGAAAAATGACCCCGGAACCATGCCGTCTGTCCAGCTGACATCAATATACCGGTAGAGTTCCTCCTCATAGGGGTTGACCACATACCGCATGCCGCCGGGGGCCTCCCAGATATGAATATCACAGCGGTGCGCAATAGCCCTGATAAGGGTGGATTTGCCTGTACCGTTTTCGCCGACGAAAAAGGTGACCGGAGTGGTGATATCAATACGCTCGGTGATATTGAAATTTCGAAGGTTGAAGGGATACGCATCGACCTGCGGATACCTCTCTGATAAAAACTTCACTTCCTGTATGTGCATTGCGCTGACCTCACAATCTAGGTAGTATGGCTGACCAATCCGAATGGGAATGAACCATAGAGAGGTATACGGAGCTGCGGGGATATGCTTCGTGCAGAATCTTGAGGTTTTGCACCGGATCATATCCGTCCAGATCCCTTTCAACAGGTCCCTTCACACTTTTCAAAAAGAGGTCAATCCTGGGAGACATCCATGCCTCGAGAATAAGGGGAATATCTTCATCCATGAGGCGGGTGATGCGCGGGTCTTCTCCCATAACCGGCTGTGTGATGATGAAGCGGGCCCCCGCTGATTTCTTTTTCACAAGCTTCCCTGTCTCTACTGACTCGGGTTTATACTGATTGAAGGCGGCCCCTGTACAGAAGACATCTTCATAGCGTCTGTTGATGTACCGGATGAGCTCGATGGATGTTATCATTTTCACTTCAGCGTCAAGGTCCCATGGCTGCAGCTTCGGAAGGTCAGGGCTTCCGTCTCCCCTGATGACGAGAAAATACCGCAGCCCCTTCTGTACTGCCACTTCAAGCAGACTGTCGAGTTCTTTTTTTGAGTGGAAGGTATTCAGGTTGATGAGTGTTTTTTCCGGGTCGGCCTGAAGACCGAGATAGTCGAATGTGTCTGCAGCCGAGTAACGAAGGTTTCCCAGCGGATTGTCGGGAATAGATACGGCGCATCCCAACGAAAGGGCCCGCCCGTACTGGTGAGCAAACATCTCCATGTCCTCCCGGACAGGTCTGTCACCCACTTTCCTCGGAGTCAGTATCTCAATGATGTAGGGATTCCCCCAGAGCATGCCGTCCCTCGCTCACCAATAATTACAGGCCCGTTGCGTTTTCGAGCGCCGCCCCCGTAAGACGGTAGATGACCCAGTCATCCATGGTTCGTGCACCCAGTCGCTCGTAGAAACGCCGTGCCGGGTTCCAGTTGAGCACGGAAAACTCAAGGCGGCCGCACTTTTTTTCACAGGCCACCCGTGCACAGTGACTGAAAAGAGCCTTCCCGACACCCTCACCCCGTCTGGAGGGCTTTACGTAAAGGTCCTCGATATAGAGACCGGGACGTCCCAGAAAAGTCGAATAGTTGAAAAAGAACACGGCAAAACCGGCCGGTTCGCCATCCGCCTCAGCAATGACAACATGGGCGTCCGATTGTGCCCCGAGAAGTGTGTCGCATAGCAATTCCTCGGTTGCCTCAACCTCATGTGCCAGCTTTTCAAACTCGGCAAGTTCCCGAATAAGTTTATGGACCAGCGGTGCATCCTCAACCCCGGCTTCCCGTATTGTTATGTTCATGCTACCCCAGCCTCTGCTATACCTTATCCGGTGGCGCCTGAAATCCGCTGATTCCCGCTACATAATGGAGAACCTGCCCTTCTTGCAGAAGGATATAAAACCACGGACCGCCTCCTCCTCGATGCTATTGTCACGCACCGCGTCCTCCAGCGCAAAAGCCATATTAAGGGCATCAGCGTAGGTGACGAACTGCCGTTCCTTCGTCAGATAGGAGCCGCGCCAGCTTCCGATGATATTATTCAGGACATCCTTGTCATGCCCGCCGTCCGGGTTTCGCGCTCGCTGACTCAGATAATCCTTGTTCGGTTCCGTACCCATGGGCTGCCAGCCGTATCTCCGTGCCATCCTGAGGATGTTCCTCCATTCCATGCTATCCATCTGATGTCTCTTGCCATTGTCATTCTGCAGGTAAAAGCCCATGGCCCATCCTCTACATTATCAATCACACACCACTGCTTCCGGAGCACCCACCCTCACGGTTTAAATCCGATCTGCCCTTCCTGAGCCGGCTCTACAGAGGGTCTTATCTTACCATACTTCTCCTCATACTTACCTATATTCTCCTGCAGGGCGGCCACTATTCTCTTCATGTGACCCGGGCTTGTTATGACCCGGGCAGTTACATCTCCCGCTGGTGGAGCGATCATGATAAAATCGAGCACGAACTCCTCAGGTGTATGGGTTATACGCAGGCTGTTTGTATAGACACCTCCTGCAAGCTCCTTCCGCATCTCAACTCGAATCTGCTTTTCTGACATAGGTATCTCCTTTGTCTCTCCTCTTCATCATGCATTCGCCGCAGGCACCGCGTTCGCCGAAGAGCTGTTCCATGTCTCCCCACAGTTCCGAAGTCACCGGCTTACAGATCATTCCCTATCCCTCTTTCTCAGACGCGCAACCAGGTTTTTCATCATTTCAACTGCTTCCTGCTCCTCCCGTCGCTGTGACAGCGGCCGCCTGTTACAGGAAGTCCCAATTTCAGCCCAACATGCTACCAGTGATTGCGTCTTATACGCTCCTCATGAAATTCGTCCTTGAGGCCCTTCTGCTCAGCCGGGTGTCCCACTGCTATGAGGGCAAAAGGGATGATTCGTTCAGGGATGCCGAGGAGTTTTCGAAGCCCGCTCACCCTGTCTTCCCGGGGATACACACCGAGCCAGACCCCGCCCATGCCTTGATCCACTATCTCGAGCAGCATGTTCTCCACTGCTGCGGAGCAGTCCTGCACCCAATAGCCAACATGCTTGTCCAAATCCAGATCACCACACACAAGTATGGCAGCGGGAGCTTCATGAAGCATCTGCGCATAGGGATGTATCTCTGTGATTTCCTCAAGCAGGGGCCGTTCGTCAATGATGACGAAGTGCCACGGCTGCTGATTTCCCGCCGAAGGTGCGTTCATACCTGCCTTTACAACGGCCATGAGCACCTCATCGGAAACCGGTTCCCCGCTGTACTTGCGAATACTGCGTCTTCTATAAATCGTGTCCATGCTATAGGTTCTCCTCACTGAAGTGTATCTGAAAGGGTACAAAGAATTTGCCAGATCCTGGGCCCCCAATCAAGATGTTCCGGTTTCATCAGGCAGGACCGAAGGCAGGTCAGGGTCTCCTGATCAACTTCAATTGAGCGCGGAATATTTTTAATCAGTCGTGTCGGATACGTAAACAGGGCAAGGTGAAGGTCTCTGGAGGCCGCATCTTCGAACAACCTGGTGGAGCGCCGGGACATCTCACTGATCCGGGAAGCCTTCGGTGCCCATACCACAATGTCGAGCTCAGGCTCGAGAAAGGTGAAAAAGCGGGTATCATCCCTCATCCAGATATAGAGATTCATCGCCGCTTCCCTGCATTTCTCCAGGCCTTTTGCAAAGTCACCGCCCCTTTTCATGGGAAAGAGCTTCTGGGTGGCCCACAGTGCAACCGCAGCCGCACCGGGCCTGGAGCATTCGAGGCTGATCTCCCCGAGATGAAGCTCCGATGAACTGAAATAGGTGTAGGGTGAGTCGTGCTTGTAGTGCCTACCCACTCCAGGGTCCCTGAAGAGCACGCAGCCGCATCCGTAGGGCTGAAGACCGTGCTTGTGCGGGTCGATGACGATGGAGTCGGCGTCACGCAGGCAGTCCAGCGATGTGGAAGTCTCCTGCCGCAGATTGCTGGCAAGCATGTAGTACCCACCATAGGCCGCGTCCACATGCAGCCTGAAACCGAACCGCTTTCTCAATTCTAGGATCTCCCGCAGGGGGTCAACAGCACCGGTCCCCGTTGTACCGGCCGTTGCCACCACCGCTCCTATACCTCCCCCCTTGAGCATCCTCTCGAGTGCGTCCGTGTCCATCCGCGACTGTGTGTCGCAGGGGACCGTCTGAAAGGGCAGGCCGAGCACATCGGTAATACGTCCATGCGTGTAATGTGCCTGCTCCGAGGCGACAATGGTGAGATCGGGCTTCAGGCGGCCGGCAACCCACAGAGCTTCAAGATTGGCCATGGTGCCGCCCGACGTCAAATGTCCAAGATGGACGTCCCATCCGAGCAGGCCTGCGATCGCGGCCACCGCCTCTTTCTCCATGGCGGAGCTTGCCCTGCCGCCATCCAGTGCATGATTGTTGGGATTGATCCAGAGCGAAAGCATATAGGCGAGCCGTGCAACCGGATGGGGCGGTTTGAGCATCTGGCCTGCATAGAGGGGGTTGAAATAGGGGAAATTGTCCTGCATTCGTTCAGCCACCTCGAGTAGGACCTCACGCATGGCGTCACGGTCATACTCGCTGTCCATGTCGGGCAGGTTTGAAAATCCCTCATCGAGAAGATCAAGCATCTCCTTCAGGATTGAAAGACTGTCCCTCTCCAGCTTCACGGGTTCCTCCCTCATCGATAGATCAACTGCATGATGCTCACATCGAGCAACCGGCCAAACTTAAACCCGACCTCCCGCATAACACCCACATGCTCAAACCCGAACTTCTTGAAGATGTGCATACTCGCCGCATTACCGCTCTCGATACGTGCAAGAACGGTGTGCAGTCCGGCCTCCTTACCGGCCTGCAGGACCCTCCCCGTGAGCTCTTTCCCGACACCCCTTCCCCTGAAACCATCCTGTACATACACGGATATTTCCACTGTATCCGCATATGCACAGCGGTCCGACCAGGAACTCAATGACGCCCAGCCGACCACTTCCTCTTCCAGCAGAGCTACCAGGATCGGGTACCTTGCGCCATGACTGTCGAACCACTCCCGCTGCTCCTCCAAGGTCTTCTGTTCCGTGTCGAAGGTTGCGACTGTGTGCGCAATAGTATCATTGTATATCTCGGTGATGACAGGCACATCCTCCGCCCTTGCCTTTCTGATCTCCACTTTGACTGTCTCCGAAGGCTATCGCCAAAAAAGAAGGCCGGTATACTTTGCAGATAAACATGAGTAGCTCGGGGAAACCCTTCAGGCAATCGTTATTTCAGTCCTTCCAATTTTAAGCACATCTCTCCTGCGGAGCTTCATATATTTTCCCCTGGGGATCTGCTTGTTGTTCACATAGGTTCCATTGGTACTGTCGAGATCTTTGATGTAGTAGGCGTTCTTTACCTTCTGGACCAGGGCATGGTTTCTCGAAGCGAGATTGTCATTAATACGGATGTTGTTCTTTTTGCTCCTGCCGATGGTTATCTGTGCTGTAATCGAAATTGCCTTCCCCTGATAGAGAAGCTGCAGGGTTTCGCGTTTCTTCATGCTCTCAAGCCGCTTCCCCACATTACTGTCTGTAATAATGGTATCGTCCATGCTTCCCTCCATACCCTATATTATAGCAGGATGCTTGAAAAATACCACACCGACGACCCAAAGATGTGTGAGGGCCAATGGAAATGATACATTTTAAGGGATATCATACCCTGTGCGCAGCCTCCCATCCAATGAGAAGCTTCTTTCTCGTCTCTCCCCAGCGATAATTGCCGATCACGCCCGTCTCACGAATAACACGGTGACAGGGAATGAGGAGCGCAACAGGGTTGCTCCCCACTGCATTTCCCACTGCACGGGCAGCGGAGGGCCGGCCTAATTTCGCTGCGATATCGCCATAGGAGGTGGTGTATCCGAAGGGCACGGTGAGGAGCGCTTCCCAGACCTTGATCTGAAAGCTTGTGCCCCTGAGATGAAGCTGCAGAGGGTTTCCCTGCTCTCCCTGAAAAGGCCCGAACACTTCCTCTGCGAGAGGTTGCACTGCTCCACGATTTTCCACACACCCGGCACCATCCCAGTACCGAAGCATATCCGCACAGGCCCTGGACCTGTTTTCATCCAAAAGGAAGCTCAGCCAGCAAATACCGCGGTCCGTTCTGGCAAGTAGACACACACCGAAGGGAGAGGAGCAGAATCCGTACTCTATACTCAGGCCTCGACCACGCCGCTTGTATTCTCCCGGTGACAGGGCTTCGAAATTTACGAACAAATCGTGAAGCCTTCCCGGGGAGCTCAAACCGACCTCATAGGTGACGTCCAGTACGCTTCTCGACTCGACGAGGAGCCTCTTTGCGTGGCTGATGGTGAGATACTGGAGGAATTTTTTCGGACTTATACCTGCCCACCGGGTAAATACACGCTGAAAATGATACTTGCTCAAATGTACGTGGTCAGCAATCTCATCCAGACTGGGTTGCTCCCTGTAAGAGTTTTCAATATACCTGATCGCCTTTTCGACAACGCCATAATCACCTTCATGTATGAACATAGCGGTTTCTCCTCCTTAGTGCAGGTCTGGTAATATAGTAGGCAATTCAGGGAAAGGTGGCGACCCGATTCTTGCTCTACAGTATACAGTGAGGTTTCGGGGCAGTGTTCACACGATAATGGCTATCTCTTCCAATGACTTGCGTCTGATATCCGGAACCTTTACATTTTCATCGGCATAGCCCACAACAAGCAGGAGAGAGGGGAGTTCGTTCTCCGGCCGCTTCAGGATAGCATTAAGAAAATTCATGGAGCTCGGCGTATAGGTGAGTGTCGAGATACCCAGCTGATGCAGTGCAGTAATGAGAAACCCCGTTGCGATACCGACCGACTTCTGCGCATAGTAGTGAGTTACCCTTAAACCGTCCTCCGAAATCCCGTATTTCTGCACGAAGACCGCAATCAGGTAGGGTGCCCCTTCGAGAAAGGGCTTGCGGTAATCCGTACCAAGGGGTTTCAGTGCATCCTTCCACTCCTCAGGTGCGCGCTTTTCGTAGAATCCACGCTCTATCCGTTCCGCTTCCTCCCTTATTGCCCCTTTGACCACTGGGTCTTTCACCAGCACGAACGTCCAGGGCTGCCGATTTGCGCCGCTTGGCGCAGTACCCGCCGTTCGTATGCAGTTCTTGATCGCCTCCTCAGAAATGGGCCGATCCGAAAACTGGCGGATAGAGCGCCGTCGTTCCATAAACCGATAAAACTGTCCGGAACGCTCAGCAAGCTCCTCATCAGGGTAGCCGGGTAGAGGTGAAAAGGGTATCTCAGCCATGCTCTTGTAGTGCTCCTTTTTTGTATATGTGACCATGTCACTGCGATGAACAGTCATGTTCAACGGGAAAATCGAGATCGATCCATACTCCGTCTGCAGGTTCAGGCAGAATTCAGACACCAGCCGGGTTACCGGTAAAAGGTTTGTCGGTAAATACATCAACTTGATATATGGTCACTGCATGACACTTCCCTCATCGGTCAAGCAGCTGCATGCAGGCTATTTGTTCTTCACATCCGGTACACACATCACTCGGCTCTTTCCTTTCCCTTTGCCACAATCAGGCCAGTGCTATAGGTGGAGAGAAATATAAGGCCGAAGGGAATCCAGGTTCCCAGGGGGCTCGTGAACATCTCCAGGCTCCTGTTAATGAGCAGGGCAACGACGAAGAAATCAACCAGCACCACGAAGAGAAGGAATATGATCGCTGTCTGAAGGGGTGTCGTATAGTTGAACTTGCTGAAATAGAGAAATGACAGAGCCGTAAAAAATACAGGTGCGAGTGCCGCATGCACAATCAGTGTGGTTTGCATGGACATGGTGGCCATACCGATTCCCATGGTTGCACCGCACAACGCCCATCCTGCCAGGGCATGTACGAAAATGATGGCTCCTTCCCTTACTTTCCCGGCACCCATAACCGCCTCCTCTTATTCCAGTTTCTCCTCTAAAAAAGCCGCCACATATGCGCCGAGCTTTTTATGGTTATCCGCATCAAGATGAACACCATCCAGCTCCACTGCCTGAATAACCCTGCCTGCATCGAGGAAGAGGCAGTCGTACATCTGCGCCACTCTTCCGTATTCCCGCGCAAACTGCTGTGAGCTCTCGATCTCCTCTGCATAGTAGTCGTGATATGCCATGGCCGGATTGACCGGCGGCGGAGCAATGATGAGTATCCTGGCGGGTTTTCCTTCCCGGCTTTTCGACCGCTCCTCTGAAATGGAGATCAGGCTCATGAGTCCCTCAGCGATCTTCCTCACCGTCATACCCGCAGAGAGAAAGAGATCGTTTATGCCAAGGTAGATAATGATCAGATCCACAGGATTATGCCTATCGATGCACCCGGGTAAATAGGCAGTGCCGTTGAGCGATTCATCAATGGGGCTGACATCGAAAATGGTCCTTCCATTGCATCCCTCCTCTATAACCCGCTTTCCGTCACCAAGATGCTGCGCCATCACTGAGGGCCAGCGAATATCCGGTGAAAATCGCGAACCGTCCTCAGCGTTGAAACCGTAGGTATTTGAATTGCCGTAGCAGAGTATGCTCATCATCACTCAAATTCCTGAACCGAAGCAATGCCTCATAGAGATCAGTATCGATACAGTATACAATAGTCATATCTCCACTCCGCATCGATTGAGTAGTACAGAAACCTTGCCTGCCGCTAGGGCATGTCCATGATGTTGTGAAGATACTCCCGGGCAGCCTCGCAGTCATTCCGATGAGTCTGCAGCTTGAACCCACCTGTTGTGAAACCCAGGTATGGCCGAAACCCGCCGCAGTCATCGGCGAGAACATATGAGATAATACCCTTTGAGGTCAAAAAATCCTGGGCCCGTTCAGCCTCGGGCCGCGAATCAAATACATGAAGTGTAATCAGGTCCACAGCAATGAATCCAGCTCCGACATCTCCTGCTCGCTTCAGTATACCACTAACAGTCACTTCCTTCAACGGGGACTACACACCCTATTCCTCTCTTCCTGATCTTCCTCTATGGATTCGAAATATTCTTCGCACCTGTGCGCATCATACTGTTCAGATCGCGGTTCTTCAGTCCTGAATGCCCTGCCAGTAAATGCATGTACCGGACAGATATCAACACAAGCGGAACAGAAGCCGCACTGCTCATCATGTTCATATCATCGCCTTCCAGAGCAGCCTGCCCTGCCCGTACAGGCACTCCACCCTCCCCTCGTCCTTCAGGTATGAGAGGTAGGATTTCAGGGTGCTGCCCACAAGAACATACTGTTCTGCATTGAGATCAATCGAGTATCTTTCACACAGCTTGGCGAGTATCTCATCGAAGGAAAGGGCCCTGCAGCAGTCTTGGACAACCTCCAGTATCTCGTTGATCTTCTCCCTGTTGATGTCGAGCAGACGGTTTATATCCCGCGTCGGCTCTGCATGGCTTGGTATGTACCAATCTGCATGCATGGCTGAGACAGTATCCAGCGTCTGAAAATGTGCCCGAAGGTTATAGAGATAGAAAATATGATACTTGGAAATGATGCTTTCGGGGAAGAGACAGTCGGCAAGAAAGAGCACTCCGTCGGGAGTACTGATGCCGATCATTTCGAAGAAATGTCCGGGTATGGGGTGGGCCTCCAGGCCCGTTCCCAGCACATCCCCCGATGAAGGAATGATGTCTGTAACTGTTGAAGGTTTCGCCATGAGAAACTTGTTCTGAAGATCACGGAAGGGAAAGCCCCCATACAGGAAGGCGGGTTCCAGCACGGGGTCCTGTATGAATGAGGCCTCCAACCGGGTCGCTGCAATCCTGCAGTTGGTCCTCTTCTGAAGAAACTGATTTCCACCGATATGATCCGCATTGGAATGGGTGTTTATGATGAGCTCGAGGCCCCAGCCCTGCTCGTTCAAGATCCTGAGGACCTGTCGTCCGGCCTCTTTGTCGTTGCCGCTGTCAATGAGTACCGCTCTGTTGTCCCGGACGTAAAGCCCCATAATGACGAGTGCAGGAATGATATAAGTGTTCCCCGCAATGTGTTTCAGATTGGGTGGACCCATGGTTCCTCCGGATGTTTCATCATGTGCCTTTCAAGCGCCTCTGCACCGCCTCACCTTCCAGTTCTCTGATTGCATCAGAAGCAATCCAGCGGGCAGCCCGTGAATCGATCTTTTGTATCAGCCGTGCGGTCTGTAGTGCCTCCCTGTTCAAGGAGAGGTTCCGCTTTCCTATATGCCTGAGCGCCCAGTTAACGGCTTTCTTCACGTAGTTACGCTCATCCGTTGCCGCATCCTGAATCACAGGAAGCAGATTGACGAACATCTTATCATCCGCCTTTTTATCGTGCCAGGCCAAACAGGCAATCAGCGAAAAGGCAGCGCGCCTGACAAACTCCTCTTCGCGAACAGACCAGTCCCTGACTTTCTTCCACGCATGGGGCGTCTTATCAAAGAGATTCATGCACACCTGGTCACAGACATCCCAGGAGTTAAAATCCTTCACCCACTCCTCCATCTGTTCTTCGGTGACCGCATGAGGCTCATCTATCAATGCAGCCAAGATCCTCGCCTCCTGGACACCGGTTTTCCATAACTGAAGGGCAAGCCCGTGGTCCTTTCCAAGTTCCTTTGCGAGCCTTCTCATGTCCGGAACCGAAACCCCGAGACGATTCTCTGTTACCATTCCGTATCGGGCCATGCCATCCAGCTGATCGGCACGGGCCTTTTCCCTGAGCCTCTCGAGAACCTTCCTGGCGGTTGCCATATCCTCTCCTCATCTCCCTGGCAGATCTCGTCAGGCCAATGTATATATAAAGTCAGAAATCCTTTCATAGAATGCATCTGGATTATCATATTGAGGAAAATGGTTGCTGCAAGTGTATACTCACTCAGTTCATTGGAGCATCGCATTTATCTCCATTTCAGTTTTTTCCAGCTCTTCAATGGGATCTGCCTCGTTCAGAATGATACGCTCGAGCATATTGCTTATCTCCTGATTGATCTTCAGAAACTCCGGGTGGTGTGGAAGGGGCCTGGCATACTCCAGAGCCTCGAGGGCAACGCGGTAGTTTGGATTTTCCCTGGTGAAGGCCTTGAGTTCCAGTGAGTTCAGCGATGAAGTTCGAAGAGGTACGAATCCAATGTCTCTGAAGAATCTTACATCATTCTCCTTTTTGACAAGCCAGCAGGCAAAATCATTCGCGGCCCGTCTCTTTTTCCTGTTGTTCGAAAAATTCACCAGTGCGGTTCCGCTCAGCAGTGCGTATCTCCTGCCGTTGAACCGCGGTATATGTGCAATCCTCAAAGGCCATGGGAGGTTCTGTTCACTGAAAGGAATGCCGGCGCTGATGAACCAGCCCATGGCAAGCTTTCCGGTAAGGAACGCCTGGGCATTCTCCCATTCCGTCCACTTCTGAGACATTATTCTGTACTTGAAAAAGAGATCGTGAACCATCAGAATTGTCTTCTTCATCTCCTGCGATGTGAGATTTACACGCATACCATCATCTGTGAAAAAGCTGCCGCCGTTGGCCCACAGTATCGGGGCAATCCCATACATCCCGTCGAGGTAAAAGGTCAAGGCATATGAATCCAGAACGCCGTCACCGTCAGTGTCGAGCGTCAGTTGCTTTCCCATGCCGATCATCTGGTCCCATGATTCGGGAGGCATGTCTGGATCAAGCCCTGCTTTCAGAAATGCGCTCTCATTGTAGTAAAATACATCCGTGAAAACGCAGAATGGAATTCCATATATGTTTCCTTCACGCCCAACCAGGCTCCACAGCTTTTGCTGGATATCGCTTCTTAACTCTTCAGGTATATCATCGTTGATCGGCCGGATAAAGCCGTTGTCTACATAAGGCTGAAGAAACTCGATGGGTACCTGGGCCACCTCCGGGAGGTTTTTTGAAATTGCAGATGTCAACAGCTTGACCTGGGCGTCTTCAAAAAAACCCTGAAAGTCGGGTTTCACCACAACGTCTCTCTGACTTTCGTTGTACTCCTCAACCATTTCTTCGAGGACCGGCTTGGCATGATAGCCAAGAATATGCCAGAAGCTGATGGTCATTTTCCTTGCGAAAAGAGAGGATGCAACACACATGAAGAGGAATATGTACAAGGTCCATTTCATTACACTGCCCACCCTGTCAGTAAGCTTTGAATGAACCGCTTTCCACAGCAATATACTGCCCAGCGTCTTTTACCTGTCACCCACATTCAAGAATGCAGCTATGGCTTTTTTCGCCTCTTCTATGTCGGTATATGCATATACCTCTACAGCAGGACTGCCAGCAATCATGGCGGAAAGTTTCCTGCCCTTCTGCGGATGATACAGACAGAGGACTTTCCTGTTCAGATGAATAGCCGTTGCAATTTCGTAGCCCACTCCCAGGCTCGGAATGGTAACCTCCGCTATCATAACGTCAGATAGTTTCAACCAGTCCAGGTCCCTGGTATGGATATATGAAGTATCGTAACATTCGCCATGTGTATCCGTCACCGATTGGTCACCGACATGTTCCGTCAATACGTCAGCATATCCCTTTATGAAGTCAATGAGTTCCCTGTACAGGTCTGCATCCTGTCTGCCGCCACGTATGGAACCTGCAAAATATACACGCATGGGCATCACCTTTCACGGTCTTTTGACGTATGTCTTTGAGATACAAACGCAACTGTCGAGGTCAGGAGTATGCTTGAAAACAGGGGAAGAAAATGAGAGTACGCGCTCAGCGTTGAAACAGAGCAGCCAATACTATATCGGGACATGAAACCAGTACGCAACAGATTTTTTGGGCGCAGGTATTACATCCTCTCACATGAAAGACATTTTACTCGTGAAATAGTTGTCTGTTAAAAAGGCACTCCTCTGATACTGGATGCAGCCTCTTTGGTTGCTATTTTTCCGACTTAAGAAAGAGGTTCATCTTGGTTCCGCATTCCGGACATACACCTTTTGCCTGCCGACGACCCTTTTCATTCGTGACAACCCGTGCATCCTTCATCATGCGCTTGGTCTTGCACTTCACACAGTAGGCTTGATACTCGCTCATGTTCCCCTCCTTCTATTTGATATTACAACTATTGTAGATAATATAACAGAAAACACAAGAAAACTTAGTATAAATTTAACACGTCTATACCGTACGATGCCGAACACGCAATACGATATCCATCAGGTCTCATCATCCATCAACACCATCTTGACGTGTTTAATACCTGCCTCTGTAAAGGGTTCACCAACCTCTCTGAATCCAAACACCTTGTAATAATCACGCACATAATATTGAGAATTCATGGAGATAGTCTCAACACGTTTTGCTGCGCAGTGATTGAGGAGAAATGTTACAAGCTCCCTGCCGTAATGCTTCCCTCTGTGAGCTTGCAGGATGGCAATTCTCTCAAGTTTCGCCGTGTTTTGCATAAAACGAATTCGAGCACAGCCAACAGGCTCCCCATGCAGGAGAACAATGACGTGATCCGCATCGCTGTCGTGGTGGTCCATTTCTATTTCTTTTGCAACACCCTGTCCCTTGATAAAAACCTCTTCACGGATCCTGAACACTGCGCTTAAATCATCATCGTTCCTGACTATTCTAATCTCCAAACCTTCCATGTTCAGGTCATCCCCATTCATCAATAGCCGATGAGCTCGCAGTTATGTACTCCCTCTCCTTTTTCCACAACCGGATCACTGTACCATTTTGTCCATGATGTTCACGAACCTCGTCTTACTTATTGGATGATGTGCAATCACTTCCCCCTTGTATACTATACAAAAAATACCAAAGGGGCAGGGGCTGCCCTGGGCATCCCTGTGGTTTTTCAGAGTGACAACCTTAGGCTGTAAGCCGAAATCACGCTGCGCCACTTCAGCTATCTCCCTGACGTTCTTCACGGTGTAGGGGCACTGGTCTGCTCGGATGATCGTCAATCCCTCTTCATATGCACCCAACCTTTTCTCCCAATTGCCTTTGAACCTTGGGGAAGGTGTGTCTTCATCAAACTTCCTGACGAGCAATTCGAAATCGGGAGGTGCCGTATCAACAACAACAAAACCATTCTTCACAAAGAGTTCCTTTCCAGCCATGAAAGCCCCTTTTCGGGTCGTGGCGGCCACCCCGTGCATCTTCTTCCTCTGTGCATCATGTATGCATTCATTCAACAGGAGGGTGGCATATCCCTTTTTCTTGTACGCCCGTTTAAATCCGACGAATATACAGTGAATGAACATGTATCCCCGTGCCTCAACAGGCCTCCAGCAATACTCACCCGGAATGTACTCGATCATACCCTGCGTTCCGTGCTCATGTGAATAGAGGGTCTTGATTCTCATTCCCTCTGAAAAGCGTTCCCTGAGCCACTCCACCTTTTCAAGATATCCTGGTCTTTTCACGTTGCTGTACCCGCAGATCCCATAGTCAAGTATGTTTTCAGCATTCGTATCTATGATCTCTATTCCACTCATTAAATCCTCCTCATGTAGCCCGGACACTGCAGAGAATATCTCAGAGAGCCTTCCTCTTGATCGAAGCAATGCCAGCTATCATCAGTGCGATTATAAGGACGAACACTATCTCCTGTACAATCGACTGCTGCAACAATTCCCAGTTCTTCCGAATGACACTTATGAGCAGGAAGGTGAGCAGGTTTCCAATCACTACAATGGCAATGAAGGCAGATATTTGATACAATTTGGTTTTAAAGGAGATATAAATATTTGCGGCTCCGGAAAACAGGAGTATAAAGGTAAGTTGATGCCACGGCACGTACACACTTGTTTTGAGTATCTCACTCAAATCACTTGCCATAATAAGCCTGAAAACGTTGATTTCCCCAAACAGAGCATGTGCAAAGGATAAAAGCACCAGGAGTACACCGCTGATAAAGAGATAGATGTTCATGACTGACCTCCTGAAATGTATCCTGACATTACCGTAAGAAAGCAAGAAACATGATGAACACAATCCACATATATACCGCTCTCTTATAGATACTGAAAGAGCCTGTTCATTATGTGAAAGTGAAACGCGATAGAGCTGATTATATAACACTGAACCTAAAACGCAATCTCACTTATGGTATGATGGGTTTTCTGGAAAACCAATCAGGGATATCATTTCCTCACAAAAATCACAATAGGGTCTTATTGATTGGTAATTCCGACTAAAACGAAGACTGGGATCCAGCTGCTTCACCAGTATGTCTGCAGGTTTCTCAAAAACATTTTTACAGACACTTCGCGTGTCCAGTCCAAGCTCAATGCAGGCTTTCAGTGAAGGGCAAAAGTTTCTCGAATGAAACACCAGGCGCCTGCCGGTTTTTTCAATGACCGGCGCATCGCTCTCATCAATACCGATTTTCATCAGTAAAAGCCGATACGCCCGTTCAAGCAGGTCTCCCTTAAGTTGCTGTACAATTTCATTATTCTCCCTGAACCATACTATACGCTTATGTACGAGCAATTGTTCGAGCTCTTGGAGACCGCGTTCATCCGCATCGCGCAACTGCTCAATCCATTTCTCGGTTTCCTTTTCAACTGATTTCATGATAGCAGAACAGCGAATTGCTGACAGTTATCTAGGCCCTTCCGTCGACCAGGATAAGGTTCGTAACTGCTGCCCGAAAGCGGTGCTGTACAACTTCCCGATATTCTTCCGAGTCATACCACCGTTTTGCCTGCTCAACGGAGGGAAACCGGACAACTACTGTTTTGGTATATGGCCATTCACCTTCAAAGATTTCCACATTTTCATTGCTCACAATTATCTCACCCTGATACTTCTTCAACACATCATGAACACCAGCTCGATATTTATCGAACTCATCTCTGTCATTGATAACTTCCAGTGCAATGATATAGGCTGGCATCTCTATCCTCCTTAATCTGAATATTCC
>CBFDDP010000015.1:0-37519 GCA_965603595.1 uncultured bacterium
CTTCCCATGGAGTTCATCACCCGTTTTCTCGAGCAGGTCTCACTGATCGATCTACAGTTCAAGGGAACCCCCGAAATCATTCGAAAGGCTGTGTGGTCCTGCTATCAGGAGGAAACGGTCGATTTTATGGACTACTCACTATACGATCCCGGAGCTTATCCCGGCAAACCCCTGAGCGGGAAGATTACCCAAAAGGTCACAAGGCCGTGGGTGGAACCCGACGATGAAGGTGAGAAGGCGGCAGTGCAAAAAATGCATGAGATGATGGAAAAGTTGAAAAGGAGGAAAGAATCCTTGTAATCAAGTTCCCATGATTGTGGCGTGTCAGTTCTGATCAGAGAAAACGGGTACATATACCTGTCATCACGGTTTAGGAGGTTAGTTGTATGAATAACACATCAGACGTACATGATATGACAGAAACAGGGGTTTTACCATGTTCAGGAGCTTGCAATGTGGGCAACATGACTGTCAAGGCAGCTGGTACACTGGCAGCGGAGAGGGCAGACATTCAGTATGTTTGCGCTCTAGGTTTACCTCTTGGTATTGAGGGCATTATCAGCAAAGCGAAGAGAGCCTCTCAGTACGTTGCGATGAATGGTTGTGAAGTGGCATGTGCCACGAAAGCTCTTCAATCAATCGGAATTGATCCCCATAAGGAACTGTGTTTGACGAAAGATTTTTCCATCAAGAAAAGTAATGACTATCAAGATGAGCACCGTCTTTCAGACGTAATAGAAAGAGCAAAAAAAATTGTTTATTCGTTTTGTAAATCATCTTCAACAAGTAGTGGTGTAATTTGATGATATTAAAATCTTTACCATTAATTCTTACCGTAGGATTTTTGATCACTTTTACTCATAGTGCAATATGTGAAGACAGATTGCCGGAGGATGCCGGGAAGAAACGCCTTGCTAGACACACGCTCGCTCAAGTGAATGGCAATGCCATCACTGAGGAGTATTTTAACAAACGTTTTGAACAACTGCCTGAGCAGTACAAGAATATGTATCAAAGGGATAAACCCGGGTATTTAGAACAACTCATTGCGGAGGAGCTCCTGCGGCAGGAAGCCGTGAGACTAGAATTTATAAGTGAAAATGGAGCGTGGCTTGAAGGACAGCAGCGCACCATAATACTCCAGCAGGTCATCGAGCATGTATGTCGTGGGGTATCGGTAACCGATGAGGAACTACAACAGTTTTACGACTCGGAAAAAGATCAGATGGGGGGAATGGCATTCGACGAGATAAAAGCTCGTATAAGTGAATATCTCTTAGCACAGAAAAGAAACCAGACGATGAACTCTTTTGTTGAGGGCCTTTACGCGGATGCGAGTATCATTCGTAATGAGAAGTGGATAAAAAAGCAGATCAAGTCTGCAGGAGAAAATCCGCTCGAATCGGCTCTTGCAAATGGTAAACCGACCATCGTCGATTTTGGTGCTTCGACGTGTGTTCCCTGCAAAATGATGAAGCCGATCATTAAAGAGCTTCAGAACGAGTACAGAGGTAGAGTTAATATTCTGCTTATTGAGATTTATGATTATCGAAAGCTTGCTGCGCAGTACGGAGTGCGGGCCATACCGACCCAGATTTTTTTCGACTCAGAAGGCAAAGAAATCTGGCGTCATGAGGGCTTTCTTTCAAAAGAAGAAATTGTGAAACAGCTCAACGAGCTTGGAGTTTAGTAGCATGTTCGAAGGTCTTTTTATTTCACTGACCAGTGCATTAAACAGTATGCCTGGTTTGGCTCTTGCGGCATCTTTTGGCTGGGGATGCCTGAGTATTCTACTAAGCCCCTGCCACCTGGCAAGTATTCCCCTTATCATCGCCTATCTTACTGAGAGGGGAGATATCCCCCTGAAAAGAGCGTGTGGACTGGCGGTGATTTTCTCCTCAGGTATCTTTATCACAGTGGGTATAATTGGAGGCGTAACGGCAGCTATTGGAAGGATACTTGGTGACATCGGTGTGTGGGGCAATTTAGCCGTCGGTGGGATTTTCATCCTCGTCGCCTTATATCTTTTTGATTTAATTAGTATACCAAGAATGACCGTAGGAACTCACCGTGTCAAGAGAAAGGGTTTTTTGGGGGCACTCATACTGGGAATGCTTATCGGAATTGCCCTTGGACCTTGCACATTTGCATATCTTGCACCAGTATTAGGTGTAGTATTTCATGTTATATCGAGTAGTACCTTCTTTGCTTTATTTCTTCTCATTTCTTATGCTGCAGGGCACAGCATGATCATCATCTTCTTCGGTGCAATTTATGGAAAGGTTCAGCATTATCTCGACTGGACTTCGAAAAGTAAAACAGTACTGATCGTGAAAAAAAGTGCTGGCGTGTTTGTATTTCTAGCTGGAGGTTATATCCTGTTCAGCGCGATAAGGACACTCTAAAAATATGATATTGCAGTGGAGGAGACAGAATCAGATGCTTTGTAGAAGGCATCATATCTTTTTTGCATTAATTAGCTTGAGTTTGCTGTTTTTGTACAGTCCAGAAATTATATTTGGCTCTCAGAATAGTAAGAAGGTTAATGTTGCTTATGTAAGCGTTGAGGAGGCGAAACGTCTTTTTGAAGCAGGTGCCATATTTATAGATACTCGTGGTCCTCTGTATTACATAGAGAGTCGTATAGAAGGTGCAGTGATAATATCAAAGGAAGAGCTCGATCAAGATCTTCTCAGGATTAGCTACACTAATTATAGATTGAGGGAGCATCGCGACGAGTACGTCGAAAAATCCAGATACAAGGATATTACAAAGATCGACTGTGTAGTATACGGTGTGGGGTATGGATCAACCGACGACAATGTTCATGTAGTTGCAGAAAAATTGACAGAATATAGGTTCAGAAATGTATTCATCTTGAGGGATGGTTTTAGTACTTGGAAAAAAGCAGGATACGCCGTTGAGCAGGGCGCCAGCTCTCTGGTTAATAGCAGTACCATTGTGTTTTTCTACATACCAGGATGCCAGAGTTGCATATGGGCTAAAAAATATCTCGGGAAGTTACTGAAAGGCAAGGGCCTGTTTGTTTTAGAGAAGAGTATGATGTTGCAAGATAATCAAATACTGAGAGAAATCTATGATAGTGTCTATAATGTACCTGCAGACAAAAGAGGGATAGTGCCTGCGGTATTTAGAGGCTCGGCAGTGTTAATTGGTCAAGATGATATTGAAATAAATATACATGAGGTGCTTTCTGAAGAACCACCCTCTAATCTTTTACATGATATAGAGGACAGCAATCATATAAATGATAATGTCTTTAGGAGGTTTGAAACATTCACTCCGATATCTGTCGTTGCTGCAGGACTGCTTGATGGTGTCAATCCTTGTGCATTTGCAGTCCTTGTATTCTTTATATCCTATCTTGCATTTACCGGCAGAGAGAGTAGACGACTTCTCTGGGTGGGAATTATCTTCATTTCTGCCATTTTCATGACCTACTTTCTGTTGGGTATCGGCATCTTTAATTTTTTACATGTGTTGAAAAGGTTTCAGATCATAATCAATATCATCTATATTGCTACCGCAATTGTGGCACTCACCTTTGCATTCTATAACATAACGGACTCAATTAAGGCGAGGAAAGGAGATACAAAAGGGCTCAGCCTGCAGTTACCTGAAAGGATAAAACGACTAACTCATTCAATAATAAGAAAGCACGTGAGTTCAAAATATATATTCATTGTTGCTGGATTTACAGGCTTTCTTATTTCTCTTTTTGAGTTTGGTTGTACTGGCCAGATTTACCTCCCTACCATTGTATATATCCTAAATATGCCAGGTATGAAGTATAAAGCGCTTACTTTTTTAGGATTATACAATATCATGTTTATAATACCTCTTTTGTTTATTCTTGTTGCAGTGACACTTTTTGAGGTCAACACTACTAGAATAGGTCAAATATTTAAAAAGAGGATATACATTATTAAGATCTGTACAGGGGGATTCTTCCTTTTTCTGGCTGGCTATATGATCTATATAAGTTTTCAATCTTTTGGAATATTATGACCTTTCTCATTTTTAGAATTTTACTCTCTGGTCCGAAATGATATTCAGAACAATCTTTTTGAGCTGGTTGTCTTTCAAAGATTGTTCAGTTACAGCAAGGCTTTAATACATTTCCGAGGAATATCCTATACCCCATTGCCCAACGGTTTTCTGCTGATAAGTCTTTTTGCGTCGGAAAATCTACTGTACTCTGCACCGATTCCCATTTGCTTGCATTATTACTAAGTTTTATTAGCCTGAAGTATACAGTTCTCGAACTCCAATCTCCTCTATAGAATTCTTTATACCAGATATTCCCCTCATTATCAGTCCATTTATCCACAATTGTGGAGGTGCCTCTACCGGAAGGTTTTTCATCGTCCTTAAACGTATATACCTCGAAGTAACCCCACCACGTATAAATGAGCTTCTGTTCTGTGTTTCCCCATGGGTCATTTTGATTTATCCAGGTTCCTTCCAGTTCTTCAGTATTAGCAGGAATATAATAGTTTCGTGGTGTATCATTGGTATTTTCTGCTTGAACCATATTCAAAGACAAGCTCAAAAAGAACGGTATATAAATAAGCAATAGATTTTTATATTTCATTTTTTCCTCCTTAAAAGATGACCATAACACATAAGACCCTATTTTAATCAACCCCCATCATTCGCAGAGATTGTAACTATATCATTATTTGGAGATATTGGAATGGTCTAGATGAGAATCTGGCTGTAAATGATGGAGAACATCTGGAAGGGGTAAATGCCCTGGGTGCATTTCGAGAGGGGATAATTTCAATGAATGAGCATTTATCACTTCGCAAACGAAAAGAGCAAAGACTGATGGTTGCTGGCTTTGAGGACCTTCATCTCTGTGGTAGTCACGTGTTGTTATTCCTTAACAGTCAGGGTAAACTTTTAAGGGATGCTACAGGTGACCTGCCCCCTAAAAACTGGTCAAGATGTTATGTTAGTATAAGGGGTAAAAACGTCATAGGGAGGCAGGTTCATGGCTCGAAAAAGGTACTCACCGGAACAAATCATCAGACTACTCAGAGAAGCTGAAGTGTTCATTGCCGAGGGTATGACTGCGGCTGAAGCTGCCCGTAAGATCGGTGTCAGCGAGCAAGCCTAGTACTGGGGATAGTGCGAATATTTTTTTCAAATCTTATTTAAGATGTCATCACGTACCCTTTGGACATTTCCTAATATCATTATAACTTCTTAACTAGCCTGCACACTTCAATGAATACTTATTAGTGAAATGTCTAAAAGAAAAATCGCTGTGTTATTGCTGTGAGTATTTTAGAAATAAGGGAAAGGGAAGCGTTCTTTTACATAAATGATAATTTAATGTCTTTGATAAAAAAGAATTATAAACAGCAGGATTCGGGCAATGCGGGATTCGAACCCACGATCTCTGGCTCCGGAGGCCGAAGAAGTGCACATATCATTGCTCACTGCTCTTTTCGAGGGTTATAGTTTTCAATTACCAGAGGACAATGTGATTGAGCATGTAGTTACTCCTGAAGAAATCAAGTCTGCACTTGGAATAGGCGTACAAGCAGAGATAGACAACATTGCGATGTACGAAGCTTTTTTACAGACAGATTTACCTGCGGATGTTCGTGATGTTTTCGAGAGATTGACGACAGCATCGTAAAAGCATCTGAAGGCTTTTCATAATTCGCTGAGAAAGTATGAATAATCCCGTATCTGAATTAACAATATCAATTCCCTATGTAAAAGGGGTGTCCAAAAAGGTGGTATCTCAACTGCCTTTTAAAACCGATGCATACAGGGTCTGTGCGGCTGCAGATGCCACACGGTGGCTTACAACAGGTTTCAAATACAACGATCTGGCCCCGGGTCTCTTCCTTTCCAGTGCGTGTATCTCCTTTGAAGGCAGGCTCCTTAACTCCGGAATCCATCTTTTGATGTATGCACAATCGGGATCGAAATTCTGCTGCTGCCTCCAGGGGTTGAATATTCTGAAATAGGGCTGGGCATCACAACCGGTCGATGCCGCCCATTGCCAGTTCCCGTTGTTGACGGCAGGATCATAGTCTACCAGGTTCCGGGCAAAGTATTTTTCCCCCCATCTCCAGTCGATATGCAGGTCCTTAACAAGAAAAGAGGCTGTAATCATCCGCACCCTGTTGTGCATAAAGCCGGTTGCATTCAATTCACGCATGCCCGCATCAACTATGGGAAAGCCTGTTCTGCCCTTGCACCAGGCTTCGAACAGGGCTTCACTGTCGGACCATTTGATATTTCTGTACTTTTCCCGAAAGGAGCCGCCGATTACGTGCGGAAAGTGGTAGATGATATGAGTGAAAAAATCCCTCCAGTAGAGCTCGGTAATGAGTGTGTGGGAGTCGCCGAACAGATTGACTATCGTATGATATACTTCTCTTATCGAAACCGTTCCGAATTTGTTGTGAGCAGACATATGAGAGGTGAAATCCCGGGCCGGATAATCCCTCTGTATTTCATAGTCAGAAAGTCTGCCAAGATTGTCCAGTAGTACGAGTCCCTCCTTTCTACCGCCCTTGAGCAGTATATCGGGATTTCTCCGGGGGAGAAGATCATCAAGGAGAGCGGTCTCTTTCTCATCTTCAATATGCTTCGTATAGTACCTATGGTTCTGTAGACGCTCATATGCCTCAGGCGCTCTGACAGGCAAGGTCCTCGCCTTTTTCAGAAAGGGCGTGAAGATGGAGTAGGGTTTGCGGTCGTTTTTATGAACCAGATCAGGTTCATGGAGAAGTGCATCTGCGTGATGAACATATTCAACTTTTTTCTTCTCGAGAATTGACTGAATCGCCTCGTCTCTCCTTCTCGAGAATGGCGTGTAGTCCCTGTTCCATGTGACAAGGTCGATTTCGAGGGAAGATACCAGCTTCTCCACCACCTCCTCAGCAACGCCGTAGAAGAGACACAGTCTGCCTCCCCTTTTACCGAGTTGCCCCTGCAGATCCCGGAGTGAATTGATCATGAACTGCAATGCGTTGTCGGACCTGTACTCATTCTGCTCCAGCTGCCTCTCATCAAGAATGAAACAGGGAATAACCAGATCAGCACTCTCCAGTGCGTGGATCAGTGCAGTGTTGTCCTCCAACCGCAAGTCCCTTCGAAAAATGTGCAATGCCAGTTTATGACTCTTCATCCTTTACTCCAATAGCGGCCGGAACCGCCGGATTCAATTACCGGTCTCCATTGTACTTCAGGTGAAAACGGAAAGCCATCACTGAATTTTCCTTGTTATGCACCATCCTGGTGTGGATTGTCAGATTAAGAGCGGTTTATTGAGCCGTATCTACTGTTAACATATTGGAATACATAAATTCATGGCCGGGTTTTGAATTGAAAAAATGGCCATTTCCATAGTATACTGTTGAACCATGCCCATTATAATCCATGAAAAGATCCGCATCGGTGTGAGCGCCTGCAATGCAGGTGCCCGTGTTCGCTGGAACAGGGCCGGCTGGGACCGTTTGGCTCCGCTGAACCGTGAAAAGGCCAGTTTTATCTGGACACCGGTCTGCCCCGAGGTGATGTCCGGTTTTGGCGTGCCCCGGGACCCGGTGCGTCTAACAGGTGGAAACGGCCGGGATCTGTTACAGGGAAACGCACGGATGAAAAACCGATCCGGGCGGGATTTAACTGAGGAAATACGTGCCGGCAGTCTCGACTGTCTGCAGGCACTGAAGCGCGCCGAAGTCGAAGCCTTTGTCTTCATGGAGGGAAGCCCCTCGTGCGGGGTGTATCGCACCACCCTGAAGAACAGACGGATGGGTCATCCCCCCGGTGTCTTCGGAGCACTGCTTCTGGAGGAGGATCTCTTCCTAATACCTGCGCTTGACCTGGAGAGCCCGGTCAAATGGTGGGATTGGCGCCGCCGCCTGCACGCCTTCTGCTGGCTGAAACGTCTGGAAGTGGGATCCAAAGATGAGCTGTACACAGCGTGGCATCAACTGAAATTTCTCTGCCAGGAGGTTGATCTGCCGGAAGCCCGTCGCATAGGCGCCTGGCTCGCCGATTTCCCGAAACGTTTTTCCCGTGAACAGGCCAAAGCTTGGAAATCGTCCACTCTACATCTGCTTCGAAAACCCTCTACTTTCAAGCGTATTTCCGCGGTCATGCAGAAGCACTATGCCCATTACCGCAAGCACTTTAACCCCGATGCGCAGGAGCTCATTGCTCCGGCACAGGAGATGTCCAAACACAGATTCGTCGAGGAGCTGCTTGCCATGGAGAAAAGGGCAGTTACCGAGGGATATGACTTTGGAGGAGCACCAGTGCTGTTCAGGGAGCAGCGCTGATCTGTTTTACCGCTCCTGGGGTTCTTGAATCGATGGCCACAATGCCGAGATAACCGTCCACCGTTACACGGTCACCACTGGCAATACGTTCCGTGGCCTGGGGAATCCCTGTTACACACGGATTGCCGTACTCACGGGCAATGATAGCCCCGTTGATAAGCATCCCTCCTCGCCGTTCAACGATCCCTGCTGCAAGGGGAGCCACAAATGTCATCGCCGGATCAAGGGCATCGCAGACCAGTATCTCTCCCTTTTTCAGGGCGAAAAGCTCTTCAGCCTGTGTTACTACCCGTGCGACACCGGTTGCCATTCCATGACTGGCCGGCTGCCCGAGAAGCTGCCGGAATTATACCTCTGAGCGCCTGCCCGTAGACACCTTTTTTGGTGCAGGTTTAGACTGGTAATCTGCATTTCTCAACGCGCGGATGAGCTCATCTCCTGGCAAATCTGTTGCATATTCCAGCCCCCAAGTCTACAGCCGCACTCTGCCCAGTTCCTCCGCTTCCTGAATCAGCGACTTGAATCGATCCAGGTATATGTTGTCATCGTCCCGGATCCTGTAGCTGGCTCTTCCCAGATCGAGCAGTTCCACAGCCCGCTGCCTCTCCCCTGGTTCGAATCGTGCCAAGTACTTCTGTTCCAGATGTTCACGGCCGGTGATTTCCTGCTCCTCGTTGAGGGGCCTGTCGGAATCCGACATTTCCAGAAGAAGACCTCGCAAATACTCCTCCATCCTTTCCCGGTCTGTCTGCAAGCCGAGAAGGTTTCCGAAACGGCGCTGATAAGTCGAGACCAGATCTAACAGTTCATCATCACCGCTTCGGGAAAGCGAAACCTTATGAATCCGTTCTCGAAGCTCCGGCCGTTCACGGATATACCCGGCCATCCGCCTGATCATCCTGTTCCGCTCCACACTCTCAGGACGGTCCGGACGGAGTAGGGTGACAAATGAAAAAGGATCTTCCGGCTGCACAACGTCATTGTATACCTGGCCGAAAAGCCGCATGCCGTGGGCGAAGGGGATGAGGTCGTCCCAGTACACATCGGTCCAGCGGTCAAGAGCCGTCAACCGCTCTTCCATAACCTCGGCTAGATCCAAATCGGAAAGCCCCTCGAGATCACTCCTGTAAAGCTGATCCGCCTCTTTCTGCATACCCGGGAGTATTGATTTCTCAATCTTTTCCCGCAACTCACTCAAATTCTGAAAGCTGCGCCTCAGCGATAGGTTCCACACACGCTGTTCCTGATTGTCCTCCTTTTTTGCCGTTACAGGCCGGGATTGCAGGATCTGAAGACCCGAGTTGCCGAATGTCCACTCCACATCCTGGGGACTGCCGAAAAGCGATTCCCCGTGCAGGGCGGCAGTGTACACTTCCAATATCTCTTCATCGGAAAGCAGGGATTGCCGCTCAACCCGCTCATCCTCAACGGCGCGCACGCCCATCACATCGACGATAACCCGCCGGTGCTCAGTTGGAACTCTGTGGGTTCGAACCTCATTCGTTTTTCGGTCGATCTCCCAACGCTTCGGTTCCACGGTGCCATCGACCAGGCCCTTTGCCAGCCCGGAAACCGCCTCGATTATGGTAACATCCGGGTTGAGAGGGCTTTGAGAAAAGGCGACACCCGAATATGTACCGGGGACAAATCTCTGCACCAGCACGGCCATTGCACTGCTCTCCACCTCCAGGCCCAGTTCCTGACGGTAGAGCAGCACAGCATCCGACCAGAGTGAGGACCGTACCAGTTTGACCTGCTCGAGGATACTGCTCGTACCAGCCACATTCAATACTGATTCGTGAGGACCGGCAAATGAAAGCTCGCCGGAATCCTCACCAATCGCTGAGGACCTCACCGCCATGGGTTCATCTCCCATTTTCTCACGGAACTTCTCACCTAATACGGCAGCCAGTTCCCCGGGTAATGGGGTTTGACTGAACATATGCCGGATTCTCAGTGAAGTGTCCCACAAATCCTCCCAGCGCATATGCTGAAATTCCTTGCGACCCAGTTCGAGACGGATCCGTTCAGCCAGAGGAGTGCTGTCTACAAAACGCCGGAATGCATCGGTCAGGATGCACAAACCATCAGGCACCGAGAACCCTCCCTGATGGAGAAGCGTGAGGGAGAGGGCCGTGCCGCCGGTCATAGAGGCATGGTGTTCTTTTATTTCCTTGAGGTCCAGGTACAGAGTCGTCACAGGAACAGCTCCTCAACTTTTTGGAATCTGCTGACCAGGTTGTAGCTCTTTAATCGGATGCGGTAGAAAGCTTGTTGTCGGGGCGGCAACGAATTCTTCGAGATAGGGATGCTTTCCCAGGTAGCGTGACATCAAGATGTCCTGCTCTTGTTCGGACAACTACTCGGCCATTCCCCTGGCGGTGACGGCCATGCATGCGTCGAAGTCCATCTCGAGATTCTGCCTGTTGTCCACCAGCAGCGCAACACTTGGGGCCTCTTGCATGGCTGCCACTTTTCGTGTATATGTTGGAGTAATGAAGAATATCTGTTTTAGATCATCGGAATTGATATAGGCGATCAGGCTCTGATGGGGTTTGCCCTTGTAGCGCGTGGCAAGTACTTCCACCCGCTATGTTTTGAGAAGTCCACCTATGTGATCGAGCAGCTTCTCTCTGTGTGAATCATTCATACTGTCCCACCTCATTTAGGTATATATTCCGGTATTTCTTCAGAATATGATCCACACTCTGCACATTCTCATCAATATCGGGATCTAGTTGGATTTATCCCTGAAAAACCACATATCCAGGTACAATGCTTTCACCATGGCCCCCGTGATGGTGATGAAATTGAACTTTTCAACTTTGCCTATGGCAAGACTGTACTTGCCGCTGTTCAGGCTGTTATAAACGACGACCGAGTAGGTGCCTGCCTCCACGGTCCGATCGAACTCCGGGCCCCAGTAGTAATGATCCCTGCCGTATTTTTCAAAGTATCGGCGCCAGCCGCTTTGCATTCCGTCGGCTTCGTAGAGCAGTTCGTCTCCTGCGAATACCCTGAATGACATGTCGTGGCGCTTGATCGGTTCTCCATCGGGGTGAAAATCGGGGACCAGCAAGTTGACATAAAGGTTGAAGGGTTCTGACGAAACAATCCTGTAATAGTGCGGGTTTCCCTCGAGAACACCGTAATAAGCCCAGGATATCTCCGGCTCATCCACCACCACGGGATTGTCCTCCGAGCTCCTGTTTTTCACCATAATTGGTCTGTGCGCATGAGCTTCAGCCGCAAGAAGCAGCAACAAAAGAAGACAAATCATGGATAAACGCGTGATGTTCACGACCCTCTCCACGGAATGCGGTTTCACCTATACATTGGTTGATACATATACTTGCGAGTACGATCAAGGTTGCCATGTAAACCGGTGCAATACTCAATAACTTAACTTGCCTCATATGCACAAGGAAAGTCAAATTCCTTTAAGCAGGGTTTCCTCAATTCAAAATTTCTATTGAATCAAACTCCGGAGATGAAAAATGAAACGATCGTTTTCGGCACCCTTAATGATTATCTGTACAGTGCTCCTGTTTTCGCCGGTACTTGCCCGGAGCGACTGGATTTTCGATGTGGAGGGAGGGTACGCATGGCCCGGCTACATCGACGTGAGAATACCGAATGATACGGGCACATCTATTTCGCTCAAAGACGACATCCCCGCAGGTTCCAGAGCGGTTTACCGTTTGAGACTGGGATATCAATTCCACCCCAAACATTCCGTGTCGTTTCTGTTCGCTCCCTTTGGCCTGAATGCACAGGGCACCGCCGAAGAAGACATATCCTTCAATGGGGATTTTTTCCCTGCAGGAACCGATCTCGAAGCGTTCTACAAGTTCAACTCATACCGTCTGACTTACAGGTTTGACTTCCTAAACACTGAAAAGTGGACGGTGGGTCTGGGATTCACCGCCAAGATACGGGATGCCGAGGTGCGGCTCGAGGGCGGCGGTGTTCGCTCCTCCAACACCAATGTGGGCTTCGTACCCCTCCTCAACTTCAGGGTTGAATGGATGTTCGTGGATGCATTGAGCCTGCTGCTCGACGGCGATGCCCTTGCTTCCCCCGGAGGCCAGGGAAGGGCGGAGGATGTTTCGCTGGCCCTGATGTATCATTTGATGGATGAAAAGCTCAGTTTCAAGGCAGGGTACCGCATTCTCGAGGGAGGCGCAGATGTTGAAAGCGTGTACAACTTCACCCTGTTGCACTACGCCATTGCAGGCGCCGTATTAAGGTTTTAAGAAGACCTGCAGCAACCCTCACTAAGACCTCTTGAAGAGACGGCCGATGTCGTTGCCGATCACGTAGAGCGATGGAACGAGTACCAGTGTCAGAGGTGTGGCGAAGATGAGACCGTATCCAAGCACCAGAGCCATGGGCGCCATATAGAGGGCATTGCCGCCTATGCCATATGCAAGCGGCAGCAGACCCGCGACCGTCGTGAGAGTGGTGAGAATGATGGCCCTGAGCCGGTTGAACCAGGCGCACGTCGCTCATTCAGTCACCCCTTGAGCACCACGGTTGGGGAACCTGAGCGAATTTTCCGGTGGAGCGAACCCAGGACTCCTGCAGCTGCTCAAAAAAACCGGTGCCGAGAGAGTACTTTTCATCAGCGGAGACCGGTACTTCCCTGAAGACAGGCTCAATGTAAACGAGAAACACATAAACGACTACAACCTGCTGGAAAACGTCTGCATGATCTCGCTGGTCAATTCCCGGGACCGCCCATGTGGTTGCCGAGGAGCTAGATGCCGCAGCCGTGATAGCCAAGAACGGCATGACTCTTGACACCCTCAACGCCTCGCAGCAGCTGACCGTGTCCGTGAGCGGGAGCACGACAACTCTGACGCCGATTACGGGTCAGTCTGCGGATGCATCGGCAGTCAATGATGTGGAGGCATCAAACGGCCTCTTCCAAATAATCGATGCGCTGCTGACTCTGTATGCGCTGTTTCAGCATGAAACGGTTCTGAAATGTTTTTTCAAATCGAAAGAGGGCTCCGGGAAACCGGAGCCTGTTTCATTGGATATGGAAGAACAGATGCCGGTACTGCATGCCGCATCATCTTCACAGGGAAAGGATCTCTCCCACCGCATACGCGGGACCCCGTCCGCGGACATGCTTCTGCCACCTCCGCAGAGCATTTCCGGAACCCTTCTCCACAGCCCGGGCAAGGATTTCACCGAAACGTTCCGGGCTGAGGCGGTTCGGGTCTGCCACCTCAGCGATACCATGATCTTCCGCATCGGCGGCGATGTCGAACTGATCACTGGAGAAGGGCAGTATGACCATGGGTTTTCCATAGCAGAGGGACTCGGTAAAGGAGTTGTTCCCGCCGTGATGAACAATCACGTCCATGTACGGTATGAGGGCCTTCTGGGGAACGTACTCCTCTATGCGTACATTCTTGTAGCCTAATTTCCTCAGATAATCGGCCGATGCTCCAGCACCGACAATCACGAGGCTGTCGGGAAAGCGATTTTTCACCCCATCGACGCAGCACTGCAGCACATCCTCCCGGTATGAGAGAAAGGTACCCATAACGATGAGCACTTTCGGTTTATTGCCGACAACGGAGTGCAGGAGCTCCTCATACCGCTGCGGGAGCGGCTCCTCCTCGAAACAGAAGCCCATAAAGACATGTTTCGGCGCATCTTCGAAACGGAAGCCCTGTAAGTCATGTTTCGGCGCCTCTCCGCCTGCAGACCCTCTCCGGAGATCGGGATAATTGTATAAAACAGCGAGCGGTGAGGCGAGTCTGAATGCGTTTTCCACGGGCAGCACATCGCCTCCGCGCTGCCCGATAAACCGGTTGAACTCTTCGGTAAAACTTCGCTCCACGCGCCGTGCAGTTTCACTGAGCAGCGATAGCCTGCCGCTGTCGATGGATATTTCAGAGGGCCATGATGCGGGAACACCGTATATCTTTTCGCCCGCCGGTATGGTGAGCGGGTGGGGCGGGCAGAGGGTGACGAAGGGAAGTTTCAGACAGTAGAGCACGAGTGTCAGCGCATAGGAAAGCTGGTTTGCAACCCACAGATCCGGTTTATCACGGGCGTTGATATACTCGATATCCTCGAGCAGGCGTTGCGGGTCGGTAAACATATCGGATTTTCTGTCCTTCGACTGAAGGATAAGCGTTTCCACCGCCCCGCGCTTCGTCGATTCCAGAAATCGTCGCAGCTTCTTCTGTTCCTCCTTCGGCTGCCGTGTTCTCTGTGCGACACCGGTGTTTGCATTTCTGTTCACGAGCAGGGGAGTGAAACCGACTCCACCATTTAAAATTCTCTCCTTGAATTGTTCTCCGCATGCAACGGTGGTCTCAACGCCCCTGTCTCGAAATGCACGGGCAAGGGCAAGAGTTGGTGAAAGCTGGGATGAGAAGGGTGGACTGACGAGTATAACTTTTTCCAGTTTCATACTAGTTCTCATTCTCAAAAAGACTGAGATAGTAGTCTGAGAACTCATCAGCGATACGCTTGATGTTGAAGGTTTCCGTTACAAACTCCCTACCCCGCTGGGCAATATCATGGAGCTCTTTGGAGTCGTATACAGCGTGATCGAGTACTTCCTCCATTCCCTGTTTCATTGTGGTTGTGTCGGTGTTGTAAATGAGAAAACCGTTGCTGCCGCTTTCAATATAGCTTGATACACCTCCGTTGATTGGGGCTATGACGAGGAAGCCGCTGCACATGGCCTCGATAATGGCTATGCCAAACTCTTCTTTGAAGCTGCTGCACATATACACATTGGGCTTCGGCCCACGAATGCACGCTGTAATGCTCTGCTCCAGGAGACGAACTTCCGGGTTTGAAAGGGCGGGTATGTGACTGAACCGTCCAATAAGTTCGGGGTTATTTTTCATGAGCAGGTCGAACTGCTGCAGCATCCATGATTCGATCGGGTCGGGACGATCTATATTACCACCGATAAACACGAGGTTGTAGTGCTTACAGAATTGTGATTGTATCCATACTTCGAGCAGATGATGCTGCCCCTTCAATGGATCGAGGCGTCCGACATTGAGTATGACCGGTCTGTAGAGTTCAGCTCGATTAAGCCGATACCGAGCGCTGTGGTTTGCAACCAGATCGAGGTATGACAGGGCCGTAGCCCCTTCCAAATAGGAGAAGGAGGTACGCACACCCTCCGCGATAATACTCAGCGGCTTCTTTCTCGTATCGGATTCAAGCCAGAGCTGAGGAAAATAAGGCATTATCCGGTCGTTTCGACGGTTATGGCCTATGAGAACATGCCCATCTGCATTTTCAATGAGCCTGTCCGCTATGACGACCCTGTTCATACTGCGCAGCGTTTCATCATCGGAAAGAGAAACCAGCTTACCCTCTCTGTCGACAAAGTTCCTGTGGGGGTCAGGAGTGAGGGTAAATACGACCTTTATTCCGAGCCCTCTGGCCAAAGCTGCGACACCCATTGATGCATTATCGGAGAACCTGATGTGAAAGATATCCGGATCAATGCGGTAACGATCGAGAGTTCGACGCACCGCACGCAGTATCTCGAATTCATGGGAAGCCAAATGGTGTGCCAGATAATGTGGCTGGAGGGAAACAGGCACCCTGACCAGGTAGTGATTTGCGGATAAAGTCTCTATGAGGGCCTTTTCAGATTCCAGTTTGACTAGGGGAAGGAGAACCAGGGTGTAGACGGTATCCCAACTCTTTTTTTCAGACAGGCTGTTACCAAGATTGCTCAGAAAGGTCGTGAGACCCCCTCCACCGCCCTTTCCCGGTTGCTGCAAATCACCGTAGAACATGCACTGTACCAGGCTGTGACCCACCGCCGCATTCAGAGCTCCGCGGTTTCTGTGTTGCAGCTCCTGCATTGAAGCATCAACAAGCTGGAGCAGGGGTTTTGCATAGGGGCCCTTTGATTTCTTTGCAGTATTTTTTATACTTTCGAGTGCTCCCATCTCCCGCCTGTCACCGAGCTGTGTCAATGTATCAACAAGCGAAAACCATACGGAAAATGTGTTGTCATCCCTTTCGAGCATTTTATACAGTTCTGGTAGAAGCTCCCTGAATCCCAGTTCGCCCATATAGCGCAGCAATGCAAGCGTGATCGGTTCGTTTCCTTCATATTGATTCAGCAACCGTCGAGTTTCTCCCTCGGTCAGTACCGGCACAACATGCTCTGCCGCAGTATCAAGAACAAATTTCAGAATATTATCATTTTCACGGTTTCCGCGATGCCACTCTCTCAGTGCGATGACGAATTGCTCCGGGTCCCAATCGGAAATTCTCGACCGTATAACATGACCGAGGAGAGAGTCGATATACAAGCTTCTCCCTGCCGTTTTGATCAGATCACTAATATCAACAGGCATTGGTAATGCCGCAACAGCACAGAGAGCGGAGAAAGTCCAGAGCTCAGTACCCCCCTTGCTCAGAAGTTCGGCAATGGATATGCCCGAGCACAGGGAAAGCAGGTTTTTAAGTTCATTGGTACATGCGTATTCTATACCCGAATGTGCGGAAATATCGTCAGACTCCATGCTGTAATTGATTTCCAGATCCGGGAGGATTTTCTTCATGAAGAAGGAGAGGTATCGAAGACGAGCGTATTCATCGGTAATGCACGGTACAAATGTTGACATATGACGTTGCATACAGTGGAGTCCCTGACGCAAACCTGTGCATGCTCCAAGCGCCGTGCTCATTTGCTGATAAACTTCGTTCACCGATTTCTCTTCGTGGCACTCGATAACTGTCAGGTAATCACTGCTTTGCATAATCCGCCATTAATACTAAACTGAATATGGTTTATTGATACCGCTTCAATGGTCTTGACCAGCCCCCATTCTGCTATGTAGTATTTTGTCAAACCCTCTTCATAGATAAAGTTTACAAAAGCCAGGATTATTTAAAAACGTCAATCACGCACACCCTGCTATTCGATCTTACCAAGTTATTATGGTAGACCAGTATATCGAAACGTTGAGATGGACCAAACTTTGTCACGGTGTTTTCACACCAAGAATGGGACGATCTCATCCCATCGTGATTTACGTATGATTTTCGCTTTTCATTCTATCCTTAGCTTTTCAAAATTACCCCTCTATAGTCGGATTCATGAGATATTTTCATGTATTTTTATGCCGTCTGAAAACGTGCAACTTTACTATACTCGTCTTTATACACTCCCGCTTTCACCTGTGCATCCTTCGCAAGATGCCACATCAATACTCCCAACCGCCTCATGCTTGCAACTATCGCTATCTTCTTGTGCTTCGGATTCTTTTTCACAATACGCTGATACACTCCTGCTTCCTCCTCATCGTGTGCTACTCTCACCCAGGTGGCCTGACACAACACCATCCTCACTCGCGCAGGCCCTTCCCGAGTGATATGTCCTTTACGTTCACTACCCTCCCCACTCTCATTACTCGATGGTACCAACCCCAGATAGCTCCCGATTTGCTTCCGATTGCTGAACCTCCTCATGTCTCCTACCTCTGTTAAATACACCATCGCAGTTAACAACCCAACCCCTTTGATCTGTACAACCAGTGCCTCCGCTGGCAGTTGATACCGTTCTGTCTCAGACAAAACCTCTATTTCCTTATCCAATATCCTACTCTCTTGCTCAAGACTCACTATCTGTCTAAGCAAACTCGACAGTGCTATTCGCGCTCCTGGTTGCAGCTCCACTTGCTCAAGCCACCTGCGGTGTGTTTTTGTCCATGAATCACCAACATCTTTTGGCTTCACTGCTTTATTGCGTTTCAACAACATCTGCACCTGCGTCTTCAGCGCTGTTAGTTTTTTCCCCGCATCCAGCCTACTCCGAACCAGCTCTCTATCATCACGGGCCTGTTGATCCGGTATCCAGATATCCGGCAGCTCATTTCCTGCTAACACATGGGCTCTTACCATCTCAAAGATCCTCTGCGCATCCCGCTCATCATACTTCCTCTTCCTGTCCTTCGCAGCCTTCGGCATCTTCGTAGGTGCAAGTATATGACATTCTATCCCAACTCCCACACACTCATCGTATATCCCAAATCCTATAGGCGATGCCTCATACGCAACTATTATCCTTGCTCCCTCATGCTTCTCAGCCAAAGCTCTTAAATAGTTAAACAATTTCTGTCTTCCGTCCTGCGTGTTCTTTACTGCCTTTGTTTCGGGAGTTCCACGATTCACTCCAATTCGATTTGATAACGTGTTGTCATGCGCATCCATTCCGCATATAATGGTGTTTGCCATGGTCAGTCCTCCTCTTGTTATTGGTACCGAGATTATATTACAATCGCGGTTGGAGGGCTGACTTAATTTATTACTACATGGTAACTTTGTACCACTTCCAGTGTTAGTCTCATCAGCGTAGGTGAGAGATGGAGTGGAACGGAAACGAACACCTACGCTCCCATCAGCATAATAACCTCCGGTGCCGGAGGTCGATACTCCAATGAGCTGTGTGGTCGTATTTGATTGTATTCCCGCCTCCACCTCTCCACAAGTACTTTCGCCTCGAGTAACGTGTCAAATACCTCTCTGTTCAATAATTCATCCCGCAACTTCCCATTGAACGACTCAATATACCCATTCTCCCATGGACTCCCAGGTTCTATGTATAACGTTCTCACTCCAATACGTCTCAGCCAGCTGCGAACTGCTTTAGCCGTAAACTCTGCCCCATTGTCACTTCGTATGTGCTCAGGTATCCCTCTTCGGAAGAACAGATCTGTCAACCGATGCATCACCGCATCATGGGTGAACTTCCTCCCCACATCAATCGCAGGACATTCCCTGCTGTATTCATCCAGTATAGTGAGTAGACGGAATGCTCTCCCATCTCTTGTCCGGTCATACACAAAGTCATAGCTCCACACATGGTTCATGTACTCAGGACGAAGCCGTACACATGACCCATCATTCAGCCATAACTTTCCCCGCTTTGGCTGACGCTGGGGCACCTTTAGCCCCTCCTGCCTCCATAACCTCTCAATACGCTTGTGGTTCACTCCCCACCCCTCATTACGAAGCAGTGCAGTAATTCTCCTATACCCGTACCGCCCATACTGAAGCGCCAGCTCTGTCATGCGCTCTATGAGTAGCTTCTCCTCCTCTTCAAGTTCTCTTCCCTGGTACCGCTGTGCTCTCCTCTGTAGCGGTTCTCTGTTCTGTTGCAAAGCTCAATGCAGCAGGCAGCTCAAAGACCATTAACCCGAGTACCGTCAGCAAAACAAAGCAAAGCAATCTAGACCAATTCCAATCAAGAAAAAAACATGCAAAAACATCTCCCGAATAAAACTGTTACCCATTTGTTTCTCAAATAAAAAAGATTATATGGGAATGTCCACCAGTATAGCGGCATAAATGCGCAGGGTATCGTTGTCGATGCCGGCATGTCGGTGAATGTCTTCGATGAGAAAGTGGTGAGACGGGTGAGCGGTGGGGGTCAGTCCTCACCGTAGGTGCCCGTGTGCAGGGTAACGAGCCCGTAGTATCCGTCCACCGTGACGAGATCACCGGTCTGTATGCTGCGAGACGCGTCAGGGACACCGGTCACACAGGGAATCCCGTACTCACGTGCGATGATTGCACCGTGAATGAGCATGCCTCCCCGCCGTTCGACGATTGCCGCGGCAAGGGAAACAACAAAAGTCATGTTGGGGTCGATGGCATCGCACACCAGAACTTCGCCGGTCTCGAAGGAAAAGAGGTCAGAGGTGTTGAAAACAACCCGTGCTCTTCCACGCGCAATACCCTGCCCGGCGGGCTGGCCCCTGAGCTGTCTCGCTTTAATCCGCTCTCCCGCGGGAACCGGCTCCTCCGCATCAGCCGACTTCCGTGCAGAAGGCCTTCCTCTGAGTGATGCGATGATCTCCTCGGCGTTGGTGCAATTCCGCGGCTCGTTGCAGGGGAGACCGAGGTTCTCCCGGGCTGCCGTCAGAGCCCGTTCGAGCTCCGATTCTATTCGTCCCAAATAGAGATTGTCATCGTCTCTGAGCCGGTAGCTTCGGCGCCCCAGCTCGAGCAGTTCACGGGCGTAGTCCCGCTCTTTCTCGTCGAAGGCCTCGATGAATTTTTTCTCAAGATCGTCCCGTCGCCACCCGGATTTATCGCCGCTGCGGGGCTCGTTTGTCGCCATCCGCACGAGCATTCCCGTCAACGCCCTCTTTTCTTCCGGTAAACCCTGCATGCTGCTCGTGAGACCGCTGAATACGGGAAGAAGGCCATCAATTTCGCTTTCGAGCTCAGGATCACCGAGCACAATTTCAGCGGTCGGGTTTTGATGACGCGAGCGGATCAGTTGAGCCGCCTTCTGCAGCAGACGGTTTCGCTTCATGCTCTTCATGTCTTCGTCGGTGAGTGTTGCGATGAACTCGAAGGGATCATCGGGCTTCAACCGGTCATTGTAAACCTCTCCGAAGAGCCGGGCTCCGTGGGCGAAGGGAATAAAGTCATCCCAGTACACCGTCCGCCAGTGATCGAGAATTGCCTGACGCCGTTCGATCTCCCGGGCAAGGGCCTCCTGGTTCATGGCCCCTATATCGATTGCTGCCATGTCGTCGGCTTCCCTCTCCATGGCAGGGAGAGACTCGTTTTCGATGCGAGCGCCGAGATCCTGTAAGTTGGAGAAGCTCCTCTTGAGACTCAAATACCATGAACGGTTGTCACCCGTACTTTCGGCGTGTACCGTGACAGGGCGTGATTGAAGCACGTAGAGGGTTCGCCCGTGCAGGGTCCACTCCACGTCCTGGGGTTTTCCGAAGAGCTCGCCGAGCATGAGTACGAGCTGATACACCGATCCGACTTCCTCATCGCTGAGCGGTGGTACGCCGGCCCGTGCATGCTCGAGCGAGACTGTACGGACACCACCCTCGAATGGCACCACCACCTCGTCCCTGTTTGCCTCGCTGCGGGATAGTATGCGTCCCGTACGGCGGTCAAGCACCCAGCGGTCGGGTTCGATGTCCCCATCGACCAGCCCCTTGTTGAGTCCGTACACGCTCTCCACCATGGCATGTTCAGCGTTGTCGGGTGCGATACCGAAGGCCACCCCGGATTTCTCTCCTGCTATCATTTCCTGTAGTATCACACCCATGGCGCTTTCGTCCACTCCAAGCCCAAGCTCCTGCCGGTAGAGGAGAGCGGCATCCGACCAGAGCGAGGCCCACACGAGTACCACGTGCTGCAGAACTTCTGGACCGCGCACATTGAGATAGGATTCGTGCAGCCCGGCAAAGGACGAACCGGCAGCGTCCTCGGCCAGGGCCGAGGAGCGGACGGCAAGGGGGGCATCGGAAAACCGGGCGGATACCTCATCTCCAAGCTTTCCGGCGATGTTTGCCGGCAGGGGGTTGTTGAGGAACAGATTTCGTATCCGAAGGGCTGCATCCCACATCTCCTCCCAGCGCATATCTTCAAAGGATTTTCTCCCCAGCTCCACGATTATGCTGCCGCGAAGGGAGGTGCTGTCCAGATACTCTCTGTAGATCCGGGAAGGAACGAAGGCTGTTTTCGGAATCGAGAAGCCTTCCTGTTCCATGCGGGCGAGGGCGGCCGCCTTGGATCCAGCCTCCTCTCGGATGCGTTCGATTGGCAGGTCGCAGGTGAGAAGAAGGCTCATGTGCACATCTCCATTTCGAGGACCTGCTGAAATTGAGAGACGAGGATATAGCGACGGACCTGCATTGCCATGACCGCGCAGTTGGGATCTCCGATGAAGTCTTTGAGATAGTAGTGCCTCTTTAGGTAGAGCCCGGTCAGAACATCACGCTCCTGTCCCGCGGCTTCTTGGGCCGTTCCGACGGCTGTGACGGAAACAGCGTCCTTGAAATCATCAATTCGGTTGGACCTGCTGTCGATTAGTATGGACACGTTCTCATTGCTCTTCATATTTGTGTACTTGCGTGTGTCCCGAAGAGTGGCAAAGATGATACGGCTGAAATCATCGGTAGCAACGAAACCGATCAGAGAGCTGTAAACGCCGTCCTGATGGCAGGTTGAAAGAACGGCAAGACTCTGGGTTTCGATGAGTTTTTTCAGTTTCTCTCTGAAAATCTTTTCATCCTTCATTCATGGGTCTCCCTTCCGGCGAGCTGCTGCATCATAGTCTGTATACTCAATGTATGCAACACGGCTTGCAAAGTAAACCACCAAGCAGGTAAATTGACTTGCTGGGCCTGAGCGTTGCGTTGGCAACCGTAAAAGCGGGTGAAATAATTATAGATCAGGTGCGAAATACTCAATGGAAAGATCAATAATTTATTCATTAACATTGATCTCGTTCTGATTGCCAATGCGATGTAGGCAATGATTGATAGGATTTTTTTAATAGGAATTTTTATAATTCGAAATTTACTACCATAGGCAAAATATTAGAATAGTCATGCCATTGGCCGTCCTTCTACCTGATCAAGCGTAATGAATATTGGTACTACCGGTTCAATCGAGAATGGAGTCTTGTCGAAAGCGACGATGTGAGGTGGCATTCAACGAGATGTCAAAATCGGGGAGACGCTGAGCGCCTCAACGTACCACGGGAACGTGAACCTCGTTGCGTCGTAAAAAGGGAGGCATAAAGGGGGGGTTGTAGCGGGCAAAAATCGTGTCACCAACAGGCTTCAACCCGCGCTTCTCAATAATCTCATAGAGTGCGGTCTCCTTTTCTCTAAAATGCTTTTCGCTCCAATCACCCGAATACCGCAGAGAAGCGACGAGCTTCCCCCCTTCTTCCCGAAGCTTCACCTTGGAATCAAGAGGTTCTGGCAAGCTTTCCATGGTGTATGTTGAAGGCATCACAAAAGTGATTCTCCACACGCCGCTTTCCACCTGCTGTACTACAGGCGCCGTCATCGCGATTTTCTCTGAGTTTTCCTGCTGATTAACCGGGGATGTCATTGATATGGATTCACGCTTTCTGTTGTTGCCCTGGATATACCTGAAAAGCCTGTTGAATCCGACATCACCCGCGACACCGAAGTCCGCATCCACAAAGGTTTCAGCAACTATGTGGGATTCATACTGCCGTAGCTCAAACCTTCCCTCGCGTTCCACTACAGTGTACTCAGCCTTTTCTATCGCCACTGCCGTCCCCACACTCACGAAGAGAATCACCAATGCTATACGAAGTGAACCTATAGTTTTCAGGCAACCATGCAATAAACCGGACATTTTTAAAATAACTCTTCAAAAAAATCAATCATTGCACGGTAAGATCGTTTATCGGCAACTTCATTGTATGCCGCACCCCTGGATGGATCGTTGCCCGATGCCGGATTGGTGAAACTGTGCACCGCACCACTGTAATACACCATCTGCCAGTCTACCCCGGCATTTCTCATCTCATCGTGAAAGGCCTCTATCGACTCCTTTGGTACAAAAGGATCGTCCGCACCATGGAGAACGAGAACCTTCGCCTGTATGTTTCGTGCATCGTCCGGGTTTGGTGTATCCAGGTTGCCATGGAAGCTCACGACCCCCGACACGTCGGCACCGCTTCTGGCAAGCTCCAGTGCGGCTCCTCCACCAAAGCAGTATCCGATGGCTGCAACACGATCGGGATCCGTGAGACGATGTGCCTTGAGCTGATCGAGACTGGCAACTGCCCGGTTTCTCATGAGCTGCCGGTTAGACCGATATTTGGATGCCTCGGCTCCGGCCTCTTGTGGTGTTGTGGGCCTGATACCCCTGCCGTACATGTCCATTGCGAAGACAACATACCCATCAGATGCAAGCTGTTCGGCGCGTTCTTTCACGTAATCTCCCAAACCAGTCCACTCATGGATGATGAGTACACCGGGCCGTTCTCCCCTAATCGAATCATCGTAGGCGAAGTAGCCTTGTAACGGCACACCGTTATGGTTGTAGGTAAAATCGTTTGTCCGAATCTCACCGTACAGGTTCATGGATGCTCCGTTCAGCAGAAATACCATGAAAACCATTATAAGTACTGTTAATGCCCTCTTATCTTTGATTAACTTTTTCATGTGAATGTCCTCGCACTTAAGAAATCAATTGTTATTTCAAACTACTTGATTGATACGATGATACGCACTGTATGTACAGGCAACTAGAAATTGATTGAAAGTAATATTTTTAATTCGAAATGGCGTTCACCGGTCTGAATTCGATAGATGAAGATCCGCTTGTATTTAAGGATTCACAATAACGGCCGTAATTGCCTGTGTGATTGCTACATGTAAGGCTGTTGCATGTACGTCTGCCTGCCCGAAGTACATCGCGCGCTGATCCTGATAGGATGTCGGAAATGCCGACGGAGGTATGGATGGCTGGCGTCGTCGCTTGTTTTGGAAGGGGGGATCGACGAGGCGGGCTCTTTCCACCACATTTCTATCAAAAATACCGCTCAGCTCGCCGAGGTATTCAGGAGGCGGGTACTCAAGCTGTTCGTTAACCGCGGCCTACTCGACCCTCACTTTGCACGAAAATACTTTCCTGGAACCATTCCGGATTTTCAGTGGACAACTCCGTCCCGATTCCCGCCTCTTAAAGCATTATAACCTAAGTCCATTTATAGCACAATGGACTAAGACTCCGACTATTGACAAAGAGGATGGGTCGACCCGTAATTGTTTGCGGAAACTGGGGTTAAATTCGGGCAATGCGGGATTCGAACCCACGACCTCTGGCTCCGGAGGCCAGCGCTCTATCCGGCTGAGCTAATTGCCCACACACATGATATACAAGAATGGGAGAAACTTCAATTAAATTATGGGAATACGTCCCATAATTAAACTCTCTTGACCACGATTGCCTTGGGTTCGGCAGGGCAGAGCGCCTGGCAGATGCCGCAGCCTATACAGAGTTGCCTGTCCATCACCGGATAACGGAGCAGCATGGGCTCTCCGTTCACGAGCTTTGTCTTCTCCTCGATCTTTATGGCCTTTTCGGGTACCGGACAGACCTCTTCACAGACGAGGCAGTTTGTGTCCTTCGCAAAGACCACGCAGAGGTCCTCTTCAATCACCGCGAGCCCCATAACAGCTTTTTGCTTTTCCTGCAGGGTCTGCAGGGGAATGGCATAGTTGGGACATACGAGCTGGCAAACCTGGCAGTTATAGTCGCAACCGTACTGCTCGAACTGCACGCTCGGTGTGAACAGGCTGTCGAATCCGGAGCCTGTCCCGGTTATATCAATAATGCCGTTGGGGCAGCTTCTTACGCACTGAAAGCAGCGCAGGCAGCGTTGTACGAATTCGGTCTCGTTACTTACTGTGGTCACACCGGGAGGTCTGATGAGGCTGGTCTGCACATGTTCGGATTGCAGGCGAGTTTTCCCACCTGCAAGCGTATATCTGCTGTCGAGTATTGAGAACAGGGTCCCGGCAACAAGCCCGCTTATGAGGAGGCCACCCTGCTGCAGGAAACGACGACGTGAAAGGTCAGGAAGCTGCGCGCTGTCATTCTTTATCCTTGCGTAGCGAAAACCCCTGACCGGGCATGACGCTTCATAGTCGAAGCAGAGTATACACTGATGATACAATATTCGCTTTGCCTCGTAGCGCGCAGCCTTCATGGGGCATATGTCGCATCGCCCACATCCTGAGCACTTGTAAATGGAGAGTTTGAAAAGAGGGCGGCTCGCGATCAGGCCATACAGTGCACCCAGAGGGCAGAGTGTGGTGCACCAGAAACGGCGGGAATGCAAGGAAAACAGGACAAGCAGTCCGAGAAAGGTCAGTCCCAGTTTTGAAAGGGAGAAAATCCTGATTATCCAGATATTGGGGTGCAGGTACTGAAGCACGGGCGGAGTGAAAAACAGGGTTATTGCAACTGTGCCGAGTAGTATCCATGAGGGTGGAAACTCGATCAGTTTCATCTCCAGGGATCGTAGATATTTCCCAAAGGGTTGAAACTTCCGGATTGGACTGAGTATGAAGTCGAGGAACTCGATGAGGGCTCCGAGAGGGCATATCCAGCCGCAGAAGAAACGCCCGAAAACCGCAGTCAATATAAGCAGGGCCGCTATGGGTAGGAGATAGTGAATACTCACACGCAGATGGGTGAGGAAGATAAGAGGGTCGAACTTTAAAAAGGGATTGCCGGTGGTGAGAAAGGGGTCGAGGGATCTGAGAAAGATGAAAAGAAAGACGCCAAAAAACATCACCTGTGAGGCGATGCGAAGAGTTTTCAGTAAAGCGGCTTTCTTCATTATTATTGTATACTGATTTTTTTTGAGGTGAAACCCTCCAACGTACCGACTCCCTTCTTCTGCGCCAGTACAAGGTAGTTGATGGTTCCTGGGATCTTTCCGAACAACCCCGCAGCTGCCGCATCGGCACTCACCACATTTGATGATGCAATAACCGTATCAAACCGCTTGAGATAGTTGGGGCTCCCCCCGGTCGGACCATTTTTGTACATGATGTTCGTTGCATCCACCACGGTGAGATGGGAGCGGACGCCGAGATTTATGTCAGAGATTGCCTCGTGCAGCTTCCAGTGCCATTTCGATCGTACATCGCCCGTTATACCCATAAGGTTTTTCATACCTATGGTGAGCCCGGCCGATGAGTGGCTCTTTGCCACAGGTACATTGATGAGCACATCAGATTCCAGGATGTATCGGTTGACTGTTGTCTCTTTGAGAAACCGTGCCCCCTCAATGATTACAGCCGGGTACAGTTTCTTCGTTACTTCATTCACGTAGAGTGGCTTGGCTCCAGCTGATTTTGCCGCATCTGCGATGCCGGATGTGGTATAGGTGAGTTTGGGATTGTTCAGCGCACGGTCAAACACATAGACCTTCGATGCAAGGGCCTGAAAGCAGAGGTGCACGACAGTTCGTACAATAACGGGGTCAGTGTTTGCCTTGAGCTCCGGAGGGGAGTTGAATCCGATGTTGGGCTTGACAACCACGACGTCGCCTGGCTTCACATATTTCCGAATACCCCCAACAAGCCTTATAGCTTCCATGGTTGCCTTTTCATAATCGGTGCCTACAGCAATCCCCAGATCATAACTATCTTCGAGGGTTTCAGGGAAGATGCGGTGCGCCGCAAGATAGAATCCCGTGGCAAAGGTGGCTTTTAAAAAGTCTCTTCTCTTCATGAGACATCCATATTCTATTGGGTGGATTCATCCCTGAATAGTCCCTGATCACAATCGGGACAAGGATATGATTTTACAATATCTGTCTTATAATATCAATATAATAACTATTACATGATTAATTGCATTTAAATAGGAGCTGGCCGCATGCGGCATCGATGTCACTGCCCCTGCGGAACCGTTCCGTCACCTGCACGCTCCGGTCGATCAGGACCCGTCTGAATGTCTGCACACGCTCAGTACCCGGGGGAAGGAGCCTCTTCTGCAAACGCCGACTCTTATCCTGCACTCCTCTGCCGCGGGGTAGTGGATTATACCGGATAAGGTTGACATGGGCCCGTGTTGTCCGTGCAAAAGCCGCCAGTGCCCGGGCGTCTTCGTCCGAATCGTTCAGGCCATTGATCAGTGTGTACTCAAGGGTAATCCGTCGTTTGGTTCTTTCGCGATAGAGTATGAGCGCCTTGTGCAGTTGATCGAGACTGCTGCTGCGTGCAAAGGGTATGAGCCTTTTCCGCGTGCCTTCCAGCGCAGAGCCTATGGACACGGCCAGACGGGGCCTCAACCCCGATGAGGCGAGATCGTGAATACCACGAATAAGACCACATGTCGATACGGTTATTCTTCTTGGAGAGAAGCCCATATCGTGGAAGAGCCTGATTGCCTTCTTCACTTCTCCGAGATTCAGCAGGGGCTCGCCCATTCCCATGAACAGTATGGAATCGGGTTCGCTATGCAGTTTCATGAGTGAGAGGACCTGGGTGACGATCTCTCCTGTGAGCAGGTCTCTTATGAAACCTGCGCTCCCGGTAGCGCAGTAGATGCATCCCACCGGGCATCCGATCTGACAGGATATGCAGAAGGTGGTCCTCTGTTCTCCGTCCTCCAGCACCACCGCTTCGATACCTGTATCGTTTTCGAGAGGAAAGAAGTACTTCACGGTATCACCGTGTCGAGACCGTAACACATTCGAGGGATTGAAGTAGGGGAGTGTAAAATCACGCTTCAACTGCTCTCTGAACTGTTTGGGCAGATCGGTCATCTGATCAAATCCATCAGCCTGTCGCCCGTATACCCATTTGAACACCTGGCTTCCGTGAAATTCAGGAAACCCACGCTCCCGGGCATAGGTCCTCAAATCCTCTTGATGAAGTCCAATGATTGAGTTTGAGAGGTCGATATTCATAAAAAATGACAAGCCTATTGATTTCCTGATGAAAATTGCACGGTATGTAAACAAGAGCTTCAAGTTTCTCTATTCATAGCTTGTTGAGAGAAAATTTAGCGTTTTTCCTTGAGGAGGTTGAGTCTTTTTTTCAACTCGCGGTTCTGAATCCCCTTCTGCAATGCCTCGCTTATAACCTTGATCGCCATCTCCCTCTTGTTGAGGGCTATGTAGCAGTCGGATAGGAGCATGGAAAGCTGAAAATTAATGCCCGAGATATTTTTCAGTTGGTTTAGGTTTTCGATCGCGGCTTCGTAATTCTTCTCCATTTTGTCCAGCATGCTGAGCCCCAGGATGGCATAGTAGTCAAACTCATTCTCAATGGCCTTCTTGTAGTAGCGCCGTGCTGTCTCAATGTTGTCCATATTTCGATAGGCATCGCCAAGCCGTGTCAGGATTTTCTTATTTGCAGGATCGAGCTTGAGAATTTTGTGCCAGTACTCGGCTGCCTTGTTGTACTCCTGCAGTCCACGGTATGAATCGGCTATTCCATAGAGGGCGTAGAAGTTGTCCTCCTCCTGGTTCAGCGCCTTGTAGAAAAATTTAAGCCCCTCGTTGTATTGCTTCAACTTTCGGTAACAGTTGCCCGTATTGGTGAGCACGATAATGTCGTCATTCTGGATCTCAATAAGCTGATGCCAGTATGAGAGAGCCTGACGGTAGTTCCTGTTTTCGAAGTAGAGGTGCCCGAGCCCCGCGAGGGCATAGGTATTTATTGAATCAATGGACAGAGCTGCCTTGTACCGCTCCACGGCCCTGTCAAACCGACCCGTTTTTCTATAGGTGTCACCGAGTCTTGTGAGAACGGCGATATCGAACTCATTCTCGCTGTAGGAGAGATATTCCTCCCAGACCTCTATTGCTTTTTTAAAATCCCTTGAACCCCGGTAGGTGTCAGCAAGACCGATGAGGGCAAATTTGTTGACCGGATCGACCTGCAACGCATGCTCATAGTATTCCACCGCCTTGGGGAACTCGCGCTGGGCACGGTAGAGGTCGCCGAGTCCCACCAGAGCGTATATGTTTCGTTTGTCCACCTCCAGAATGCCGTTAAACTCCTTCTCCGCATCAGTGTAACGTCCCTGCTTCAGGTGCTGATACCCCAGCTTGGACATTTCGGGTATCTTTTGCCAGAGCTCATGGTCCTTTTTCGGTTTTTTCATGAATGTTGTTCCCCTGCGGTGTGTCTTCCCTTAACCACTTCTTGATAACTTCAGCCATACGCTCTGAGAGTTCCTGAATTCGTTTTTCGTACTGTGCCTCCAGATAGAAGTGAAGCGCTTTGAAAGGGTTCTTCTGTTCAAACCAGTAGTGATCACCAACCCGTATCAATCCGTCCTTGTATGCTGTCGTGATGTAGATCTTGGCAGCCTTATCGATTTCCCCGTTGTTGAAAAGCTCATTTCCCTTTCTGATGAGTATGATCCGCTCTTTTGGCGTCAGTACCCTTTCCATTTCCGTTAGTGTACCTTATTTCACCTGATTTTGCAATGATGTTGCGCGAGAAGGGGGTGGGATGATATCATTGATTGCATGGCGGGGTATATGTACCCTTCATAAACTGCTACTCTGGTAAGGAAATGAGAAATCTTTTTCTCCCACCGGACTGTGTTCGGAATGGACATGTGATTCTCACAGGGGATTCCCTTCACTATTTGAAAAACGTGCGCAGGGTACAGCGCGGAGATACCCTCTGGGCGGTCATCGGGGAGAGGCGGTACCACTTGGTTGTCTCATCGGTGGCCAGGGATGAGATACTGTGCAGTATCGAGAGTGAGAGAGAGGTGCAACCTTCAGACCTCGTTTCAATAACAGTGTATCAGGGGCTGCTGAAAGGGAGTAAAATGGACCGGGTCGTTGCCCGGCTTGCCGAACTTGGTGTGCGCGCCTTTGTACCAATGATAACAGAGAGAAGCGTTCCTTCCACGAGCAGCGATAGTAGGATGGAGCGGTGGAAGAGACTCGCCTCAGAAGGGGCTAAAGTGACCGGTCAAGAGCATTGCATGACCCTTTCCCACCCGATGACCTTCCCAGAGACATTGAAGAACTTGAATAAAGGCTTAAACGGCGTTATCATACTTTTCTGTGTTGAGAATTTTCAATTTCATCTTACATCCTATTTACAATCGCTGCACACGGCAGATGGCATGCATCTGCAGGAGCACCACTTCCACCTGTTTTTCGGTCCCGAAGGCGGCTTCAGCCTTCAGGAAGTCGAGCACGCCTGCGGTTGCGGAGGTGTTCCCGTAAGCATGGGTCCCTTTGTGCTCAAATCGGATACAGCAGCGATTGTTGGCACTGGTTTTATCCGCCTGTACTACGCCTATTGAGAAGGAATGGCATGGGAAGAGACAGAATATTGGGTATCCCCTATGACAACGTAACCTCCGAGGAGGCTCTTCAAAAGATCGAGCTGCTCTTCAAGGACGAGAAAACACACATTGTCACCTTCCTGTCTTTGCCCACCATCATGCTGGCACGCAAGAGTAAATTCCTGAGGATGTTTCTCGAGGAAGCTGACCTCATCATTCCCTGCGGAAAGCATGTGTACTGGGCCGCCCGGTTCCTGAAGCACCCTCTGAAAGAGATCATCGATCCTTCACAGCTTACCAAATTGATCATGATTCAATCCTATGAGTTGAGTAAAAACATCTATCTCTTTGGCGGGAAAGATCGGACGGTGGACCGTGCCTTTACCAACCTGAAAAAGGAGGTGCCGCGTCTTTTCATTATTGGAAGGTACAGGGGTAATTATCCGAAGCGTTCTCACGAAGATGTTGTACAGGCGATCGGCAAGGCATCGCCTGAGTACTTCTTTGTGGGCATGCCAACACCCCATGGGGAAAAGTGGGTTGAACAGCAGAGGAGCAGGATACATGCACGTGTCGTCGTGTTCATAGGCGGTCTGCTCGATGTATTTGCGGGACATGTACGCAAGGCGAGGTCGTACAAGGAACTGCTTGCCCATACAGAGGGTGGGATTAAGACCGAGATTCCTCAGCCCTACAGTATGCGAAGGGTGGTATGGCTGCCGTTGTTCTTTGCAAATGTATTCTACGAGAAGCTCGTGTGGAAGCACTGAAAACCGGGCAGAGGGAGCCCGATAGGTGAAAGCCTTAGGGAATAGCATGTAAGGTAGAACGGATAGGGGGGTAAACTGCAGGGAAAATGATACGTTTTAACAAACCCACCATTGATAAGAGAGACCTGGAGTCGGTGCTCTACTGTATGATTACCGATGACCTGGCACCGGGTGAGTACATGAAGGAGTTCAGAATACAACTTAGGGCGCTGCTAGGGCTGAACATTACTGTTGTGTTCAACAATTACCTGCAGGCATTTGAAACCGCCTTTCGAATGCTCGATGCGGAACCTGGTGATGAGGTGATACTCGCGAGTTTTTCCCGCTACCGTATCTACCATGCTGTCATTGCACAGGGCCTGAAACCGGTTCTCGTCGATCTCGATGAGGGCTCGCTCCTTCCCTCAGTGGCGCAGATCGAGAGCAAGATCAATTCTAGGACGAGATGCGTCATCGTGCAGCAGCTCTTCGGAATTCCCAATGACCTTTCTTTCTATAAAGAGCTCGATGTACCCCTCATGGAGGATTTGGATGGAGCACTCTGCTCGAATGTACGGGGCAAAGCTCTTGGGAGCTTCGGTTTTCTCGTTACCATGAACTTCAACGACAATGCGGTCATTACGACGGGAAACGGTGGTATGCTTGCAGCCAGCGACAGAAGGCTGAAGGATATATATAAAGAGTACATGGCAGATGAGGCTTCCTTCGACTATCTGATGAGTGATTTCAATGCTTCACTCGGGATCTCACAAATCAAGAAGCTGGGGCGAAACTGCGACCGGAGAAAGAAAATCGGTGAGTACTATGATCGTGCAGTCATGGCATCGAACTGTTCTCTCATAGGAAGGGAGGATGGCCAGGAACTGACCTATTCGAGTTATCCGGTCATTACTGATACACCCTTTGAGGACTGTCTTCGGTTCTTCAAGAAATACGGGATTCCTGTGCGAAAGGGAATTGACAAGCCACTCCATCAATGGATGGGACTTCCCATAAAGGGTTTTGAACATACGGAAGCGATGTACAATAGAATTGTTCGTTTGCCCCTGTATCCCACCCTCGACGGAGAGGTAGTGGAGAACATAGTCAGGGGGATAAAAGCTATCCTGTAAAATTGCATAAGCCGCGCTGAGGTGATGATTAACGTCATAAAAAACTGCACGAGGGTGTTCAATTGTAGGGGGATAGAAGAGTGAATTTAATTGGTATCGTATTGAAAGACCGGAGCGATCGTACAGAACAGGCCTCTGCCATCCTCATCGACTATCTCAAATCGAAGCACATCGAGTACTTTGTTATCTATTCGAGAGAGGATGGGATCGACCAGGCCGTGAAGGAGAGAATTCCCCTCTGTGATCTTTCTGTTGCCTTCGGCGGTGACGGGACTTTGCTGTTCGCTGCCCGGGTATTCTCCCCGTACGGTGTTCCCATTGCTGGAATCAACCTTGGAGGGCTCGGCTTTATCACGGAGTTCCGCGAGGAGGAGGTGCTTGAATGTGTCGAGTGCTTCCTGCAGGGGCATCATAGCTATGAACCCAGAATGATGATCGATGTGCGAATACACAGGAAAGGACACCTTTTCAGCGAGGCCACCGGTTTAAATGACCTCGTGGTCACATCCGGCGGCATATCACGTCTCCTCGAGTTTGAAGTTTCGAGCGGTAGCCGGCTTATAGGGTCATATCGGGCTGACGGTATCATTATTGCCACACCAACGGGTTCAACGGGCTATTCACTTGCTGCAGGGGGGCCGATTGTCGAGCCGGCCATGCGTGCGCTTATCATTTGCCCCATCTGTCCCCATTCTCTCGGTGCCAGGCCGCTTGTCCTGCCGGTAGAAGAAGAGATAGGCGTGCGGGTGCTCTCGCAGCGGAGGAATGTGACGGCAACCATTGACGGGCAGATTGCGATAGAGCTCACCGATAGGGACGAAGTGCAGGTGTTGAAATCCGATTGCGTAACAAAACTAATTTCTGTGGGAAAACGAAGTTTTTTCGATATCATCAGAGAGAAGCTCGCATGGAAGGGTTGAAATGCTGAAAGAGCTCTACATCAGGAACTATGCGCTGATTGATGAACTGACCGTAGGATTCAGCGACAACCTTACAGTACTTTCCGGTGAGACCGGTGCGGGAAAATCTATAATTGTCGGTGCGCTGGGCCTCGTACTGGGAGAAAAGGCCAGGACCTCTTCGATTCGATCGGGTATGGAAAGCTGCACAGTCGAGGGCCGTTTCGAAATAGAATCCAGCCATCCCGTGAGCCTGCATCTTTCATCGAGGGGGATGGGGGATGAAGGTTCTCTTGTCATTCGGCGGGTTGTCACCAGATCGGGAAGCTCGAAATGCTTTATCAACGGACTGCAGGTGGGTGTTCGTGACCTTCAGGAGATAACCGGACTTCTTATAGATATTCACGGACAGCATCAGCATCAGTCCCTTCTCACTGTACGAAACCATCTCCTCCTTCTTGACCGTTACGGAAAACTTGAGAATGATCTTGGGGTATATCAGAAGAGCTATCGGAACTTGAACGCCCTCCGTGAACGGATCGAAGCGTTAACCATGGACGAACGGGAAAAGGAGAGGAGAATCGACATTCTTCGATACTCGATCAAGGAGATAGAGAGTGCGGGCTTAGAGGAGGGGGAGGAGAAGGCACTCGAACAGGAGCACAGAATTCTAAAAAACTATGAGCAGCTCATATCGGCTGTTTCGGCAACGCATGCGATGCTCAGGACCGGTGATTCGTCTGCTCTAACTCAGATCGAAGAATCCATCGATGAGCTGCTGCGCATCTCCGAACTCTCCACGGAAATTGGTGCAAGTGTGAAAGATCTGGAATCGGCGAAAATACTCGTTGAGGAATGTGCCTATAACCTTCAGAGTTATATAGACGGAATCGAGTATGAGCCAGGCAAAATCGACCGCATACTGTCGAGGCTTGAACAGGTAAAGACCCTGAAAAAGAAATACGGAGAAACTGTTTCTGCAATTGAAGCCTATCGGCAGGAATGTGAAGAGGAACTGCAGTCTCTTGAGTCCAATGAACAGACCATTAAGAAGCTCGAGAAGCAGTGGAAGGGCGAGCTTGAAAGGGCGCAGCGCTCTGCCATAGAACTGTCCGCTCGCAGAAGGGTCGCTGCTAAAACCCTCGAGGAAAGTGTGATGAAGGAACTTTCCTTTTTAAGCATGGGAAAAGCCCGATTCAAGGTACAGATTATCTACAGCGAGAGTGCCGCCGGGGAGAATGACATTCAGCCGACTGTACCTATCGATGAAAAATACTACGAACTCCTCCCGAAGGGCCTGGACCGGGTTGAGTTCATGATTTCGACCAATGTGGGGGAGCCGCTTCTGCCCCTTAAAAATGTAGCATCCGGAGGAGAGTTGTCGCGCATTATGCTTGCCATTAAGACGGTGCTTGGCAATGTTGACCCCATCTGCACCTTTGTGTTTGATGAAATCGATGCAGGAATCGGCGGCAAGGTTGCATGGGCCGTTGGAAATCGGTTAAAGGAACTCTCCGTCATGAAGCAGATCCTCTGTATTACGCATCAGGCTCAGATAGCATCCCGCGCCAACCTCAATGTACGGGTGGATAAGGTCAACCGTGACGGGCGTACGGTCACATCGGTCAGAGAATTGGGTGGCAGGGAAAAGGTTGCAGAGGTCGCGAGGATGATCAGCGGAAAATCAATCGGCGAGGCGGCGTTAAAACAGGCCCATGAGATGATCAGTGAGGTGTAGAAACCAGTTCTCTTTGATATTTGCGATTCCTTGATATATATTATATAATGCAGGTGGGACATGCTATTTATATAGAAGAAACAGGATATTCAGGTGAGGTGACATGAGGAGAATCATATTCAGCGCTGTAATGATTGTTGTATTTCTGGTTGCCCTGTCGCTTTTCGGCATCAATATACAGGAGATCTACCGCAAGATAACCAATTCATCGGAACGCATAACACCGAAGTCCTATCGGGTGCGGGTGGAGAATGATAGCTTCAGTGAGGCGCTGGCCGAGCTTCCTGAAGAAATACGAACCGGTGAAGAGGAACCGGCGGTCATGATATACTTCGAGAAGGGGGAAGGGGTCCGTATTGTCATTGAAAATATTCGGAGCGAGTATGCCTCACTCTTTTCTATGTACGAGGACTATCTGAAATTCTCAGGCATATCAAATGTTCAAAATCCGATAGAGTTCAAGGAGATAATAGACCAGGGCAAGGTGCAGTTTTACGAGGAGGATAATAAAAGCATCATCTTAAAGGCCTGGGACCCCGAGCAGGAAGAAAAGAATGACGACTACGCACTTTTTACCCTGAGCAAGAGTACGTGGGTTATCGAAAAGGCTCTCTACTACCTCGACGGCACCCCCTATGTTCAGGCTGAAAATAAGTACAAGGATTTTGGCAAGTATTATCTGCCCTATGAAATTGAGTTGATGAACCTTGGCGACAACAGCAGTGAAGTATTTCGGTTTATGGAGTATCAATTTAAGTAAGACTGCCATTCCCCGTCAGTGAGGGGAGAGAAAGGGGGGACTGAAATGGGGGACATTCCCGACGCTTCGGTACAGGCCCCGATTCCAGCTGAAAACATCAGCGGTATTGGTGTGGCCGGGCCGCCGGTTGAGCCTCCTGAAGAGGAGGTGCCAGAGGCTGCCCCAGAGGAGACCTCCGCTGTACAGAGGGAAACTGTTGAATACAGTGAAGAGCATCTGGGAAGAAACGTTGACATTGAGGCATAGGTAGAAACATGAGCACCGATAAGGAAAAAAAGCAGAAGTTCGATTCTGAGATACATGTCCTGAAGGGTAAGATCGATGAGGTCAACAGGAAGATCAAGTATCTTGAATCGAAGCATGGTGATAACGAAAACCTCAATACCCTTCAGATAGCATCATTTTATATCGATCTCGTATCAATCTACTGTGCAATGACCAATCTCAGTCTCAACCTCCTTGGGTACAAAAATGAATCCTATCTCGATATAGGACGCAAGAGTCTGTACAAGGCGTTGATCCTGATGGAGGGCATCGTTTCAAACGCAATCGATATACCCCTCAATGAAAATTACGAATTGCTGAACACTATTGAAGACTTCTCGGACAAGGACAAGCTCAAACTTATACGAAGGTTCGGTTATACCATATCGCTTCTCTCGGATCGGTATGGTGAGAACTCGAAATGGAAGTGGAGTTTTGTTGAGATAGAAGGCAGGTATGCGGTCATTGGCAAGAATTTCTTCAACTTCAGAAGATATCAGCAAATGAATAATCCGAACATTGAAGGGTTTGACGAACGGTACGATTATCTGCTGCTCGTAAAAGATCTCCTGCTCAGGGCGAGCAACCGTTACCGGGAAAAATACGAGCTCACAAGTCACTCGGCGGAGGATATGAAGAAGGCAATCGACTATCTCCGGGCCCTTAAAAGAATCCACATTCTCTTCAAGGAGAACAACGATGTACAGAGCGTTTCCAAACGGATAGAGCTTTGGTCGCAGAAACTGGAAGCTGACATAAAGTTGCAGGAGAAGAAGCAGATGCTCTCCTCAATGGGAAAAGAAAAAGCTGAATAACCACCCGTATTTTCCTCTGACCAACTCCGAAAAGTCATTGAAAGAATTTCCTTAGATGTATTGTTTGTAATAAATAATGAAATTTATACTTGACAAATTAAAGAAAGGTTGTATAGTATTGGATGATTTAACTTATCCAAAGTTATAAAAAGTTGAATTACTTGACATGAAGTGAAACGAAATGTCAAGTAATTCATGCAACGCGCGTAGCGCGTTGTAATCCTTTGACATG
>CBFDDP010000016.1:0-35915 GCA_965603595.1 uncultured bacterium
CTCTTCACCAGCGGTATCGCATATGTGAACCTCTTCTTTGATACCAGCTCCGTTTCACAGGAGGATATGCCATACATATCCCTGCTCACCAGTGTGCTCACCAAGGTCAGCACCGATCGCTATTCCTACGCGGAACTCTCGAATCAGATTCTGATCAACACGGGGGGTATTCATTTCGCAACTGAGACATTCGGCCATAAGGATGATGATTCGCTCTATTACCCGAAGCTCCTTGTGAAATCAAAGGCATTGGTGCACAAGCTCCCGGAACTTGGTAATCTGGTTGGTGAGATACTAAGGTCTTCCCGTTTCGATGATATCAAGCGCCTCAGGGAAATTGTGCAGGAGACCCGTTCACGTTTTGAAATGGGTATTTACGAGAAGGGCCATTTCGTTGCTGCCGGCCGTCTTCTCTCCTATTTCTCGCTACGCGCACGGTATGCTGAAATGCTCGGGGGCATCTCCTATTTTCAATTCCTGACGGAGATCGAAAAAAACTTTGTGGCCATGTCAGATGAGATCATGTCCAGGCTTCAAAGGGTGGCACGCCTCGTTTTCAACAGGGAAAACCTCCTTGTGAGTGTGACGGCAGAAGGAGCTCATCGTTCCGCATTTACCAAAAATTTTCCCCGTATTCTGGATGCCCTAGATAGTTCACCAAAGGGGAAGGAAGAGTATTCCCTGGAGAATACCAGGAAAAACGAGGGGCTCCTGACACCTGGTAAGGTACAGTATGTGGCAAAAGGCTACAATTTTAAAAACCTGGGGTTCCAGTATCGGGGAAGCCTGCAGGTATTGCGCACCATAGCGAGCCTTGACTATCTCTGGAACAGAATACGGGTGCAGGGCGGTGCTTACGGCAGCTTCGCGCGGTTCTCAATGGACGGCAACATGTATTTCTGCTCATACAGGGACCCCAACCTTGCAGAGACCCTTGATGTGTATGACGGGGCGGCAGATTATTTCAGATCCTTCGACGCTGATGAACGGGAAATACGCAAATACGTCATCGGTACCGTAAGCAGGCTCGACCATCCTCTGACACCGTCAATGAAGGGGGAGGTCGCCGCAGAACGGTACATCCGTGGTATTGAACATGAGGATGTCCAGAAAGTACGTGATGAGATCCTGTCAACGGGTAACAGGGACATTCGGGAATGCGCAGATCTCATAGATGACTCCATGCATCAGAACTGCCACTGTGTACTCGGAAATGAGGCAAAGATACGTGAGTCCAGCGATCTTTTCAACGATCTCGTGCAGGTGTTCGAATAGGCTGGGTACTTTCTGTTTTATGGGGGGTTTTACTCCGTCGTTCATATGTAACGACTGATTCCCTTGTAAAAACACAACATCATGTGATACACTGAGTGGTCTTTCCTGCAACACCTGTGTGTCCCTATCCCCCCCCAGTAGGGTTTGAAAGGAGCAATCAATGTCTGTCTCTCAGGAACTCAATCCAACGGCAAGGTATTTAATGGGGCCCGGACCCAGTGATGTGCATCCGAGGGTGCTCAAAGCAATGGCGACACCGTTGATCGGTCATCTCGACCCGCAGTTCATCGAGATCATGGACGGGGTCATGGAGATGTTGCGGCTGTTATTCCGAACGAAGAACCAGCTCACCTTCGCGGTCTCTGCGACCGGAAGTGCAGGGATGGAAACCTCACTCGTGAATCTGCTAGAGCCGGGGGACGAGGCGCTTATATGCGTACATGGAGTTTTTGGAAACCGTATGAGCGACATTGTCGAACGCTGCGGTGCAAAGTTAATTCGGGTAGACGCTCCCTGGGGTAAGCCCATCGATCCTGATGCGGTGAAGAAGGCTCTGTCGGGGTCCAAACCCAAACTTGTGGCTATCGTTCATGCTGAAACGTCGACCGGTGTGCATCAACCCCTCGAGGAGATCAGTAACATCACTCATGAGAATGGTGCTTTATTCCTGGTGGACGCTGTCACCTCTCTGGGCGGTGCCGATGTTCGTGTCGACGACTGGGGGATCGATATCATCTACAGCGGAACACAGAAATGCATCAGTGCTCCTCCCGGGTTGTCTCCCGTTTCATTCAGTCCCCGGGCTGTACAGGTTATGGAGAAGAGAAAGACAAAGGTACAGAGCTGGTACCTCGATCTGAGTATGGTGAGAAAGTACTGGTCAGGAGCAAAACGTGCCTATCATCACACTGCGCCCATTTCCATGATCTATGCGCTATATGAGGCACTCCGTCTGATTTTTGAAGAGGGATTGGAGAAGCGGTTCGAACGGCATCGAAGAAACCATGTACTGCTTCGTGACGGGCTCGAGGAGATGGGCTTTGAGTATATTCCTGCCCCCGAATACAGATTGCCCATGCTGAATGCCGTGAAGATCCCATCCGGTTTAAATGACGCCGAGATACGAAAGCGCCTGCTCAACGAGTACAACATTGAAATCGGGGGTGGACTCGGGGACTTTGCCGGCAAGGCGTGGCGAATCGGTTTGATGGGGCATAGCTGCACTGAGAACCACGTGCATATGCTCCTGGCAGCCCTCAGAAAGATCATGAATGTTGGATAGTGCAATGACCGCGGCGAAGCTGATGGAATTTGAACATGAACTGAAAGGTCTCGTAAAGGGGACGGTGTCTTTCGACGAAGTCACCCGTGGCATATACGCAACCGATGCAAGCATCTATCAGCTCATGCCTGTGGCGGTGGTAGAGCCAAAGGATGAAGACGACGTGCGTGCCGCAGTGAGAGCAGCGGCAAAGTACAACGTGAGTATACTGCCGCGAGGCGGGGGGACCAGCCTGAACGGACAGGGGTGCGGGCGTGCAATGATACTCGATTTCACAAAATACATGAACCAGATACTGGAATTGAATGTGGAGGAGCGATGGGTCCGCGTGCAGCCGGGAATAGTCCTGGACGTACTGAATGCCCTGCTTGCAGAGTATGGCCTCCAATTTGCACCCGATCCTGCAACGAGCAGTCGTGCCACCATCGGCGGCATGATGGGCAACAACTCAGCCGGTACGAAAAGTCTCCTGTTCGGGATGACCCGTGATCATGTGATCGAAAGCAAAGTACTGCTGTCGGATGGGACCGTACTGCGGCTGAGGGAGCTTTCATCTGATGAATACAACGAGAAGGCTAACGCTGGGGAGAATAAAGCACGGGAGGGGGAGATCTACCGAAACTTTAAAAACATCATTGAAGATAACCGCAATGAAATAGACAAGGCCTATCCAAAGGTGATGCGGCGCGTACAGGGGTATAATCTCGATCTATTTACCAGCACAGACCGCTGGAACCTGACAAAGCTGATTATCGGGAGTGAGGGTACGCTCGGCATCTTCCTCGAGAGCACGCTGAAGCTCGTGCCCATGCCGAAGTCGAAGGTACTGTGTACCGTTCATTTCTCCGACCTCCTCGAGGCCATACGAACCGTCTCGCCAATTCTCGAGCGTACACCCTCCGCTGTCGAGATCATGGATGAGGATATTGTCATCAGGGCCCGGGAGAATCTGAGCATCCGTCCGCTCACGCAATTTGTGGAGGGCGATCCGAAGGCAATCCTTATCGTCGAGTTCTTCGGTGAATCAGAGGAAGAGGCTCTGCAGAGAGCGGAACATATGGTAAAGGACCTTCAAAAGCATAAGCTCGGTTATGCCTGGCCGATCATCACTGAACCGGGTGAGCAGGCCAAGGTCTGGAGTGTCAGGAAGAATGGCCTGGGTCTCATGCTCGGAATGAAGGGTGATCGTAAACCCCTTCCCATTGTCGAGGATGGCTGCGTACCCATTGCTGTGCTTCCCGAATATATCGATAAAATGCTGAAGTTTTGCAGGAGGAGGGGCATTCCTGTAGCCATGTATGCCCATGCAAGCGTGGGCGTCATTCACGTTCGGCCCGCACTGAGCCTCAAGTCGCAGGAAGATATCGAGCATATGAAAGCCATTGCGGAGTACGCATGTACACTGATCAAACAGTATGGCGGTTCCATGAGCGGTGAACATGGTGACGGTCGGGTGAGAAGTCCATTTTTAGAGGGGTTTTTTGGAAAAGAAGTGTACGATTTATTTCGGGAGGTCAAAGAGCTGTTTGACCCATCGGGATTGATGAATCCGGGGATCATCGTGGATCCCAATCCCATAGACCAGGACCTGCGATATGGTGTTGCCTACAGTACCCCGGACCTTTCCCCAGAATACCACTACCGAGAGGATGGTTCTTTTGCCGCTTCGGTGGAGATGTGTACCGGTGTGGGCGATTGTCGTCAGAGACTGAGCGGTACCATGTGTCCCAGTTACAGAGTAACTCTCGATGAAGAACACTCCACACGCGGATATGCCAATGCCCTGCGTCTGGCGATGACAGGCCAGCTCGGTACCGACGGTATGATTAGGGAACGGTTGTATGAGATCATGGATTTCTGCATCTCATGCAAGGCATGCAAGTCTGAATGCCCAAGCAACGTGGACCTCGCAAGACTGAAGAGTGAGTTCCTGCAATTCTATCATGATGCACACGGTGTACCCAGAGGAGCACAGTTCATTGTGAACTACATGGACAGGGCCTCTTGCGTCTCCGGACCAATCGCCCACCTCGTGAATGTTCTCCTGAGAAGTTGGCCAGGCAGAAAGCTTTTGGCACAATTCAAGGGTATAGATGCCCGACGGAGGCTTCCCGCATATACAGTCAAGAACCTGAGCAGGTGGTTTGCAGAAAGATCGGGGGTAGGGGACATGACGAACAGAAGGGTCGTGCTTTTCAATGATACCTATATGAACAGCTTCCAGCCGGATATTGGACGGTCGGCGGTTGAGCTGCTGGAATCCTGCGGATATGAGGTAACACTGGCAAATGCGGGATGTTGCCAGCGACACCGAATTTCCAGAGGCTTCTTGGGGGAGGCAAAGGCCAGGGGTGAGCGCACCTTGCGAAACCTGGACTCCTATATTCAACAGGGGCTGCAGATCGTTGTGTGTGAACCGGGCTGCTGCTCGGCATTGGTGGATGATCTACCGGACCTCATCGATGATGTGGAGCTTGGCAATCGGATCAGGGCGAACGTGAAGATGATCGACAGTTTTCTCGCCCAGGAGTATCAGAGAGGAAATATTGGTGCAAACTTTATCTCGCCCTATAGCAATATACTTATACAGGGCCACTGTCATCAAAAGGCGCTCTTCGGCATCACTTCGATGAAGTACTTGCTCGATCTTGTGCCTGGTATGAGGGTGGAGGAGCTTGATGCAGGCTGCTGCGGCATGGGAGATCTATACGGCTATGAGAAGGTTCATTACGATTATTCCATGCAGATCGGTGAAGACCGCCTCTTCCCCTTGATCCGCAACAGAGAAGATGGAGCAACGGTCGTGGCCTGCGGCTTTCTATGCCGAACACAGATTGCCGATGGCACTGGTGTAAAGCCGGTGCACTGGGTAGAAACCATACGGGGAATACACAAAAACCTCTAGATGCATGCGTCACTTTCCTGTCGAATGTCGAAACGAAGCTTCACATGCTGTTCAGTATGGTCAGTATGGTATCGAACACTTTTTCCCGCGCATCATCGCCCTTGATTTCGTAAAAGACACCCTTCCCCTCGTAGAAGTCCATGATGGGTGAAAAGGTGTCGTAGAAAATCTTGAGGCGTTCCCGGATTGTCTCCTCGTTATCGTCATCCCGCTGATACACCTTCACATTTTCGGGGGGGGGATCGAAGTAGATGTTGTATATCTTTCCGTCTTCGGTCATCCGCCTGCCGGTGAGACGTTTCAGAAGAATATCATCGTTGCATTTCAAGTATATCACTGCCTCGATATTGGCAATCTTGTCCAGCATCTCTGTCTGCACAATGGTGCGCGGAAAGCCGTCGAAGAGAAAGCCGTTCCTGCAGTCGTCCTCCTGCAGTCTCATTTTTATGATTTCAATAATTATATCGTCAGGGAGAAGTTTTCCCGCCTCCATATAGGATTTGCCTGTTGTACCCAGCTCGGTGCCCTTTGCCACCTCTTCCCGGAGTATATCGCCCGTCGAAATATGCGGGATGTCGAACCTTGCTACAATGTCCTTTGCATGGGTGCCCTTACCGGCACCTGGTGCGCCCATGAGAATGAGATTCACAGCAGGCTCCTTTCGTCTTTGATTGGCAGAGTATAACCGTGATAGACCATTATTTCAAGCTGGCAACTTCGCCTACAGTCCAATGAATGCCTGTGTCAGACCGATAACAAATCCGAGACAGGCACCGGAGAGGATGATGAAGTTTATTTCCGGCCCCGATGCACTTTTCACCAGCTTTTCCAGCGCTCCAATATCGAATTCGTTTATCTTCTGTTGCACAATGTTCAATACCATACCCCTGTCAATGAAGGATTCAATGACTTTGCGTTTAAAATAACCATCCCGGTCAATGAGCATGGTAAGGGCAACCTTTTTCAGTGTACCCTTCAGGATCGGTATGTCCAATACCCCGGTTCGATTATTCTCGATGTACCTGTCGATTGCAGCAGCCAGCTTCTCCTCATCGAGCTGTTTCCGAATCTCTTCACTATTCACGAGATAGTCATTCACAATGCGTCCGGCTCGTTCAGCGATCTCACTTTTTCGCTTCGGGAGAAGGCCTTGTATACCGAACACCTTCTTCTTGGGCCGGAAAAGGAGCTTGATAGCAATAAAATTCGTAATAAAGCCGAGAAAAGAACCAACAATGGGATACACGATAAATCGAAGAACGTCCATGGCAGCCACCGGCACAGATTTTCAACTGCAGCATTTACTTGCGATCCGCGCTGCGTCACTCCCTCAATATAATGGTTTTTACTGCCTGCGAAATCTGTTTTATCCCTTCACATGCTCTGTACAGTCGGCTGGTACCTATGTGTGTGCCCATATATCTGTGTATATTCGGTTCTGTTTGACAAAGTTTTTACTCTGTTAGTATAATTGGTGAATCCATGAGAGACAAAGAATTAACCATTGTAGAGCATCTGGGCGAGCTGCGGAAGCGGGTCATCTACGTACTCATCAGCGTTCTGATTACGTCCGGTGCCGCATATCACTTCATAGATGAGATCCTCGCCTTCATCACCCTTACGGGAAAGGTCGAGAATCTTGTCTTCATCAATCCGACAGAGGCCTTTTTTGTTACTATCAAGCTATCAATTCTTGTCGGCATTATCGGTGCCATGCCCTTTATTCAGTATCAGCTGTGGAAATATATTGGGGTCGCCCTTAAGAAACAGGAGCGAAAATACATTTTCTATTTCGGTCCGGTAGCATTAATACTGTTTCTCATCGGTGCGGGATTTGCGTTCCGAACAGTCCTCCCCATGGCGATGCGATTCCTCCTGTCCTTCTCAAAGGATTTTATAGAGCCCATGATTACACTCAATTCGTATGTGTCCTTTCTTATCAAGATGGTGACCGCTTTCGGGTTGATGTTTGAACTGCCGCTTGCCGTGTTATTTCTGTCAAAAATCGGCCTCGTTACACCGGAAGCACTCAAGAAGGGAAGAAAATACGCCGTTGTGGTGATATTCGTTGTTGCCGCTGTTCTCACGCCGCCTGATGTGATCAGTCAGATTATGCTAGCGGTGCCCATACTGCTCCTCTACGAGATAAGTATATGGATTTGCAAGTCCGTCACAAGGAAGCGCGAAGAACAACAGAATATGGGTGAGCCCGTAGTAAATGAGGTTTGATTTCTCAAGATTTGATTTCTCTATGTAACGAAAGGATATACTATGGCACAGAAGAAAAACAGCTTCGGTGTGGAGATTTCAGATATCTTCGATGACGAACAGGAAGACTTCGTAATCGCGAAGGTTGCATCATACGTAAAACAGAACAATGAAGAATTGAAGGAGCACTTTAAAAAAACCGATACCATCGATGTGCGACGTATTTCGAAAGAGGACGCACAAAAGCTCTGTTCTGAGCTCGAAGGTACAGAGCTCTCTGTCAGGATGTACGATATACAGCACCGGCAGCAGGAGAAAGAAGCGGAGCAGATTCGATGCCCGAAATGTGGTACGGTTCTCGAAACACTTGAATGGCGATGCTCTGAATGCTATTACGAATTTCCAGATTATGAATTCTACGGTGATGATGACATGGAGAAGCCTTCAGAGTAGTCTATCCTTTATTCTTTATACTGAGCATTAAACTCCTCAAAGAGCCTCTGTATCTTATCTACTTTTTTACACAGGAGTGCCTCCCGTGCCAGTTGAACACAATCGGAAAATTGTATCTTCCTGATGAGTCCCTTGACCTGTGGTATCAGCATGGGTTCCATGCTCAACTGACTGATTCCGACACCCAGGAAAAAGGGTGTAAACAGTATGTTGCCCGCAAGCTCACCACACACAGCGCATGGCTTGTTATGCTCCCCCGCAACCCGTGCAGTAACTTCGATGAGTCGCAGTACTGCCGGGCTTTCTGGTATATAATATGACGCCACATTTTCGTTGGTTCGATCCACTGCAAGGGTGTACTGGACGAGATCGTTCGTACCAATGGAAAAGAAATCACAGAGTTCGATAAGATGTTCAGCTTCAAGCGCAGCAGATGGTATCTCGATCATGATTCCGATCTGAATGTTTTCATCGAAGGGCATACCTTTTTTGCGCAGCGATTTTTTTTCATCCTCTACGAGTTCTGCAACCCGCTCCATCTCCTCATAACTCGAAATCATGGGAAGCAGTATGCTCAGGTTTCCATGAGCACTTGCTCTGAGCAGGGCACGTATCTGAACTTTGAATATCTCGGGTCGATGGAGTGAGACCCTGATAGATCTGAGTCCAAGAAAGGGATTCGGTTCACCCAGGGGTGCAGACTGCTGAATGGGGAAAAACTTGTCACCGCCAATATCGAGGGTACGAATGGTTATCGGTCTGTCACCGAAGAGCTTCGAAAGTGACATGTAGATGTTGTATTGCTCCTTTTCAGTGAGGAGGCGGTTGTTGACAAGGAAGGGGAGCTCAGTCCTGAAGAGGCCAATACCCTCTGCGCCGTACCGAAGTGCCAGGTCAGCGCCGGGCACGAACTCTATATTTGCACGGAGAGATATCCGGTGATCGTCGAGCGTTACGGCGGGTAGATCGTGGTCTACCTCCAGAGATCTGAGATGTGCATTGTAATCTTCATGCAGCTTTTTATATTCGCTGATGACCCGTTCAGATGGATGAAGAACGACCTGCCCGACATTACCGTCTACAATAATGGGATCACCCGTTTCAACGATGGTGGTGATGTCCTTGACATTGATGATCACGGGGATTCCAAGGGATTTCGCGAGAATTGTGGCATGAGAAGTTTCGCTTCCTATTTCAGAAACAATGCCTTTGATTTTACTGGTATCGATATACATAATCATGGATGGAACAAGCTCATTGACAACGAGTATACCCTCCAGGCCTTTGATGAGATCAGTACCCTCTTCACCCTTCAGTGTCCTTATGATTCTGAGGGAGACATCTTCGATATCCCGACCGCGCTCCTTGAAGAAGATGTTGTCAATGTTTTTAAAGGTCTTGAGAAAGTTGTTCAGCCCGTCCAGCACCACCCATTCTGCGTTTCTCTTTTTACCGGTGATGGTTGAGGGTACCTCGTCAGTGAAGAAGGGGTCCTGTGTGATCATGATGTGGCTCTTCAGTATGTCAGCTTCATCGGTGCCCAGATCACTGAGAATGCGCTGCTGGTCATCCACCAGTTTCTTTTTAACGGCCCGCAGTGCGTGCCTGTAGCGTCTGAGCTCGTTGTGCAGTGCGCTCGGTCGAACATGATACTTCGGGACCGTTATCTTACCCGGGTCGCTCACGATTGCCTTGTCGAGCTCGATACCGTCAACGACACCGTCTCCGCGAAGTATGCGCACATTTCTAATCGACTTTGTCACGATGGGAAATCTCCGAAAAAAATGCACCTGGTTTCTCAATTTTAAAGGAAATCTTTTGTATGTCAAAGCATAATAGATATAGGGATAGGCTGTATCCCGAAAATGTCAGTGCTCAAGTAAACTATACATCAATGTCGAAGATAGGGTAAAATGGACCTGGGGTGCTATGGCGAGAAAGATCGAACAGCAGGACAAGCGTTTCCTGAGGATATATCAGAGGCTTTACCGGTACACCGATGAGATAGTGCTCGTCCTTACTGAAGACGGTGATATCCTGGAAACCAATATGAAGGTTGAGTCCTATTTTCCGGAAACAAAAGCAGGTAGAAACATAGAATCACTCTTTGAAGGCATAGAATTATCACTATCCTCTCTCTTCGAATCGGAAGTGATACAGACGGTCATTGCCCGAACACGGCACAGCGACGAAAGAAAATACACCTTCCTTCTCTCATTTATCCCCATCAGCAGTAATTCAGAGAACAGGGAAATAATGGTTATCGGCAAAGACCTGAGTGAGATCGAGAGTTATAGGGAGCAGGTCGAGTCGCTGCACTCCCGTGTACATGAGCTGGAAGAGGAAAAAAAACTCACCGGCAAGGCCAAAAACGGTAAGGACAAAACCCTTGCTCTCGCAAATGCGCTGAAAAAGATCGAGAGAACCAAGGGGGAGCTGGAAAAGATAAACTTTACACTCATCAAGGAACTCGAGCTGGCTGCTGCCCTGCAAAAATCGCTCGTTCCGCACAAATTACCTGATGACCGATATCTGCAATTCGCATTTCACTATGAGCCGATGCAGTTAGTGGGTGGTGACTACTATGATGTCATGGACCTGGGAGATGGAAAAAAAGGCCTGATTATCGCGGATGTGTCAGGACACGGCGTTTCCTCGGCTTTCATAGCCGCAATGCTGAAGATATCCTTCCTCAACTATGCACAAATGCTGCATTCACCGGCATCGGTATTGACGAAACTGAACGAGGAGTACTGCGAGGTAATACAGACAGGGGATTTTGTGACGGTGTTTTATGCTGTCATCGATCCTCCCAAAAACAGAATGACCTACTGCGGCGCAGGGCATCCGAGACCTCTCTTCCTGCATAGAAAGAGCAGAACGATTGAACTCCTTTCATCGGAGGGCTTCTTTATTGGTATGTTCGATCAGGCAGAGTATATGGACAAGGTTGTAGACATACAGAGGGGTGACCGATTCATGGTGTTTACAGATGGGATCATCGAGGCCTATTCCGACGAGAGGGAAGAGCAGTTCGGTGAGAAGAGGCTCCTCGAATGTTTTCAGGACTGCAGCGATGAACCGATTGACTGCGTAATCAAAAATATAATAGACCATGTAAAGAATTTCATGAAGAAGAGTATCTTTTACGATGATCTTGCTATCGTTGCAGTGGAATACAAGTAAAAAGTGAGCTGCCTTTCAAAGCTCATCAACAAGAGGGTAGACATGAAACTGAGTAAAATCAAGAAGACGATCGAGACGATTCGTGAGCTGCCGACATTGCCGCTCGTTGCAAACAAGATCAACGCGATACTTCATAACCCGAAGTCGAGTGTTTCAGACCTTTCAAAAATCATTGAAAAAGATCAGAGCATAACCGCAAAAGTGCTTAAACTCGTCAATTCGGCACACTATGGTCTGCCCCAGAAGGTCAGTAATATAAACCAGGCAATAGTGCTGCTGGGTTACCGTAACATATCCTATATCGTTATGACGCTTTCAGTCTTTGATACGTTGAAGAATGTCTGGAAGAGGAGTTTTGACAGGCGAAAGTTCTGGGTGCACTCCATCGCTGTAGGGATTCTGAGCCAGAAGCTTGCAAAGGAGTGTGATTTCCTCCTGGTGGATGATATCTTTACATCCGGGTTGCTGCACGACCTCGGTAAGGTTTTCATTGATGCTTTCATGCATGAGGAGTTTGAAGCTATTATTCAAAAGGCTGAAAACAAGGGGATCTCCTATATCGATGCCGAGCATGAGCTGTTCGATGTAGACCATACCATGATTGGTGAATGGATGGCTAGAACCTGGAGATTGCCCCTGCACGTCATTGCGGGAATCAAACATCATCACCATGAGATCGAGAAGCGAAGCGGACTCACACTTTCACAGGACCCCTTTATCGACATCATTAGGCTTGCGGACATAGGTATAAAGGTCGGTAAGTTCGGCCACAGCGGTGACGGCTCGAAGTATCAACCAAAACTGGAGAAGGCACTCTTTCGTCGGCTGCCCATAACGAAGGATAACGTGGAGCGTATCATTGCTGATCTCCCCAAGGATCTGACTAAAACAGAAGCGTTGCTCGATCTCGCCCTCTAAGAAATCCGCTTTCTCAGTTGCTTCTCCTTTTCTTTCTCAGCAAGAACCCTTTCTCCTGCATACTGAAAACTACTGCGACCACCAGGTTGGCTCTCTGTCCCACCGATGTTTCTTTAGTTCTACAAGGAGGTCCTTGGGAAGCCTCTTACCGTCACTTGTTCCGATGTTCTGTCTGGAGTGCTTTGTATTCCGCATGCCGGGTATGATCGTACTGACGGTCTCGTTGCAGAGTATGAACCTAAGGGCCATCTCCGCCATGGTCATTCCTTTTGGGACGAGAGGACGCAGACTATCAGCATGCGCCACGCTCGATTCGAGGTTCGCGGGAACGAAGTAAGTGCTCCTCCAGTCATCCTCAGGCCACGTGGTGTCCTCTGTCAGGTTTCCGGTCAGTGTACCCTCATCGAAAGGAACGCGGGCAATAATCCCGATATCAAGCGTATCGCAGAGCGGAAAGAGCTGGTCATCAGGGGCCTGGTCAAAGATGTTATAGATGACCTGCACTGCGTCTATGTAACCTGTCTTGAGTGTCTGCAGGCAGTTGTTCGGTTCCCAGCGGTTCACACTCACGCCCATCGCTCGGATTTTTCCCTGTTCTTTCAATCTTGAAACGGCTTCCTGCCATCGCTCGTCCCCAGCCCAGCCGTCCTCCCAGACATGGAATTGCTGAAGGTCAATGGTATCGACACCAAGATTTTTCAGGCTCTTTTCTGTATACTCGATGATGTGATCCGGCGGAAAGCATGCGTCAAGGGTAAACTCTCTCTTTGAAGGCCAGATGAAGTTCTTGGGCGGTATTTTCGTGGCAACGTATAATTGCTTGTCAGCGTTCCTCTTGAGCATCCTGTTTGCAATTGTTTCACTCAAGCCTTCGCTGTAAGCCCATGCTGTATCAAAAAAATTACACCCCAGTTCAACGGCAAGGTCCAGTGATGCATCCACTTCCTTTTCTTCGGATCCGGTCCATGAGGCAAGGCCCCACATGCCGTATCCTATTTCACTCACCTTCCATCCGGTTCTTCCAAAAGTCCTGTATTTCATAAAGGCCTCCGTTCTTCCTCTGTTTTACTTTAACGACTAAGCAAAGGCCCTGTCAATGGTTTTCCGTTGCGGACTTGATTGAAATGACAGTATATTTGAAAGAATGAAGGACTCTGAGGTGCCCTTTACCAATCCTGCCAATATCATCACTATCATCAGGATCATTCTCATACCCTTCTTTCTCATCGCACTTTTCGGGCAGAGCTTCAGATCCCTTCTCGCGGCGCTTATCATATTTACGATGGCATCCCTGAGTGATTTTTTTGACGGTTTCATCGCCCGTCGACGTGCTCTTCACACACGATTCGGCGAGTTCGCTGACCCTCTGGCAGACAAACTTCTTGTGGGAAGTGCCTTTGTTGGTTTCCTGTTCTTTCCCTTTCTTCGCATACCTGCCTGGCTTGTTGCTCTCATTCTTCTACGGGAAATATTTGTAACCATTTTGAGAGCAGTGGCAATCAGGAAGGGGAAAGAGATGAAAACGGAATATTCCGGTAAGATAAAGACCTTCTTCCAGATGGTGTCAGTTTTCATTATACTGATAGTTCTTGTGCTCGGAAAGTGGGTATCCGTGAAGGGCTTTTCCATGGGCAGTATATCCGATGCCGGTTTCTGGGCACCTCTCTGTGGCGTGCGGGGAGCATTGATTTTGTACCATCTTCCCTCTGTTCTTGTGGGAATCTCCGCTGTGCTTGCTGTTATCTCAATGGCTCACTATCTTGTAAAAAACTGGAGCATCTTTACAACTCCTGACTCCCCGGGGAATGCATAATGAAATTCGTGGTAAAATTGTTCTCCAGCGGATTCTTTATCGGCTATTTCCCCCGGGGAAGCGGTACTGTTGCCTCCGTTATAACCTGCATTATCTGGCTGCTCCTCTCGGGGAAAGGTTACTATCCCATATTGCCCCTGGTTTTTACGGTAACGGGTTTTGCCATTTCCGGGTACGCTGAGCGTGTCGTTTTCAGAGAACATGATTCGTCGAGGATTGTTATCGATGAAATAGCGGGAATGCTTGTAACCTATACAACCTTTTACTTTTCATTGAGCCTGGAGGGATTTCTCTACCTGGGGGCAGGCTTCCTCTTTTTCAGGTTTTTCGACATCGTTAAACCCTTCCCCATCAGCTTGATGGAGAGGGTACGGGGAAGTGCCGGGATTATGCTCGATGATCTTTTAAGCGCGGTCATCGCAAACGGTCTGCTGCAGCTTATGCGTGTCGCCATATTCAGATAAGAAAGGGTCCCTTGTCCATAGAATACAGAGAACTCCTCAATCCCTCCCAGCTTGAAGCTGTACTGCATAGGGAGACCCCACTTCTTGTCCTTGCCGGTGCAGGCAGCGGAAAGACAAGAGTCATTACCTATAAGATTGCCTATCTCATCCATGAGTGTGGTTACCGTCCCGAGGAGATATTTGCCGTAACCTTTACCAATAAGGCCAGTAATGAGATGAGGGAACGGGTGAACGTACTTCTAGAAGATACCGTTGATGTGTGGGTAAGGACGTTTCACTCATCTGCTGCAAAGCTCCTGCGTATGTGGGGTAAATCGCTCGGTATTAACCCGGGTTTTTCCATAATAGATCAGCAGGACCAGCGTTCGGTACTTAAAAAGGTTATCCGGAGTATGAACATCGACACCGAGACCTACCGGCCTGAAAGGTACGTGTATCTCATCAATAGAGCAAAAGACCTCCTCGTGAATGCGGATGAGGCTGCATCTGCGTCATTTTCATCCGACCTCTACTTCAACGATGTGTACGCACAATACCAGGACCTTCTGGACAGGGAAAACCTGTTTGATTTCAGTGATCTTCTCTTCAGGCTGACCCGCGCTCTGGAGAGACATGGAGAGATCCTTGAACGTATCAGGAAACGGTTCAGGTATATTTTAGTGGATGAATTTCAGGACACCAACCATGCGCAGTACGTGCTGATCAGGCAGCTGAGTAAGGGTGGTGGAAATATCTGTGTTGTTGGTGACGATGATCAGTCGATTTACGGATTTCGTGGTGCACGGATCGAGAATATTCACAATTTTGTAAAGGAATACGAGAACTGCAAGGTGATCAAACTCGAGGAGAACTACCGCTCCTTTCAGAACATACTGACGGCATCATCTCAGGTCATCAACAACAACGCGGAGAGACTCGGTAAAACGCTGTACACAAAGAAGGGCGAGGGGGAGAAGCTCATTTTTTGCCGTACCGGTACCGACTATGAGGAATCGCGGTTCATTTCCAAGACCATTCTGGATCTTGTTTTAAGTCGTGGCTATCGGTATAGCGATTGTGCTGTGTTCTACCGGATGAACGCTCAGTCGCGAGCGTTTGAATCTGTTTTCAATCAGGACCGGATACCCTACACTATTGTGGGTGGGCTTCGTTTCTTCGAGCGGGAAGAGATCAAGGATGTTCTCGGCTATATCAGGCTCGCCATGAACCCGATGGATGAAATCGCGTTGAGACGTATAGCGAACCGGCCTCCGAGGGGTATCGGACAGCGAACAGTTGACGCCATGGTCAAGGCCCGCATGGACCGTGGATACTCAATTCTTCATGGGGATGATGACTTTCCCATTGCACCATCACGAAAAAAACTCGTCCTCGCGTTCACTGAACTCATTGCAGACATAGGGGAAAGGATAACAACACAGGACCCGCCGTCCCTGCTGCAGCATGTGTATACCATCAGCGGCTATCTCGAATGGCTCAGGCGAGAACAGAAAGAGGATAAGGTGAAGAACCTGGAGGAGCTCTACAATGCTGTGTATGAGTTTCACCGGAGAAGCCCCGAATTATCCATCGTCGATTTTATAGAGGAAGTGAGCCTGAATCAGGGTGCGCGGGAAGATGAATTTCAGGATAATCGTGTTCATCTCATCACGCTGCACAATGCAAAGGGGCTCGAGTTTCCCGTTGTATTCATGGCAGGCATGGAGGAGGGTGTTTTTCCGCATTACCTCTCAGGAGAAGTGCTTCAGGACCAGCAGGAGGAGCGGAGGCTCTGCTATGTGGGAATGACGCGCGCCATGGAGCGGCTCTATCTCACTGCCGCCAAGAACAGGTTGCTCTGGGGAAGAACTGTGGAACGAGACGTTTCAAATTTCATCAGAGAAATCCCGAAGGACCTCTTTATTGAAAAAGAGTTCGGAATGTCAGCAGCGAATAGGGCACCTCAGCAGAGTGGTGGATCACGATTGGTATTGCCATCAGGATCAAGCCGGAAAAAAAGGAAAATCGTGGAGCGTGACAACAGTAACATCATGGTCAACTCACGGGTAGTTCATGAGAGCTTTGGGCGGGGAACCGTGCGGTCGCTTCAGGATGATGTCGCTGAAATTGAGTTTGATGATGGGTTCGTCATGCAGTTCATGTTAAAATATACACCGATTCAGATTGAAAACAGCTAAGTTACGAAAAATTATATCGAGCATCCAGGAGAGGAGGGATTTGATATGGCGAAAAGTTATCTGTACAATCTTGTGGGTGCATTCGGCGACCCAATAGCAGAAAACCCTACACGTGTCATGTTTGAGGCTGCCTTTCGAAAACTGAAGCTTCAGTGGATGTATTTGAACATCAATGTGAGAGGGGGAGACCTTCGGGATGCAGTAAAGGGCCTGCGGGCAATGAATTTCAGCGGTATAAATCTTACCATACCCCACAAGGTGCAGGTTCTCAGGTATCTCGACAGCGTTTCGAAGGACGCGGCACTGATGGGAGCTGTGAACACGGTGCGGCGTGACGGGGGGAAACTGATTGGTGAAAACACTGATGGCAAGGGGTTTATAACTGCATTGACTGGGGATGCAGGTGTGGGCCCGAAGGGCAGGCAGGTTGTTCTACTCGGAGCCGGAGGTGCAGCTCGTGCGATCAGTGTTGAACTCGCACTGGCAGGCAGCCAAGAGATTATTGTGGTGAACCGGACTGAGAAGAGGGGCAGGGAACTGACAGCCCTTCTGAATAAAAAGACACCCACGAGTGCAGTATACGAGAAATGGGACAATACCTTTCGGGTACCCGACGGTAGCGACATACTGGTCAATGCCACGTCTATCGGCCTGTTCCCGGACGTTGAGGCACGGCCCGACATAGACTATGAAGGTATTGTGAAAAATATGACGGTGTGCGATGTTATTCCCAATCCTCCCCGTACTCCTTTTCTCAATGAAGCAGAGAAAAGGGGAGCGCAGACCATTGATGGTCTCGGTATGCTTGTGTATCAAGCTGCCATAGCCTTCAAGATGTGGACAGGAGAGGAAGCTCCCGTTGAAGAGATGAAGAGGGCAATAAAGGCTGAGTTTGGCCTTTAAAACAACCCGCAGCGAGACTGAAATCGAAAAGAGGGATATGAAGAGCGTCGGAATTGAGAACCATGAGTGAGTGGTTGCCCGCAGACTACAAAAAGAAAATTGTCAACAGTGGACCGGGCTATCCACTCTCGGAAACCTTCACTGCGACGCAAATATCAAAGAGGATAAGTTTTTATCCTGAACTCAACGAAAAGAGGAAACACCTCAAACGAAGCAGAGAGCTTATGGAAAAACGGTTTGCTCTGTACGGCTGGGAAAACACGACAACGGTGCGTGTGTACATGCGAGAGACAGTATCCCGTATTGCCGCCGAACTCTTTTATTCCGATTACACGCTCTCAGTGGCGAATGTGCATTCGGAGGGCAGGGACGGGATTGTTGATCGGAATCACGGCCATGTTGTCGTTACACTGCGGGCCACACATCCTGAGATAGATGCACTGCTGGAGTATCTGAGTGAGGGCGCATCCTACTTTATATATGATGGTGAGAGATCAAAATACGTTGCGGGCAATACTGAAGCTTCAGAGTTCATCATCGTAAAGTCCGATGAGACTCTGCAGCCGGAAACATTCTGGAGGAGAAGCCAGTCCTATATCATGCGAATAGAGGAACTGGAGGTGAGGAGGTAGAGGGAGTTACGGGAAGCTACCCCTCCCAGGTCGTACCACGTAGGTCTTTCCAGGGACCTCCATTCTTGAAACGCTCCGGCTCTAGTATCTTCGGCCTCGGGTCTTCGGCCTGATCGAGCTGCAGTACCATCCACTTTGGATAGGGTGTTCCCGGATTCGATACTTCGTCGAGCTGTGCGAAATCCTCATCGGTGAGCTTCAGGTTTACCGCTTCGATGTTGTCCTTCAGATGTTCGATCTTCCGGCCAGCAATAATCACACTGCTGATCATGGGCCGTGACAGGAGCCAGCCTATGGATACCCGTGCCGGGCTTACACCATGCCGCTTGGCAACCTTTTTAACTTCATCGACTATTCTAAAGCCCCACTCCCTGTCAAAGGTGACAAACTGACCGGCCTCTGAAAACCGTGTTCCCGATTGTGGTTTTTTGCCCTTCTCGTATTTAGCGCTCAGAAAACCACCCGCAAGTGGGCTCCAGACCAGTATTCCCATGTTGTGGTACTCGGCAAAAGAGAGCCAGTCAGTTTCAAGGCCGCGGCCGACAAGACTGTAGTACAGTTGTGCGGTAGCGAATTTCTCGAGGTTCAACCTTTCCTGCATGCCGACGGCAGTCGCCGCCTGCCAGGCGAGATAGTTGCTGAGTCCTATGTACCTGACTTTGCCCTGGCGTACCAAATCGTTCAGTGTGCGAAGCGTCTCCTCCAGGGGGGTGTTGCTGTCCCATCCGTGAACCTGATACAGGTCAATGTAGTCGGTCTGCAGCCGCTTCAAGCTGCTTTCAATCCCACGCATGATGTTCACGCGTGTTGAACCGCTCCTGTTGAAGTTGTCGCTCATGGGCAGCCTCACCTTCGTGGCCAGAACGATCTCTTCCCTGATTCCCTTGAGCGAATTGCCGAGAAGCGTCTCGCTTTCACCGAGGCTGTACACATCAGCCGTGTCGATGAAGTTGATGCCTTGATCAAGAGCGAACTTCACCATTTCATCCGTCGCCTTTTGATCAAGATTTCCCACGTTCATCTTACCGCCAAACTGCATGGTTCCGAGAGCAACGGCACTTACGATGAGTCCGCTGTTTCCCAGTTTCCGATATACCATATATAATCCTCCCTTCTGTTTCTTTACACAATACTATGCCCAGCTGCGCAGGGCCAGGCAACAGAAATTTATTGTTGAATGTACTCCTTAAAGTGAGCGGTATTGGAGTATCCTTTTCGTGACATGTGCCGGCATTCGTGGTATATTAGAGCAGAATTTCTGCAAATTGTCCCGCCCGTACTGTATACGCACACGTTAAAATGAGACTCCGGGGTGCAGTATGAAAATCGATAAAAAAACCATCCACTGGGTTGCAGACCTTGCCAGAATAAACCTGAGCCGGGACGAGGAATCAGAGATGGAGACCCAGCTCGCTCGTATACTTGACTACATGGATGTTCTCAATGAACTCGACCTCTCGGAGATCGAACCCACGGCGCATGCACTGGGATACACTAACGTGATGCGTGTTGATGAGGAAGGCGAGAGTTTTGATGTAGAGGTCGTTGAAAAACTCGCTCCCGAGTGGGGTGATGACCATGTGATTGTTCCAAGAATTGTATAGGAGATCTGGGTGGAGAAACTGAATACAGGAACGATTACCGAGCTGAAAGAGCTGCTCCGTAAGGATGAAATCACCACATCTGATATTGTTGAGGACATCCAAAAGGCAATTGACATGGATGCAAATTACGACCTCCCCCTCAACGCGTATATCAGTTTTGACATTTACCTGATAAGAACCGCACTTGAGGAGAGTGGTGCAGAGAAGGGCACACTTCGCGATACGGTGCTTGGGGGTGTGCCCATAGCGGTAAAAGATCTGATAAATGTTCGAGGTGGACCCACCACATGTGGTTCAAACATACTCAGAGAGTACCGCTCGCCCTACGATGCAACAGCAGTTGCGTATATGAAGAAGAACGGGGGTATCCCTGCCGGAAAGCTCAACATGGATGAGTTTGCCATGGGGTCTTCAAACGAGAACACCGCATTCGGTATCGTACGCAATCCCCACGATAGAAAAAGAATTCCCGGCGGTTCGAGCGGCGGAGCTGCCAGTGCCGTTGCAGCCGATCTTGCGGTCGCAGCGCTTGCTTCCGATACGGGGGGTTCCATACGCCAACCTGCATCCATGTGCGGAGTATTCGGTTTGAAGCCGACATATGGGAGGGTGTCCCGATACGGGCTTGTTGCCTATGCCTCCTCGCTTGATCAAATCGGACCGATTACAAAGAATGTGACAGATGCGGCACTCCTTCTCGAGGCTATCTCCGGCCATGATGCACGCGATTCCACCTCGGCAAGAGAAAAGGTGCCTGATTTCTCCGAAGCAGTGGGAAAGAGCGTCAGGGGAATGAAGGTCGGCATCCCTGATGAGTACTTCGGAGAGGGACTGGATGACGAGGTGCGGCGCATTGTGGATGAGGGAATCGACATATTACAAAAATCTGGAGCAGTAGCGAAGAAGATAAACCTCAGGCATACGCGTTACGCCATTGCAACCTATTACATCATCGCAACAGCCGAGGCCTCCTCCAATCTTGCCCGTTTCGACGGTATACGGTACGGTACTCGCTTTGCACCATCTGACGACCTCATTCAATTTTACAGGGAGAACCGAAGCAGGGGATTTGGAAGAGAGGTCAAGAGGCGTATTTTGCTTGGAACCTTTACCCTCTCATCGGGTTATTACGATGCCTATTACCTCAAGGCACAGAAGGCACGAACCCTCATACAGAAGGATTTCACAGATGTCTTTGAGGAGGTAGACCTCATCGCAACACCTGTTTCGCCCGTTCCCGCATGGGAGATCGGGGAGATGATGGATGATCCGCTGCAGATGTATCTCTCAGACATTTATACCGTGCCGGTAAATCTTGCCGGGGTTCCCGCTGCCTCTGTACCCTGCGGGAAAACCTCCGGTGGCTTGCCGGTTGGTTTGCAGCTTATTGCACCTCAGTTCAGAGAGGATTTACTTCTCACGGCTGCCCGGGCGGTCGAGAAGGGTCGGGGATGAACTATGAAGCGGTTATAGGGCTGGAAATTCACGTACAGCTCAACACAAAGAGCAAGACCTTCTGCAGCTGCAGTACAGAGTTCGGGGCCTCACCGAACACACACACCTGCCCTGTGTGCCTCGGACTTCCAGGTGCCCTCCCAGTCCTCAACGAGGAAGTTGTTCGGAAAGGCATAGCTGCAGGGCTCGCCCTGAACGCAACCGTGGAAAGCCGTTCGGTCTTCGCACGGAAAAACTATTTCTATCCCGATCTGCCAAAGGCCTATCAGATATCGCAGTATGAGCTTCCTGTAAACAGAGGAGGGCGCGTCAGGATTGTCACATCAGATGGTCGTGAGAAGTGGATCGGGATAACGAGAGCCCACCTCGAGGAGGATGCGGGCAAACTGGTGCATGATGAGAATCCACGCGGACCCAGCTACGTCGACTTCAACCGGTGCGGGGTACCCCTTCTTGAAATCGTTTCAGAGCCTGATATACGGGACCCTGACGAAGCCTACCAATTCCTCGTGGCAATCAAGGAGATGATGCAGTATGCCGGGGTATCGGCATGCAACATGGAGAAGGGCGAGCTGCGGGTCGATGTCAACATCTCGCTTCGTAAATCGGGAGATGAGGGCTTTGGCGTGAAACAGGAGATCAAGAACTTGAACTCCTTTGCAAACGTGAAGAGGGCCCTTGAATATGAGGTGAAGCGGCAGTCAAAGCTCCTCCGAAACGGAGAGAAACTGGTACAGCAGACCCGGCTTTTCGATCCAAACAAGAATGCAACAGTCCCCATGCGGACAAAGGAGGAAGCCCAGGATTATCGCTACTTCCCGGACCCCGATCTTGTTCCCGTTGTTCTGGCAACTGATGAGATCGAGAAGATGAGGAACGCTCTTCCAGAACTCCCCGAAGCGAAACGTGCACGCTTCGTCACGCAGTACGGGCTAAACGAATATGACGCCGCCAACCTCTGCTCAAACCTGAAAATGGCCAACTATTTCGAGGAAGCTGTTAAGGGGTATGCAAAACCCAAGAGAATAGCGAACTGGATACTGAATGAGCTCATGAGGCATCTCAATGAGCAGCGAATTGAAATCGATCAATCCCCGGTCACACCTGCTATGCTTCGCGAGCTCTTTGACCTCACGGACAACGAGGTCATTTCGGGTAAAATAGCAAAGGAAGTTTTCATAGATATGATGACCAGCGGAGAGAATGCAGGCAGCATCGTTGAGAAGAAGGACCTGAAGCAGGTAACAGATGAGGGATCACTGGAAACGATTATCTCAGAAGTGATCTCTGAACACATGACGGTGGTCGAAGAAGTACGGGGAGGCAAAGAGAAAGCCTTCGGGTTTCTGGTAGGACAGGTCATGAAGAAAACAAAGGGAAAAGCCAACCCAACACTCGTGAACAAGCTTCTGAAAGAGAAGATCGGAGGGGCACATGATGTGGAACAATGAGAGGGAGGCACTGACTGACAACGCGAAGAAGGCTCTGCAGAGTGAAGCGTTGAAGGGTCTCGTGAAGAGAGCCTATGACAGGATACCCTTCTACACTCAGAAGTTTGACCAATTGGGGTTGAAACCCGCCCATATCTCCTCCATAGAGGATATTACAAAGCTTCCTTTCACCAACAAAACCGATCTGAGAGACAATTATCCCTTCGGTATGTTCGCCGTTCCCATGAGTGAGGTTGTTGAGACGCACACCTCTTCGGGAACCACCGGGAAACCAGTCATCGGAGGGTACACGAAGAAGGATATTGATCTCTGGAGTGAGGTGATGGCACGCTGTCTGACGATGAGCGGGACCGCACCCAGTGACATAGTGCACAACGCATATGGGTATGGGTTGTTCACCGGAGGTCTTGGCGTGCACTACGGGGCGAGGAGAATCGGTGCAACAGTCATTCCCGTGTCAGGAGGTAATACGAAGCGGCAGATCATGATCATGCAGGACTTCGGCAGTACCATTCTTACCTGCACCCCGAGCTACACCCTCTACCTTGCCGAAGTGGGTGAGGAGATGGGAATCGATTTCAAGGGGCTGCCCCTCAGGGCCGGTAATTTCGGTGCTGAACCCTGGTCCAACAACATGCGTATCGAGATTGAAAACCGTCTAGGCCTCCTTGCACTGGATATCTATGGCCTCACCGAAATAATCGGACCTGGGGTGGGCAACGAGTGCGAGCAAAAAACAGGTGTGCATCTCTGCGATGATCATTTCTATCCCGAGATCATCAATCCCGATACAGGGGAAGTACTGCCCCCGGGCGAAGTAGGAGAGCTTGTCATCACCACACTTACCAAGGAGGCAACGCCGTTGATTCGATACCGAACCAGGGATATAACAACCCTCAAGCCGAGGAAGTGTGCTTGCGGACGTACCTCCATGCGCATGGAACGGATCATGGGGAGGACCGATGACATGCTCATCATACGGGGTGTGAATGTGTTTCCCTCGCAGATCGAAGAGGTGCTCGTGAGAATCGAGGGTACTGAACCGCACTATCAGATCGTTGTCGACCGTGTGGGGAGCCTCGACGTTCTCGAAATCCTTGTCGAGATGAATGAGAAAATGATATCGGATGAGATTAAGGAACTCGAACAGGTAGAGCTGAAAATAAAATCAGAAATCGAGAGCATGCTCGGCATAAAGGTCGGTGTTAAACTTGTGGAACCGAAAACCATAGCCCGATCAGAGGGCAAGGCAAAAAGGGTATTTGATAAACGTACATTATAAAGGAGGGTACCCATGCAGATACGTCAGGTCTCAGTATTCATTGAGAATAAGGTGGGTAGGATTATGGAAATAACCGAGGTGCTCGGAGAAAGTGACATAAACCTACGCGCACTTTCCCTGGCAGACACCTCAGATTTCGGCATTCTCAGGATGATTGTCGACAACATCGATAAAGCGGTGAAAGTCCTCAAGGATAAGGGATTCATCGTGAAGGAAACGGACGTTGTGGCTGTGGAAGTACCTGATAAACCGGGCGGATTGGCTCAGGTTCTCGAGGTACTCTGCATCGCAAATATCAATGTGGAATACATGTACGCCTTTTTCGAGCAACCGAAAGACAAGGCACTGCTCATATTCAGATTTGAAGATCCCAAGAGGGCCATCGAAGTGCTCAGCGCAAAGGGGATTCAAATTGCCGGGGGGGAGACGCTGGGAATCGGCTGATATCTTCTCTTCCGGAAGAAGTTGCCTGATGTTATTTCTTCGGGAATGTTTTCGATACCTTTACACAGTTGCCCGGCTCAAAATAATCGACACTGTTATAGAAGAGCGTTGCGAGAAGAATACCCCTCCCATGGTCTGACAGTATTGCCTCGGCGTCCTTCATATCGGGAAGCGTACTCAGGTCAAATCCCTCTCCCTGGTCCCGTATTTCAACGGTAATCGAGGAAGGTTCGTAGTCACTCTCTATCCGAACAACCATACCTTCACTGTTAGCACGCTTCATTCGACTTTCGAGAAGCTCCCTGTATGTGTTGTTCTGCAGAGCATCGGACTTCTCCTGGAATGCAATTCCCAGATTACCATGCTCAATCGCGTTGATTAGCAATTCATAAAGTCCAATGCACATTCCCTCAAGGGAATTGGGATCAGCAACAGCTTGAGCATTGAACAGGACCTGATTTACCGCTCCCCACACTCTGGACACATCATTTCCAATGACAATGTTTTTATGTTCACTCTCTACGATTTCCCTGGAAATCTCGAAACGTTTTCTGTTCTCACGTTTGAATATGATGTCATCAAGAATCTTGAATAGCTCATCAAAGACGATGGGTTTCTTTATATAGTTCGATGCACCGGCTTGAAGCGCATTGACCACAAGCTCTTCTGTTCCGAAACCGCTCATGACCACCACATCAATATCATCTCGCTGTGCCTTCATGCGCTTCGTTACTTCGATACCGTCGATACCGGGCATCATCACATCGGTTAAAACGATGTCCGGTTCACTGGACTTGAAGAGCTCGAAACCCAACTCCCCGCTCGGGGCCTGATAGGACTCATAACCCTCCTCGTTGAGAGCAATGTTGAGCACATCCCGAACCTGCTTTTCATCGTCAATAATGAGTATCTTTTTCATATGCCTATACGTTCAAACCCATTCTCTTGGTTCTCTACCGGTGTCGAAGCCCGGGTCAGCAGGTCCTGCATACGGGCCTGCAGCTCCTCAGCCTCACGATGCTTGCCCCTCTTTCTGCATCCCTCCATGTAAATCGAGACTTTTGTGTGATAGACCTTCAATGCTGCGTCCAGAAAATCGGTACGGAGGTTCCCGGAGGAGATGATCTTTTCAAGAGCACGAATTCTATACTTTTCTATGCCGTCGATTCTTCCAGAAAGTTGGTCATCGTGACCACCATGTTTTACGGTCAACGCTTCGTTCAGATACCCAACAGGGTAGCCGGCGGTGATGCGGAGCCACAGGTCATAGTCTTCGACGAACTCGAAATCTTCGTCAAAGAGCCCCTCCCTTTCAAATAAACAGCGATGTATTATAACAGCAGACGGGCTGATGAGACAGAGCTGCAGGGATGGCACGAAAAACCAGCCGGCTTGTTTTGCATGTTTCTTTCCCTGATTGATACGCTTCCCCTTACGTATCCAGATCTCATCAGTATGACAGATGAGATATTCTTCATGGGAGGGATCGTCGGGGTGGACGGTATGCACATAGTGTAGTTGCCGTTCGAGCTTGTCCTTGAGCCAGTAATCATCTGAATCGAGAAATGCAATCCATGCCCCTGCTGCTGCCTCTATTCCCCGATTTCGGGCCGCGCTGACACCGCTATGGGGTATTGCAATATAGTGAATATCTCTGTTCACGGATCGTACAAATGAGGACGTGTCATCGGTTGAACCGTCGTCAACGATGATGAGCTCAATATTCTGGTAACTCTGATCAATGACTGAAGCTACAGCTCGTTTGAGAAGCTGTACACGATTGTATGTGGGGATGATGACACTGATCAGTTCATTATCCATGTGTATCAGTCCTTGTGATTATGAAGCCTGAACCCCCTGCTTACAGCCGTTTGAGCTCTTTTTTCGTGGCAGGTGTATTAACATTACCAGTCCTTATATAGGCGTTTTCCCCATCATCTTCCTGTACGAAGTAGGGTTTCATGTCGCCTTCTTGCACAGTTATAAGGATTATCTCGTTGTTCTTGAAATCAACAGCCTGTACCACAAATGCGGGGGGGGGTGAAAGAAGAGCGATCGCCTCTTCGACTCTGGAGATATCGCCGTATTTGTCCAGATTATGAACCGTTTCCCCTGAGCTGCTTATACCGATGAACAGGTTGCCTCCCTTGGTGTTTGCGAATGCGCAGAAAGTGTGCGCAAGATCCTGTATGGGTGGCAGGTTGTTCCGGAACTCCGTTTTATACCCTTCACCGAGGGCAATCATCTCCTCGATTATATCGATGGGTATTATCGAGTGTTTTACATGAATCATCTCATTCTTGATGTTAGGCCACACGGGGGCTGTTGTCAAATCAAATTGCCCTTTCCTGGCAGGGGAGTTTCTCTCATATTCTATAAAGAAGAACGAAAGGGGGGCATGGTTGTGGAAGAAATGCCCCTGATTACATGTGAAGGAGAAAGATCAGTTGGCTGACAGGAGCATTCTTCAGAAGAGTGTTGTGAACACTCTGTTTTTCATACTGGGCTTCACCGTGATTTTCGTAATGCTTGGTGCAGGAGCGAGTTCATTATCGAGTTTTCTCACCCGCCGCATGCGGCTCATCACCATTATTGGGGGCGGCATTATCATTATTCTGGCGTTACAGGTTATGGGTGTTTTTACCATACCCTTTCTCAACTACGAGCGGGGTAAAGGTTTCAGAAAGAAGCGTGAGGGTGTGATCGGAGCGTTCCTCATCGGAATTACCTTCGCTGCTGCGTGGACACCCTGTATTGGACCGATTCTTTCAAGCATTCTTATACTTGCAGCAACTAAAGATACAGCCTTGAAAGGTGTGCTGCTACTCGCTGCCTACTCAGTGGGTCTCGGTGTTCCCTTTCTCTTTGCAGTTGTCGCCTTCAGTTCCTTCCTCTCCTTCTCCAGTTTCCTGAAAAAGAATTTTAAAACCATCAAACTCGTGAGCGGGATACTGCTTCTGGCAATCGGTTTGATGCTTATTATCGGACAATTCCAGCTGCTTTCACGCTACCTCAGCTTTATACCGGACTACTCACTGGTTGAGTCGAATGGAGTGTCTATTCTCATTGCCCTTTTTGCCGGGTTTATATCCTTCATCTCTCCATGCGTGCTGCCTCTCATTCCGTCCTATTTGACATTCATAACAGGTGTTTCAGTTCTTGAGTCAAACAGATAAGGAGAATTGCCAGCACTTTTTTGTGGAATTAAGTGATGTGTCCCCTTTTTTTATCACCTTTTCTGTCAGGAGCCGCAGCAGTACTTGTACTTCTTTCCGCTGCCGCAGGGGCACGGTTCGTTGCGGCCGACCTTTTTACTTGTAACGATCTGCTGTCGCTCGCGTTTTTGAGGCGGTGGATACCCGGCAGGTTGCATGTATCCGTCCGGGTAATCCGCAATAGCGGTGGCCGTTGAAGGGGCTCCCTCCTGTACTGCTGAAGGGCCTTCTTCGAAGCCCTCACGCGGACTGAATTGTCCGTACTCCCTGTGCTGCACCCGGTTGATTCGCCAGATGGAGGGCTTTCGCACGGTCGGTGCGATACGGACCCTGAAAAGGTTGCGGACGACATCAGTATTGATGCTCTTGATAAGATCCTTGAACAGGTTGAATGACTGAAACTTGTACTCGATCAGAGGGTCTTTCTGTGCGTATGCCTGATAACCAATCCCTTCGCGAAGACCATCCATCTCGTACAGATGCTCCTTCCACCGCTTGTCGATGGATTGTAGGGAGATGAAACGTTCAACGTGAGACGCTATATCCTCTCCAAGCTCGGCGTGCTTGTCAGCCAATACACTGTTTGTCCAGGAGATGAGCTGTTTGCTGAAATCATCGTAAGAGATTCCTTCTTCTGACTCGATATCAATCTCCATGTCCCGTTTCGTAAGCTCTGCAAGCCAGGGGATAATATCCTGTGCAACAGCAGGGGATATGCCTGATCGAGAAAGCTCATACTCTTCGAGCTTCGATTCGATAAGGTCTGTAATAGTCTCCTCGATCTGCTTACCGATGTCTTCCTGGTGGAGCAGGTCCATACGCTTGCCGTAGATGTAGCTTCGCTGATCATTCATAACATTGTCATATTCGAGGAGATGCTTCCTAATCTCGAAATTCCTGTTCTCCACCTTTTTCTGGGCGCTTGAAATGGCTTTGGATACGAGTGATGAGTCGATGTTCTGGTCCTCCTCCATACCCATTCTGAGCATGACGTTGGATATCTTTTCTGAACCGAACAATCGCATGAGATCATCCTCCAGGGAGAGGTAAAATCGTGATGACCCAGGGTCTCCCTGCCGACCGCTGCGGCCTCTGAGCTGATTGTCGATTCGTCGTGCCTCATGCCTCTCCGTTCCGATGATATGCAGCCCCCCGCGTTCAACGACCCCTTCACCAAGCTTGATATCGGTTCCACGACCGGCCATATTCGTCGCTATGGTTACCGCACCCTGTTCACCGGCCTTGGCTATGATCTGCGCCTCCTTCTCATGATACCGTGCGTTGAGCACCTCATGACTGATCTTTCGCTTTTTGAGTACCTTGGCAAGCAGCTCAGATTTTTCAACTGTTATGGTTCCCACGAGCACAGGCTGCCCTCTTTGCGAACACTCCCCAATCTCATCGGCTATGGCCTTCCATTTCTCCTTTCCAGTACGGTATATGCGGTCCGGATGATCTGCTCGAATGACTGGCTCATTGGTCGGGATGACAATGACTTCAAGGTTGTAGATCTTGAGAAACTCCTCTGCTTCTGTTTCAGCAGTTCCCGTCATGCCGGCGAGGCGGCTGTACAGCCTGAAGTAGTTCTGTATGGTAATAGTGGCAAGGGTCTGTGTGTCCCGCTGAATGGTAACGCCTTCCTTAGCTTCGATCGCCTGATGGAGACCCTCCCCGAAGCGCCTGCCCGGCATTAAGCGGCCCGTGAACTCGTCAACTATGACTACCTTCCCATCCTGAATGACATACTCCACATCCTGCTCGTAAAGCGAGTGGGCTTTGAGAAGCTGGTTCATGATGTGAAGCTTCTCCGATGCCTCGAGGTACTCCTTTTCGAGCTGCTCCTTCTGTGCAAAGATTTCGTCCTTCGGCAGTTCCGCATGGTCCAGTTGGGCCATCTTATCCGTATAGTCATGCAGTATGAGTTTTTCCGGATTGGAAGGTGAAAGTGCCGTCCTTCCCTGTTCTGTGAGGATCGCTGAATGGCCGCGTTCTTCGATGACGAAATAGAGCTCCTCTTCGATCTGTGATATGCTCTTGGTCTGATTGTACAGAAACTCAGTTTTCTGTATGAGCCTTATATTCTCAGGGTTTTCCTTGAACTCGAGCAACCGTTTGTTTTTCGGATCGCCTTTTTCAGCCTGAAGCAGCCGCTTTCCAGCCTCCTCGGTGTTTCCCTCGTTGAGGAATGTTTCAGACTCCTTGAGGTATCGATTGACGATGGATTTCTGCCTGGAAACGAGATTAGCAATGCGCGGATTCACCTCTGCGTAGAGATGGGAATCGGAATCAGTTGGACCTGATATGATAAGCGGTGTTCGCGCCTCGTCAATGAGGACGCTGTCCACCTCGTCTACGATAGCGTAGTGATGTCCACGCTGTACCATTCCCTCAATGCTGTCAGTCATGTTGTCTCTGAGATAATCAAATCCGAACTCATTGTTCGTGCCATAGGTTATATCAGCATCATAGGCAGCCTTGCGCTCATCATGGGGCATGTCGTGATAGAGATATGAAACTTTCAGGCCGAGAAGTTCGTAAATGGGGCCCATCCAGGTTGCATCACGTCTGGCAAGATAATCGTTTACCGTGATCAGATGGGCTCCCTTTCCCTCCAGTGCAATGAGGTAGAGAGGCAGGGTGGCCACCAGTGTTTTACCCTCACCGGTTTTCATTTCGGCGATCTTACCCTGATAGAGAACAATGCCCCCCATGATCTGTACATCGAAATGCCGCATGTCTACGGTGCGACGGGCGGCCTCCCGCACGAGGGCAAAGGCTTCGGGCAGAATATCATCAAGCGTCTCGCCCTGGGCGAGTCTCTCCCGGAACAGGTCTGTTTTTTCTCTGAGCTGCTCGTCGGAAAGCCCCTTCACCTTTTCCTCGAGGCTGCCTATTTGCCGTGTAAGGGGCATCAATGACTTGAGCATCCGTTCATTCTTGCTGCCGAACATCTTGACAATTGGGTTTTTCATTTCCTCTTTCACACCTTCTTATATTTGTATCTACATAAAGATACCATCATTTCAGAACAGGTTCAAGGTTGAGAAAAAATAAGAATCCGAAATAAATGATACTTTACAGTTAGCCCTTTCCGAGAATAAAAGGGCGAACTTCGTCCGCCAGCACTATGCTCATTTAAACCAAATTAATGATTCTTTTTGTTGACGGGGTGGAGTCTCAATATTTACCCTAATATAAAGGGAAAGGAGCGGCGTCGAAGCAGTCGCTTCGCAAACTATTTCTTTGGAATCTGGAGATCCGTGTTGCAGTATAAAAAAAATGTAGTACTCTTTGCCGCGTTGATAACGGCTGTTCTGGTGCTTCTTGCGGGGTGTGGGAGAAACAGGATCGTTGAGTTGAAAAAGGAGCATCTCTTCTCCCTCCCCGTTGGAACGGATGAGGAGGAGATCGGTGTTCTCAGAGAGAGTAGCGGTCGTTTTGTCGGACCGGCGCATGTTCTTTTCAGAAATGGATTCTTTTTCACCGTTGATTCGGTAAACCAGAAAATAATGAAGACAACAACACCCGGTGATGTAATTCTGATTATCGCTGACGGTGAGATGGTGGAGGATGAGGGCGATTCGGTCATGAAGACGAAACAAAAAAAGTACTATGATTTCAATCAGATCGGATTGATAGAGGTTGATCACGAAAATAACGTCTATGTTGAAGACATGTTCCTGGAGAAGACTGAGGTTGAAACGGTTATCGATATATTCAGTATAGACGACGAAGCTATCGATGAAGAGAAGGAATATGAAGAGAAGTATATGTCCTATATTCTCAAGTTTGATCGTCTCGGCTCAATTGTCCACCTGATAGGTGAGAACGGTATTGATTCAGATCCGTTCTACTACGTGTATAATATAGATATCGACAGGGACGGCTATCTCGTCGTGATGACCGGCAACGATGAATGGAATGCCTGGACCTATTACCGGTTCAGTCCAGAGGGAGAGCGATTGGAAAAATATACGCTTACCAGTGATGACATGATCATGCAGCCAGACCAGGACAACCGAGCCTATTTCGTGATGGATGTCCTGCCCACTGAAAAGCCCGGTCAGATCCTTTACTGGACGTCCAAGTATGAAACATCGCTCGATACAAAAGAGGTGAAGAAGGAGGAGGACCTCTGGGGTGAGGAGATCGAGATCGAAGATTACGATCGCTACAGAGCTAAAGAGCAAGGGGTGGATAAGGGGGAACAGGAGCAGGGTATCCGGGATCTGTTAAACTACAGCATCTCATTTTACGATCTCGGGTCCTCCTCAGTGGTCAATTCCCATCAATGGGAGGTGGGATTGGGGAATGAGGTTGAATCAACACAGGAGTTTCTTGGCATTGATGGAAACCAGAATTGTTACTTCTGGAAGTACATCGATAAGAATAAAGCAGTCATTACCATACTGCGTCCTGACGGTTCATTCATCACTAAGAGAAGTTTCCAGTTTGAGAATGACGGTATCTGGATGGACCTGCAGATCGCTCCGGATGGTTCAGTATCAGCAATCAAGATCGATGAATGGAATGTGCACTACTATCGGTGGCGAAGTGACAAGCTGATCAACAACAAGCGAGAGAAGCTTACCTTCAGAGATTTTATCATGGCAAAGGTTGAAGGATTTAAAAATGCAAATCGTTAGCCGCAATGAGATGCAGGAGATAGACCGAATCACCATAGAGGAGTTCGGGATTTCCGGGGTACTTCTCATGGAAAACGCCGGCTTCGAATTTGTCAACAGGTTTGTGGAGGATTTCTGCCCCAAGACAATTGACCGGATAGCAGTTCTCTGCGGCGGTGGTAATAACGGCGGAGACGGGTTCGTGGTTGCACGGCACCTCAGCCGGAGAGGGTATCAGACCGCAGTTTTTCTCTTGGGCGATAGGAAAAAACTGAAGGGAGATGCGCTTCGTAATTTTGACCTGCTCCCTGTTTTTGGCGTTGATGTGTTCGACCTCTCGGATGAAAAACGATTTGAGCAAATGAAGCACATACTCTGCAGGTACAATTATATTGTTGATGCCTTGCTCGGGATCGGTTTTCAGGGGATGCCGAGGGGTATGATAAAGAGGGCCATTGAATTTACGAATGGGCAGGCTATCCCCATCGTTTCGATTGATATGCCCTCAGGTGTGGACGCTAATGGTGGGCAGAAGGAACTGCTCGCAATTCAAGCCGATGCAACCTATACCGTTGGCTGCCTCAAATATGGTATCGTGGATTTCCCGGGAAAGGAAGCAGCGGGCAGGGTTGATGTCCTTGATATAGGTTTTCCCGCGGCTGCTGTAGAGCAAGCAGCTCATCCTGCCACCTTTGTTGATTCTTATCTGGTGAACCGTCTCCTGCCGCCGCGAAAGCCTGAATCGCACAAGGGCACCTATGGTCATCTGGCTGTTGTTGGGGGAAGGAGGGGTTTTGAGGGAGCATCGTTTCTCGCATCCCGTGCAGCCCTGCGAAGCGGCAGTGGGCTAGTTACGATTTTTCTTTCAAAACAGAGCACCGTTCAGAAACCGGATGAGGTCATTGCAGGGTATCTACCTGCCGGACTTGAGGATATCCCCGATGATCTTCGGCTTGATGAACTGTTTGGCAGTCAGAATGCATTGGTTATTGGACCTGGCCTCGGTGTCTCGTGTCAGGCATGCATGCTGGTAGAGAAGGCCCTGCAGCTTGAGAAGCGGGTGGTAATTGATGCAGACGGGCTGAACTGTCTGTCCCAAAACCTGGACATGCTTAAGAATCACCGCTGTGACCTTGTCGTTACCCCGCATATTGGAGAGATGTCAAGACTCACAGGAATGAGTAAGGAGCAGATCAAGAGCAATAAACTGTCATTTGCAAGAGATTTTGCCGTAAAAAATGGCCTGACGCTCGTGTTAAAAGATGCCGTATCCATTGTTGCCACCTCTGAGGGTAACCTCTTTGTCAATGATGGCGGTGTTGCGGCCCTTTCAAAGGGAGGAAGTGGAGATGTTTTGTCCGGAATCATTGGGTCGCTCATGGCCCGGGGGCTTTCAGGTGAAGATGCTGCAGTTACTGGTGTGTATCTGCATACAGAATGCGGCAGAGCAGCCCAGAAGCTGAACTCTGCGGACAGTGTCAAGGCAGGAGACCTTATTCTGATGCTTCCCGAGGTGTTTTCACAGCTTCGATCCGGTTGTTGCAAGCGGATATCATTCCCGAGGCAGGATAAATGAACAACAGGGGGGAACCGGTCAGAAAGGATGAACTGGGCGGTGAATTGAAGTTTCATTACAGCAGGGAAGAGAGACTGCGAAAACGTCACCGTCCCCCATATGATCGAAAAAGCAGCCTGTTATTCAGAAAAAAGCGAAGAGGCCTGATCATTATCGTTGTTGATATTTTTCTCGTAGCCATCGTTCTCTTCTACCTGAATAAACCGGCAAATGTTCTCATTCAGAAGGAACAGAGGGATCTGATCTATGAGTTCAATGTAACAGGCGTGAGGGGTAAAAAAATACTCATTGGTTTCACCATTCGCAATGAAGGTGAAGCAGAGGTCACGATCAGTCCCGACCCGGTTACGGTAAGGATTACGGACAGATCTGGCGATACACAAACCTTTCAAAAATCCATGGAGCACTCGACAATTCTCCAACCAGGTGAGAGCAGCTCGACCATCTTTCTTCTCAGAGAAGAGGAGCTTCCTGGATCGGGTCTGACTGAACTTTTCTATGGGACGGATACACAGGCGCTGTTCTCAAAGAACATGCGTTTTTGATTTCATTCTTATCCTGTTGATTTTTCACTTTCATTATGCACACCTCCATTGCTATATTATGGTATCCTGAGGGTTTACACCCAGTTTGGCCGAACCCGATTTGTAAAATTTCAGCTCCCATAACAATATCGCAGAAGGAGAATGATATGCCAGGTCCAAAAGGAAACGCTGTTATTGGACAATCCGGCGGCCCCACCGCGGTCATCAACCGTAGTTTTATAGGTGCAATCATGGAAGCACGGAAGCATGAGGAAATCGTGGAATTTTATGGAGCGCGCCATGGTGTGCAGGGCATGCTCAGAAACGAATATGTACCTCTTTTCGAACAGCCCAATTTCGTCCTCAGTCAGATATCACAAACGCCCGCTGCGGCTCTCGGTTCAATACGGCACAAACCGACAAAGGAAGAATGTAATCAGATATTTGATAATTTTAAAAAGATGAATGTACGCTATTTCTTCTACATCGGAGGAAACGATTCTTCAGAGACTGCTTATCTTATCAACAGTTTCGCAGCTCAAGAAGGATACGATCTCCGGGTCGTTCATATCCCCAAGACCATTGACAATGATCTTCTCGTCACCGATCACTGCCCTGGATTCGGAAGCGCAGCACGTTATGTTGCCGCTGCCTTTATTGGCGACAATGAGGATAACCGTGCCTTGAAGGGCGTAAAAATAAATGTGGTCATGGGAAGAAATGCGGGTTTCCTCACTGCGGCTGGCCTCCTTGCCAAACAGTATCCAAAGGACGGACCCCATCTTGTGTACATGCCGGAGATGTCATTTGATCTCGATCAGTTTCTCAAGGATGTGGACCGTACCTTCAAAGAGCATGGAAGAGCGCTTGTCGCCGTCTCTGAGGGTATCAACAGGCAGGGTATATACAATATGAAAACCGGTGAAAAACCCGAATATATATCAAAGTGGCTCAATTCCTTTGTCAACTTGAATCTGCCTAAAAAGTATCTGCCAAAGGAGGCAAGCAAAGCAGTCGAAGTTGATTCTCATGGGAACGTCAGCCTGAGCGGTACAGGAATGATGGGAGACATACTGTCAATCATAGTCAAGAGTTCACTCAACATCAGCCGGGTAAGGGCTGATACACTCGGGTATCCGCAGCGCTCTTTTCCGTTGGCAGTCTCTGAGGTGGATGCACAGGAAGCCTATCGGGTTGGTGTTGATGCGGTTATCGCAGCTGTTCAGGATAATTTTGACGAGGGAAGCCTGGCGATTAAGCGGGTAGATGAGGAAGGAGTGTATCAGATCGAGACATTCGTTACTCCGCTGCAGAGTGTGCAGAAACAGACGAAAAGTTTCCCCAAGGAATGGATTACTGATGACGGAAGGATCGATGAGCGTAAGTTCCGCGAATATGTAAATCCGCTTGTGGGCGATCTGCCGATCACCGGCCGATTCGTGAAAGCAATCTTTTAATCGGACATCCCCCCATTACAGTATTGCTGGTTGCCGCACCGATACTGTAAAGGGGGTTTTATATAG
>CBFDDP010000017.1:0-35856 GCA_965603595.1 uncultured bacterium
AATACCATGATGAGCAATCTCCTCACCGGTATATCCGGATACAAACAACACCTTCTCAACCACGAGGATGGACTCAGATTTCCCTTTCGGCACAGTCTTTGGAAACTCCACTGGCTGCTTATCTGTCAGGGCTCCGGTGATTGCAAGATACACCTTGAAAACCGAACCCCTGTTGACCCGGCTTTCCACTGATATATGTCCCCCGCTCTGAATAACGATTCCATACACGGTCGAAAGTCCCAATCCGGTACCCTTTCCCTTCTCTTTAGTGGTGCTGTGCATTCAGCTTTGTCTCCAGTGTGATATGCTCACCGATGAGTCTATTGAGCATAGCTCTCGTTTCTGAGATAAGGGAGTTGACATCCATGACCTTCGGCTGCATCATCTGTTTTCGCCCAAAGGCGAGAAGCTGCTGGGTAAGAACCGCAGCACGGTCCGCGGACTTCCGAATCTCCTCAACGCCGTGCCGTACCGTACTGTCCAGAGTTGTGTTGAGCTTCAACATTTCAGCGTACCCAATAATGGCAGTCAGCAGATTATTGAAATCGTGCGCAACACCACCCGCGAGCCTTCCGATCGCCTCCATCTTCTGCGATTGACGGAACAGTGCCTCCTTTTCCAACAACTCCTGCTCAGCCTGTTTCTGATCGGTAACATCCCGCCCTATGGCTACGATAAACCCATCCCCGGACGGGTCTCTGTAGAGGGTTTTCTTTGTCACCAGGTTGCGTGTCACACCGTCTGATCCGGTTATGGTCTCATCGCTTATGTTTTCACCCCCGGTTTGCAACACCTCTTCATCCATCTTCCAGAATACATCGGCCTCTTTTTTCGGAAAAACTCATAATCAGATTTACCGATGAGTTCCTCCCTATCCTGTCCGGCAACGGCACAGAACATATCATTGACCAGTACCCAATTGTGTTTGCTGTCCTTAATACAGATAGGGTCGGCTATACTGTTCAGAATGGCCATGAGATATTCCTGCTGGCTTCGCAGGGTCTTCTCCGACTTCTTTAATAACCTGTTCTCTTCTTTAAGCCGTTTCATCTCATCTGACATATGTGTCTCCGTCTGAATGCTCTCAGCAACATGTATGTCTCAGTTCGTCCCTGCATCATCCAGTGTCCATCTCCGGGACCGTTTCCACATTGGATTAATTGTTGAGAGCCAGGTACAGGATGCATGCATGAGAGTACAGGGAGAACCACGCAAACCACGGCCCGCCCAGGCTGCACGAGGGAAATATCATGTGTCGGGGGTGGACTTGGTTGTGAGGAGTGTGTTGATGTAGTTATAGAATGCCACTTCATCACCATCGAGACCGCCGGTGTAGATGAACATAGTTGCTATGCTCGACGCAACTATGGATCGGACGTAGTTTTCCGGCAGCCGCCTCAGTATGGTATCGATTCCGATGAGTTCGAGCAGGGAGCTCGGTACGTATCCACCAACGACTCTCCTGCGTAAGCCTTCATGTTCTGGAAGATTGGAATTCACCACCGCATCGGTGAGGTCGTTGATGCGGGTACTCACCTCATTGGTCAGGTGCGTCATTGGCTTTCCTGTCCGCTCATGCTCGCTCCAGAGCAGGTTAAACTCACTGCGTGCATTGCTCCTGATGGTCTCGATGATCTCTTCAACATAGCGCTTTCGAAAGGCGTTCGCTCTTCCCTTCTTCACCCACATGTATTTCTCAAACTCTTCGTCATTCATTACCAGAGACACCAGAACTTCGAGGGATGAGGAGGTGACGCCCCCCTTGTTGGTCGATGCGTCCTTGATGAGGATGACGCCCCGCTCCTCGAGCCGCAGCCGCGCCTCCTCGGTGATGAAAAGATTGGCACCCTCAATGATGATTCTGAACTTGGGCCGTCCCTTCTCATCGATGAGCTGCATCCAGTTATTGATATTAATTGCTCCTGGACGGCCGCCGCAGGGCACGAAAAGATCTGCAGTGGCAAGCGGGTGCAGGTGGAACCTGTTTCTGAAATCCTCACCGTTGGGAACGATGGTTCCGTCAGGAAGGGTGACCTCCCGGTCACTTACGGACACGAAGAACCCTCCTTTCGAAAGGAGCCTCCGGTCAAAATGCTCGACCATCTTTCGTACCCCGGTAAGCCGGAGAAGCTCCTCCCGGTTTAGTCCTTCCGGATCATAGAGCACACCCGAGCCGTCAACCACGCCGATTGTCTTGTCCCTGGAGATACGGATCTCGTTGCTCCCGAGGTCCCCATCGGGCCCTCCGGTCTGAATTTTTATAATGCCCTTCTCCTCAAGCCCAAGCTTCTCGAGCACCGCCAGAACATATTCATGCACTCCAACGGTAGTCATACCGTAGCTATCATGGGGAATCCCGCCGATCTCCGGTGCCTTGCCCGTGGTAAATGCCTTCCAGAAAGGGTACTGGCGCCGTTTTGCATAGAGGGCAGCCCAGTTCATGAGCTCCGACGTTCGTTCATCGGGTCCAAGAAAAAGCACCTCCTTTTCCCCATACAGATCGAGGACCTCCTGCTCAGGTATAATGAGGTCGAACATGCCGTCGATGTAGCTCTTGAAAGCCAGCTCGGCATCGTCCTGATGGTTCAGCTTGAGCAGTATGGTCCCCTTTGATCCTCCCTCGGGAATGTCCTTGTTCTTCAACTGCTGCGTCCATGCCAGATTGTAGTTTTCAAAAAAAATGTTGTCAAGATTGTGCTCATACCAGGTGAGGTTCCTGGAGGTGATGATGCGTACACCGCCCCGGCCTATATCCCTGAACCGCACGTGAAATCCCATAAACTCCCGTCCATTGAAGAACATGACGGCAAAGGGTTTTTCCGGGAAGTCGACCCTGTTGAGAAAGGAGGGGTCCAGCCTGAAGGCCATGCAGGTTTTGTCACGCATGAAAAAATTCGTTCGCAGAATGAGCTTGTTGAAGGTGAGGAAGTATTGGAGTATGGTTTTGTTCTTGTTCGACGCAACATCGGTTTCGATTCTTGCGTTGATCTCTTTCTCGAGTGAGCTCAGATCCTTGACAGGTTTTCGCGGATGAAGACGATGTACAAAATGGTTGTACAGTATGCTCACTATATCATGGTGTTCCAGAACAGCCTGCGCAATTCTTGACTCGGAGTAGGTGTCCTTGATGAGCCGCATCTTGATCGTGTCGAGTATACCACGCGCTTCAGGTTGATCACTCAACGCCCGGTACAGGGTGACGTATTCCTCGGTCAGCACGGTTAAAAACTGATGGCTAAATGCCGCAGCTGAGAGGGCATACATGGTCTGCTGCGGTGAGTAGACCTCATCGAGAAACAACCTGGTGATGGGTTCATCTGGAAGCATGACCACGGTGTTCAGGTCCCGGGCGAACTCCTCGATGGTGTCCCGATCCATGGCATCATAGTAGAATGTGTAGACCTGCTTTTGATCGTACAGAGGCTCACGATACTTACGGTTTGAATGTATCCCGTAGGTGTACATGAGATGTGAGAAGTTCTTGAGAAACTGCCTGTCCTCCGCGCCGTGTATGCCTACCATGACGCGAATCTCTCCTGTCTCCGGCTTGTCAGTGATGGAGATGTAGGGAGACTCCCGGTTTTTCATCGACTCCCAGGCCACACGGTAGCGTTCAATCGTTACCGGGGAGGAGCGCTCCATAAATGTGGTGTTCATCACATCCTCAAACCCACGTATACGCTTCCTTTTATGGCCCTCTCTATAGAACCTTGGTTTGGTCGCTATGTACAGCCTCAGATAGGCACGGCCGGTTTTATGCTGAGTCCGGTAGCTCTCGATCCGAAACATAGGGTATCTGCTCTCTATGCGCCGCTCTATCTCCTCTGTTCTGGACGACTCCTCCTCAACGAGATACACGGCCCGGTCCGGACGTTCATTCATGAGCTGTATACCCATGCCTTCACCACCAATGGTCGAAACGAAATCCGAGGCACTGACTGCGAGCAAATGTTTAGCCATGTCCTCGATGGGGGTGGTCTGAAAGTAGTATTCGTGCATACCGAGCTTCACAAGAAACCGCTCGATCTCCTGGCGAGCCTTCTCCTGTGTCATAAACCCTGTACTCAGAATGGCTTCCTCGAGCTTGACGACGTCCTCGAGGGAGAGAGAAGATTTCTTCGCTATATCCTGCAGTCCGATCATTACCCTACACCTCTGATATTCGTTAAAGAATTGTTTTTCTACACTACAGCCTACAACGGAAATGTGGGAATGTCAAAAAGAAGCTTAAGAGGTGTGCGTGGATGAAACCCTTCAGCCTGCCATCTCAATAATCACAATGTTTCGCTCTTCCTCTTTCAGATGGGGCACCTGCACCCGCTGTATGCGGATATTGTGCCCCCCATCACCCTTTACCTTTTCACGCAGGTGTTTCATCTCTCTGTCGATTTCAGTGATCTTTCCCTTGAATGCAATTATCACAGTCCCCTCCTTGATTGCATTGCTCGCAAGAGTATGGAGAAGGGGCAGCTCGCCCACGGCCCGTGCCAGAATGACATCGAAGGCTTCATGCACATCCTTCACATCGCGCTCAACCACCCTATACCCGGTCAGCCCGAGAAGTGTGCGCATGCTTTCCAGAAAGGCTGCACGCCGCCTTCGCTTCTCCACCGCAGTAATGGAGAGCGACGGATCGACAATGGCAAGGGGCAGTGAGGGAAAACCAGCTCCCGCTCCTAGATCTAGTATCGACTCCTTTTTCGAGGGTAATAATCGGTAAACCGTGAGTGAATCGAATATATGCCTGATGATGATCTGATCCCGGGAAGTACTGCCGATCAGGTTGGTCTTTCTGTTCCAGCGGACGAGCTCATCGATGAAGAGAAGAAAGGAGTCGAGCATTTGCGGACGAGGAACGAGGCCAAGCTCGATCAGACCCGCACTGAGAAGTTCCCTCTCATGTTCCCGGTGAGACATAGGCCTCCCTGTGGCCATCCATTCCATGTCCCCCGTTGCTCATATTTTTACCCCCTGCCTCTCCCGACCGCGATGCAGGGTGCACCTTTCGCAAATAGTACAGGAGATTGGTCACATCAGCCGGCTTCACACCCGCTATCCTGGACGCCTGACCCAGCGAACGGGGACGTATCTGTTCGAGTTTCTCCTTTGCTTCGGAAGATAGCCCAGAGACCATCGAGTACTCGATGGTTTCTGGTATGAGCTCCCCTTCCATACGCCTGAACTGGTCTATCTTCTCGTTCTGCCGAGCGATATAGCCACTGTACTTCACCTCGATCTCCACGGAGCGCCGCACGGAACGGTCAAATTCGTCAATTCCGGGCAGGCAGTCCTGCAGTGTATCCATGGTTGCATCCTTGCCCCTCAGAAGATCAAAGCAGGTCTTTCCACCCTGCCTGTTCTCCTTGAGGAGTCCCAGAAGGTTGCGGTACCCCTCATACCTGTGCCGCGCCACTTCAGCATCAACGCCCCCCAAGAGGCCGATTTCGGTACCGTATCCGGAAAGTCTCAGATCCGCATTGTCGTATCTGAGATTGAGCCGGTACTCTGCGCTGGAGGTGAACAGCCGATAGGGTTCGGAGGTTCCCTTGGTGATGAGATCATCGATGAGCACGGCGATATAGGCCTCAGAGCGGTCCAGGACGAGGGGTCTATCTCCGCGAATGGCCAGTGCGGCGTTGATGCCTGCCATAATGCCCTGCGCAGCCGCTTCTTCATAGCCCGAGGTACCGTTAATCTGGCCGGCGAGATACATCCCCTGTAACTGCTTTGTCTCCAGGGTTGGTTGCAGCTCGGTCGGCGGCACAAAGTCGTATTCCACCGCATAGCCCGGCTTCATGATCTCCACCTGCTCGAGTCCTCTGATGGTCCGGAGAAACCGGTGTTGCACATCCTCCGGAAGGCTCGATGAGATACCATTCAGATACATCTCCTCCGTCTCCATACCTTCCGGCTCTATGAAGATCTGGTGATGGTCGCGATCTCCAAAGCGGACAACCTTGCCCTCGATGGAGGGACAGTAGCGGGGTCCGACACCCTGTATCTGTCCCGTGTACAGCGGAGCACGATCTATATTCTCCCGTATGATGCGGTGCGTTTCACCATTGGTGTAGGTAATATGGCAGGGAACCTGGGGACGATCAATAATATCGGTAGCATAGGAGAAGGGAAAGGGTTCTGGGTCCCCATCCTGACGCTGCAGCACATCGAAGTTGATGCTCTTCCGGTTCACCCGGGCAGGCGTTCCCGTCTTCAGCCTCCCGAGGGGAAACCCAAGCTCCTGGAGGTTCCTGCTCAGCTTCTCCGAAGACAGCTCGCCTATCCTCCCTGCATGCTCGTTGTAGGTACCGATATGTATGAGCCCCCTGAGAAAGGTGCCTGTGGTAACAATGACCTTCTCTGCCCCATATATATTGCCCCGCGCAGTGCGTATACCGCGAACCCTCCTGTCCTCTGTTAGTATTTCCTCCACCATGTCCTGCTTGAGCTCGAGGTTGGGTTCAACTTCGAGGACATGCTTCATATAAAACTGATAGCTCTTCTTGTCAGCCTGTGCCCGCGGTGCCCACACAGCCGGACCCTTGTTGGTATTGAGCATACGAAACTGAATCCCCGTACGGTCGATCGCCTTTCCCATCTCACCGCCGAGCGCATCTATTTCACGCACGAGCTGTCCTTTGGCCAACCCGCCTATGGCAGGATTGCAGGACATCTGGGCAATGGTGTCAAGATTGATGGTCAGGAGGAGTGTCTTCTGCCCCATTCTTCCTGAAGCAAGCGCCGCCTCACATCCCGCGTGTCCGGCACCCACGACGATCACATCAAATGAATCGGTATAGGTCATTCACTGCTCCCCTCTATAACATACAGGAACAGGGATAGAAATAGAAGGGAATTTGTGGGCCACCTCTGTCCCACAACATGTTGACCACTGTCGGAAGCCAGCTTATCGTTAGTATCAGGGACCTACATGAATCGTCTCCCTGACTAAACGAGGCATCATCATATTAATCTACAGGGAGATCGATATGAGATCTTTTACATTACCCAGGAAACACTCTGTTATCCTGGCTGCCGCTCTTCTGCTTTTCATCGGCGTCAGCACCGCTTTATCAGGATCGAGTGATAAGGATAAATCCGCAAAGGGCGCTCCTTCCTCAAGGGAGGCTCCTTCTTCGATAGAGGCTACCTCCTCAATCGAGGTTTCGCGCGCATCCGATGCTGATGTAATAATCACTCAGGCTCAGAGCACGGAATCTGATTCACAAATTCTGCCTGGAGGCGACACTCGCTCAAGCAGGCTCAAGGCGATAACGGAGAGATGGAACACCAACTGGGAACGCCGAACCATCGAGCTGTACGAGCTCAGGCATGGCGGGCCCCCGCGTGATGGTATACCCCCGATCGATGACCCGGCGCATGTAAGCGCCGACGAGGCGGAGGCATGGCTCGAAGGAAACGAGCCAGTTGTCGCCTTTATTCGGGGCACTGACGCGCGCGCCTATCCCCTGCAAATACTCATCTGGCATGAGATCATCAACGACAGGGTCGGCGGAGATCCGGTGCTCATCACCTTCTGTCCGCTGTGCAACTCATCGATTGTATTCGACCGGCGTGTCGGGGATCAAGTGTACGAGTTCGGTACGTCGGGGTTGCTCAGGAACTCCGACCTGGTCATGTACGATCGCACCACCGAGAGCCTGTGGCAGCAGCTCACCGGCACCGGTATCGTCGGAGAACATGCCGGTGACCGGCTTACCTTTCTGCCGTCTAGCATCGTATCATTCGACGACTTCAGGGAAGCCTATCCCGATGGGAAAATCCTCTCCCGGGAAACCGGATACTCTCGAACCTACGGGTGGAATCCCTATGTGGGGTATGACCGTATCGGGGACAGCCCCTTCCTCTTCACCGGCGAAATTGACGGCCGGCTTACTGCAATGGAACGGGTGGTCGCGGTTACTTTGAACATCAAAGGCCGCGAGGTGAATGTGGCGTATCCCTTCACCACCCTTGCCAGCAAGCAGGTGATCAACGATGTGCAGTCTGGTGTTCATCTCGTGGCATTCCACGAGGAAGGAACGAGCAGCGCACTCGATTCACAAAAAATTTCTGACGGCAGGGATATCGGTGCAACCGGCGTATTCCGACCAGAAGTGAATGGAGAAGTCCTGTTTTTCACCGCGAAAAACAGGGAGATCGTTGATGAAAACACGGGGAGCACCTGGGATATATTCGGCAGAGCAGTGAATGGCCCGCTGAGGGGAGCACAGCTCGAACCGGTGATACACGGCGACCACTTCTGGTTTGCCTGGGCCGCCTTCAAACCTGACACCATTGCGTACAGGGGAGGAATAGCATAAGAAGGAAGCAATCAACCGGTTCTCAATTCCCCGGCTTCCTCCTCTTGAGGTATATCTTCACGCGCTTCAGGTTGCCGTTTCCCTCACTTCTGGTCTCCACATGGGGGTCGCTCTGAAGCGTCATGTGGATGACCCGCCGCTCAAAGGGATTCATGGGTTCCAAGTACTGTGATTTCCCTGTTTTCTTCACCTTCCTCGCCACCTTCTGCGCAAGCTCCCGCAGGGTCTGCTCCCGTTTGTCCCTGTAGTTCTCGATATCGAGGATTACCTTTCGCCACTTCTCACCCTTCTTGTTCACGATGATGTTCACGAGAAGCTGCAGGGCCTCGAGGGTTTTTCCCCTCTTGCCGATGATGAGGCCGGCGCTGTCGGAGATAATCTCGATGTATATTTTTTCATCCTCCTCGATAGAGCGGGTATTCACATCCGTTCCGATAGTGGCGAATAATCCCTTTAAGAAGGATTCTGCTTCCGATGCGGCATCCTCTTCCTCATCTTCGAGATACACACGTATCTTCACCATATTGCCGAAGCTGAAAAACCTGGATTTCTCGCTGAACACCTCTATTTTGAGTTCCTCGGCTTCAACACCAAGGTCCTCTGCAGCCTTTTTTATCGCTTCTCTCTCTGTTCTGCCTTCATATTCACGAATAACCATGCCATTACCCCCTGATTGTGAGCAGTTTCCCTATCGTCTCTTTTTCTTCGATGGACTGGGCCGCCTCGCCGGTAGGGAGCGCCTCGCAGAGACGGCCTTTTTTTCCGGCTCAGTCTTTGTCATCGATCCCTTCTTCTTCATACGATAATCGATCAGATACTGCTGACCGATTGTCAGGATATTCTGAATGGTCCAGTACAGCACAAGCCCAGAGGGCATGTTCCAGAAGATGAAGAAGAATACGATTGGAAACATATAGGTCATCATCTTCGCCTGCTGCTGGGACGAATTTCCTGATGTGAGCTTTGACTGGAGAAGGGTGGTCGCCGTCATGACAAAGGGGAGAATATTGATGTCGGTAAAGCCCTGTTCACCAATCCTGTATCCAAGGAGCGGCACAGCAACCTTGAGGGTAGCCACCGTGTCGGGCAGGGTGAGGTTCCTGATCCACAGAAAGGACTGGTTCCTGAGCTCGATCATGCTCGAGAGTACCGTATACAGCGCGTAGAATATGGGAAGCTGTAAAATCATGGGGAGACAGCCGCCCATGGGATTGACCCCTTCCTTTTTATACAACGCCTGTGTCTCACGGTTCATCTGCTGCTGATTGTTTTTGTACTTCTCCCGTATCACGTTGATCTTCGGCTGTAGTGAGCTCATCTTGCGCATAGACTGAAAGCTCTTGCGGGTAAGGGGATAGAGTATAATCTTGATGACTATCGTCATGAGTATGATGGCCAGGCCGTAGCTGTTCGTGAAGCTGTAAAAACCCTTGATCATCCACTCGAGAAAGATGACGAGCGGCCTGAGTATCCTGCCGCTCATGACCGTGTCAAAGCGATACCCGTATGACCTGAGGAGCTTTCTCTCTTTCGGACCGGCGTAGATATGAAAGGTATCTTCGAACCCTCTGCCCCTGTGATAGGCCCCTGATACACCGAGAAAGTATTTTCCCTGCGTCCGCTGGTCGAATGCAAATATGAAGTTTTTCTGCTCAGGCACGATGCCGATGAAAAAGTAGCGATTTGTGACACCGACCCAGTTTACGAATTTCGATATCTCGCTGTACTTCGCCTCACTCCTCCGCAGAGAGCATCCCCCCGCCCCTCTAAACACCTTGTTAAATCTATTGTTTTCGTAGTACCCCTGTGTGGTGATGTTGTAGCGGTTTCTTATAACGCTGATCGGCCCGAGAATAGGTCCCCACGCGAGCGTGTAGGCCACATTGTCCCAGTTCAGGTAGAGGTCCTCATAGTCTGAGAGCGGCTCGACCCGAAGCTGCATGTCGAACATAAACTCATCTTCATGGAACACATAGGTCTTTGAGAACCGGAAGATGTTCCCCTTGCTGTCCTCGAAATCTCGCCAGAACCGGATTGTGGTGGGCGTAAGCTCCTCTACATAATAGGTTGTTCGATCACCGTAGGGGAGATTTCTCAGGCGGTCGAAATGAACCTCAAAGGGCCGTATATCATCCTCATCATACTGCACGAGCTCGACAGGTTCGCCGTCACTGTCGAGATAATCCTTGAGCCGTATGCTTGTCAGTGAGGCGCCTTCGGTGGTGAGCTGTACGCTGTGATGCTCGGTTTCGAGGAACAGGGTGCGCGCTACCGCATCCTCTGCAGGAACAATGAGCTCCTCCCTTTCCTCCCGATGGGTTATGGCCTCCTCCCGTTGCTCCTCAAGGACCTCCTGTTCCACTTCAATGAGTTCCTGGGCCTGCTCCTCGGTACCCTCCTCTATCTTCGGCCGAAGGAAGATAAACTGAAAAACCATGACGAGCAGGAATATGACGACGATTGCTATAAGAGTATTCTTGTCCATGCATTACATCCCGTACAATTAGTCTACAGCAAAGTGCAGCATTGGCATCACCGGCTGTGAAAACGAAATCCCTTTTTTAGGGGCGGAGTCCCTTTTTTAGGGGCGAAGTCCCCTTCCGGGTCACACCTCTACTTTGAGTGTGCGGTCCCCATGGGAAATCTAGGCCCCCTATCTAACCGGGTCGAACCCACCCCGATGAAAGGGGGTGCAGCGCAGTAGACGCCGCAAAGCCTTGAAGCTACCCTTCAGCGGACCATACTTCTGAAGAGCCTGGACCGCATACTGTGAACAGCTGGGGGTATAGCGACAGGAGGGAGGTATATGAGGGGATACGGTACTCTTGTAAAGCTTAATGAGGCCAATGAGTATATGGTTTACAAACTGAGTGAGTTTAACTTTCACGATAATCTAGGTTTATATGAAAACCGCGGTTAAAGAGACCTTTCAGCGCTGCATAGGTACTATGAAAATTATCAGTTTTTTTCTTGACAATGATGAGAATGTCAAATCCCTGTTCGAATCTGTGCTTCTCTTTTCGAAAAAACTCTCTGCACACTCTCTTCTCATAATTTCGAACAGCTGCACCCCCAACATTCCTCCTGATGGATACAGCAAGCCTCAAGCAATCCAGATCATTTTGAAGAAGAATTAGCGTATACTGTTTTGAATAATACCTCGTTCCTCTCTCAAAAAGCCTCTTTATATCCTCTCGTTTCCCTATCCTCTCCTTTCCCTGGAAGGTTTCCCCTTTTTCCCTGTTCACCAAATGAAATTATGAATCCTCTGTGTTTCCGACTTAAACACCTTCATCGGCAACGGTAAGTCTCTTCCTTCCCTTCTTTCTCCGTCTCCGGAGTATCTCCCTGCCGCTCTTTGTGCTCATACGTTTTCTGAATCCGAACCTTCTGTTTCTCTTCACTCTGCTCGGCTGATATGTTCTCTTCATCTATGATTTCCCGTATGTCTTGGTTTGGTTCTCCAGACCCCCAGCAGGCACCGAAATCCCACCCGAATATGATACTTTCCTTGTGGAGGCAGCAGGTATTTAAGAACTTATTATATATACAATTGCTGTAATCCTTCGTCAAGGAAAAACAGATGCCCGTTCCCCAGAGGATCAGGACAAATCTTGTTCTGTTTTCTTATACGATGAGCCTGGCTTTGGGTTTTTTAAGAATTTCTCTGTCAATGATTAATTTTTCATTGATTAAAATTTTCTAATTGAGTACAATAAGTGGCGCTGTGTTCTCCAAAGACAATTTTTCCTTGTGAACAATCTGTGAATAACTGCGGAGGATTCTAGGAAAAATTCTGTAATTCGTTATTTATTAGAGAGTTATGGCCACAACCGGAATCTCGAAGGCGAATTCATTTCTTTGAAGCGTTGTAACTTCTTCTATTGCATTAGTTAGAAAAAGTCGACGGCTAAAGTATCTAAATATATGCCCACAGGGAAACAATTTCTCTATTTGTATACAGAATAGCTAATTAGACCGAGCACCACCCTGTGAACAACCTGTGGAAAAAAAGTGCTCGTGGAAGAGAGGCCAACTTTGGAAGAGCGGTTCATACATCAAAAATTATGGAACGAAACTCTCAACCTTGTTTCCATGGAACTCTCCTATCAGGAGTACAATACCTGGATTAATCAGATCAGCTACATCACGGGGGACGAAAAATGTATTACCATCTCCGTCCCGAACCGGCTCACCAAGGAGATCATCGCCGAGCGCTATAAAAAACTGATCAATGAAAAGATCAGGGACCTTGCGGGCAAACCGCTTCAGGTTCGCATCGAGGTGAACTCTCTCCCCGCAAAGAAAAAGGGTAAAAAAGCAGAGGGAGCATCAGTGAAAAAGAGTACCGGGGACCCCCGACATGCGTTTTTCAGTCCTAAATACCTGTTTGAGAATTTTGTGGTCGGCAGCAGCAATGACCTTGCCGCAGCCGCAGCAAAAAAGATATCTGAGAACCCCGGTAAGTACTGGAACCCCCTCTTTCTCTACGGCGGTGTGGGTCTGGGTAAAACCCATCTTCTCCATGCCATCGGCCATATCATCATAGACAAGTTTCCGGAACAGAAAATCATGTACATCACCGGTGAAAGCTTCATGAATGACTACATAACCTCCATTCAGAAGGGGACCATGAACAGCTTCCGGATCAGGTACCGAAAGGCAGATCTGCTCCTCATCGATGATGTGCATTCAATACAGGGAAAGGAGGGAACCATGGAAGAACTCTTCCATACCTTCAACACCCTGTATGCGTCAAAGAAGCAGATGGTATTCACGAGCGATCGACCACCAAAGGAGTTGAGAAAACTGGAAGACCGGCTGCGCAGCCGATTTGAATGGGGCCTGACAGCGGACATACAGCCGCCGAACTTCGAGATGCGAGAATCCATACTGAGACAGAAGGTGGCCGGAGAATCGTATAAGGTTCCCGAAGAGGTGATACGATTTATTGCCGAAAATTTCACCTGGAACATACGAGAACTCGAATCAGCCCTCTACAAGCTTTTCGCCTATCACGATCTCGTCAATGAGAAGATCACCGTTGATCTGGCCAAAAGAGCCCTGAAGGACATGATCCGGATGAAAAGCTCTGAGGATATCACCATTGACCTGATACAGAAGAAGGTCGCCAATGCATACAGTATCAGCTTCTCCGATATGAAGAGTAAGAAACGAACAAAGAACATCGCCCTTCCCCGGCAAATTGCAATGTATATTGCCCGTAATCTCACGGACTTCTCGACGACTGAAATCGGCAATGAATTCGGCGGCAAGGACCATTCAACGGTCATTCACGCCATCTCAAAGATCAAGACCAAGTACCAAGAAGACGATCAGTTCAGACAAAAACTCGATAAGATCGTGAATGAAATAAACGAAGAGCATTGAGCATACTTGTGCATGTTGATTCCCTGTTCATTACCTGTGAGTGTATCCATGACAGCACGACGAAAACTGTCAATAACCTGTGCATCGGATCCGGATAAAAAAGGCAGTTTGCAACTCATACACAGACGGGTTGTTGATAGGCAATATTCTGTCAACACCTTAATGGAAGGATAAATAACGTGATAGCGGGCAGTTGATTGATTATACACAGTTTCAACGGACCTACTATTACTACTATATTATATATATAATAGTATATAAAAGAAGGAACAGTACCATGAAATGTACAATAACCAAGAAAAAGCTCGTCAAGTATCTCTCCTATGCTGACACTATCGCAAGCTCGAAAACCACTATACCCGTTCTCTCGAATATTCTGCTCGACGCACAGGGGGATACAATCTCCATACTCTCATCGAATCTGGAAACAGGTATTATGATTACCGACAGTATCGGGGTGGAGGAGGATGGGGCTCTTGCCGTGAATGGAAGAAAGCTTCTAAGCATCATCCGTGAGCTTCCTGATGATGACGTTATCATACACACAGATGCCCATAATCGCCTCACGGTGCGAAGCGCAAGTACCAAAATAAATGCCCAGTTCACCATAGCCGGTGTCTCGAAGGAGGAGTTTCCCGAGGTAAAAGCCCAACCCGACGGTGAGTACATCAAGGTCAGTGCAGAATCCTTCAAGGACATGATCAGGAAGGTGATTTTCTCCATATCGAGTGACGAGAACAAGTATGCGCTCACGGGTATTTTTCTCGAGAAGGACGATGAGGGTGTGAACATGGTGGCAACCGATGGCAAGAGACTATCCCTGGTGACGAGAAAGGGTGATTCTCTCGGTGTCACCATGGACAACTTCGAGATCCCGCATGACGGGGTTATCGTTCCCAGGATCGTCTTTTCTGAACTCATGAAGTACTCATTCGTAGAGGACACACTACAGGTCGGCTTCAGCAAGAATCAGATATTTTTCAAGTACGATAATATCCGTCTTGCATCGAACCTCATTGAAGGTAAGTATCCCGAGTACAAGAAAATCATCCCCGTGGACAGGGTGAGCTCACTGTCTGCCGAGAAGATGCTCCTTATACAGGCTATCAAAAGGGTTTCGGTACTCGTCGATGAAAGCTACAATCAGATAAAGCTCAGTATTGCCGGTAATAGTCTTACACTCTCCTCTCAGAACCCCACGCTTGGCGGAGCGGTTGAGGAGATTACCATTAAGTACGAGGGTGAGGAGATTGATATTGCACTTAACTATGTGTACCTCATTGACTGCCTGAAGGAGATTGACTCGGAGAACATCACGATTGATTTTGAGAATGCAGAACGGGTCATAATAATAAGGGGTGCTGACGAGAAGGATTATATCAATCTGATTATGCCCATGAAACTCAACGTATGAGAGACCATCGGGAGATACTCCTTTCAGGGAAGCCACTTCTTGTACATAGCATCGCTGCAGCTACAGAACTATAGGAACTATGAAGAGGCACGGGTAGATTTCTCCGATCGTACAAACCTGATCCTCGGGGACAACGGACGGGGAAAAACCAATCTTTTAGAATCCATATACCTTCTCTCCACATCGAAATCCTTCAGGAATGCCTCCGACCAAAAACTTGTGCAATGGGGAAGGGACGGGTATCTTGTAAGTGCCACATTTCACGGCGAAGGGGGGGGGGAGAGCTCCGTGGCGCTCGAGTACAGGGGCCATAAAAAGAACTTGAGTATAAACGGTATCAGGGAGAAGCGAATTTCCGACCTCATCGGGCAGGTATTCTGCATTTTTCTTTCCTTCGAAGACATTGCCCTCGTGACAGGGCCACCCTATCTGCGGAGGGGCTTTCTCGATCTTATCCTTTCCACAGTAGATCCTCTTTATTTCGAAACACTGAAGACCTATCTGCAGGTGATTAAACAGAAGAACAGATACCTGTGCGATGCTGTTGTATGCGAGGAAGACATTCTGAAGGTATGGAACGATCAGCTTTCGGAGGCGGGAACCTATATTCTCAGGAAGAGAATGGAGCTCATTGGTTTCTTCAACTACTACACGGTCAGCCACGCAGAGAAGCTCACACAGTTCTCTTCCCCGCTCAGGCTCATGTACCGATCCACTATTCCCGGCATTGGGGAGGACGACGGAGAGGAAGACCTGAGGAGCAGCTTCGATGAGACCCTTATTTCAAGGATGGATGCGGAGATGAGGGTTCGGCGCGCAACATGCGGGCCTCACAGGGATGATTTTACCTTTTATGACGGAGAGTCAGAGATAAGGTATTTCGGATCCGTTGGAGAGGCCAGACTCTCCTCCATTGTGCTGAAACTCGCACAGGGGGCCTACTACAGGGAAAGCAGGCATATTCTGCCGATTATTCTCGTGGACGACATACTACTTGAGCTGGACAGCAGGAACAGGGAGCATGTGTTTTCCCTGTTTGGAAAGGACAATCAACTCCTGATTACGACGACCGAGCGTCTGCATCTTTCAGAAAGATTTTCACCCGATCGCGTGTTTCATATCAGAGGAGAGGGTTGTATAGAATGGTGAAGAGAGGGCGATTAAACGCCGACGCAAAGGGAAACAGGAGGGGGTCCCACACGGGGGGCACGCCCTCCAAAGGAAGGTTTGCCACGGTCGGTAGTGTGCTCGAGAGCTATATTTCCAAGCATCCGGAATTCCAGTATCAGGTGAAGATACGCGAGGCCCTGGTTGCCTGGCCTAAAATCAGCGATGAGTACACGGCTCGTCACACCGATGCGGTGATGGTCAAGGACCGAATCCTGTATGTCAACACCGATTCCAGCGCCCTCGCCTCCGAGCTCACGCTGCGCGGGAGTGAACTTCTCAAGCGGCTGAACAGAGAACTGGGCACCCCGCTTCTTCAACGCATCCTCTTCAAGTCGGGTCGCGTAGCCCGTAGGGAGGAAGCCAAGAGGGAAGAAAAAGAGGAGGGTGAGGGGGGACACCGGGAGAAGGCTCTGTCGAACGAGGAAGAAAAGGGGCTCCGGGGAGGAGAAGCGGGTAGTCGGCTGACCGCCCGGACCCTGAAACGTATCGACAGCACGGTGCGCGTGATTCATGAAGAGGAGCTTCGAGAAATTCTGAAACGGTTTCTCCGGGGTGCCGCACAGAGAAACAGGGAGGACCGTCGTGGCTAATTTCCTTTGAATAATGGTGAAAAAATGTTATATTAACTTATTGAAAAATAATGAGTTAAGGCCTTGGGAGGGGACACCCGATGGAGAGCTATACAGCTGAAAGCATACAGGTTCTGGACGGTATAGAGCATGTCAAGAAACGGCCGAGCATGTATATCGGTTCCACGGGAACCGTCGGCCTGCACCACCTCGTGTACGAAGTCATCGACAATGCCATCGATGAAGCTCTCGTCGGGTACTGCAACAACATCTCGGTCGTCATAAAACCGGGTAACATCATAGAAATCGATGACGATGGCCGCGGGATCCCCACCGAGATACATCCCGAGGAGGGCGTATCCGCTCTCGAAATCGTCATGACCAAGCTTCACGCGGGCGGTAAATTCCACCACAAATCCTACAAGATATCCGGCGGACTGCACGGTGTGGGTGTGTCCGTCGTCAATGCCCTCTCCGAGTGGCTCGAGGTCCGGGTATGTAGGAATGGTACGGCCTTTACCCAGCGCTATCAGCGCGGCGTTCCTGAATACGAAGTGAAGAAGGAGGGTACCTGCAAGCAAAGCGGGACCAGGGTGGTTTTCGAGCCCGATGAAAGGGTATTCAAGAGTATAAAGTTCAACTTCGACATACTCTCAAAGAGGCTCAGGGAGCTTGCCTTCCTGAACAAGGGAATCAGCATCGTCATCAAGGACATGCGAAACTGCAAGGAACTCAAGGAGCATGTTTTTCAGTTCGAGGGCGGCATCATATCCTTTGTTGAGTATATAAACAGGTCAAAGATGGCGCTTCACAAGAAACCCATCTACTTCGAGGAGAAGCGGGACGATATCGAGGTGGAGATCGCCATCGAGTACAATGTGGGGTACACGGAAAACATCTTTGCGTTTGTCAACAACATAAACACTGTCGAGGGTGGGACCCATCTCATCGGGTTCAAATCGGGTCTTACCCGCACCATCAATGACCTCATCAAGCGTATGCCGAGCATCAAGAACAAGATGTCCCTTGTGGGTGATGATGTCCGTGAGGGGCTCACTGCAGTGATCAATGTCAAGCTGCACAATCCCCAGTTCGAGGGACAGACCAAGGCGAAGCTCGGGAACAGTGAGGTCAAGGGCATTGTAGAATCCATGGTATACGAGCATATGTATGACCATTTTGAGCGCAATCCCGGCGTGGCAAAAGCGATCATCGAAAAATGCATGCAGTCCGCGAAGGCCCGTGATGCGGCCCGCAAGGCGCGCGAGCTCACGCGGCGCAGGAATGCCCTCGACAATGATTCCCTTCCCGGCAAGCTCGCAGACTGCTCTCTTAAGGATCCGGAGAAATGTGAGCTCTACATCGTGGAGGGCGACAGTGCCGGGGGGAGTGCGAAGCAGGGACGGGACCGCTCCTTTCAGGCAATACTCCCACTCTGGGGAAAGATGCTGAACGTGGAGAAAACGCGACTGGACAAGGTGCTCTCGAACGAAAAGCTTCAGCCAATCATAACCACACTTGGATGCGGTATCGGTGATGATTTTGATGTCACCAAACTTCGCTATGACAAGGTGATAATCATGGCCGATGCGGATGTTGACGGTTCCCACATTCGGACATTGCTTTTGACTTTTTTCTTCAGGTATATGACGGAACTCATCGAGAAGGGTCACGTCTACATTGCCCTCTCGCCCCTGTACAAGATAGCCAAGAGGAACGCGGTGCGCTATGCCTACTCAGATGAGGAGAAGAGCAATGTCATCGAGAAGATCGGATCGCAGGGAGTTTCGGTGCAGCGCTACAAGGGTCTCGGTGAGATGAATCCTGCACAGCTCTGGGAAACCACCATGAATCCTGAAAAGAGAACTCTTGTTCAGATAACCTCCGACGATGCAGTTGAAGCGGAGGAGATATTCTCAACGCTCATGGGAGACGCTGTGATCCCCAGGAGACAGTTCATCGAAAAGAACGCCCAGTTCGTGAAAAACATCGATGTGTAGCAAAGCCTGTTTTTTAACGAACGCTTCGAGCATCCCTGAAACCAAAAGAGTAACAATCAGATTGCATACTGCCCCTTCACGGTACAGGTAGTGATGCGGTTTTGCGGTGATATTCAGTGAATGAGAGGTAGCTGCCTTGGATACAAAGGAACGGATTATTGAGACCTTCATCGAAGATGAGATGAAGAGCTCCTATCTCACCTATGCGATGAGCGTCATTGTGAGCCGGGCCCTGCCCGATGTGCGTGACGGATTGAAACCCGTTCACCGCCGCATTCTCTACGATATGAATGAGCTTGGCCTGACCCCTGACAAGCCCTACAAGAAGAGTGCACGTGTTGTTGGAGATGTGCTCGGAAAGTATCATCCCCATGGTGATCAGTCCGTGTACAATGCGCTCGTCCGCATGGCGCAGGAGTTCTCCATGCGCAAGATTCTCATACACGGACAGGGGAATTTTGGCTCCATAGACGGTGACAGCCCGGCGGCCATGCGGTACACGGAGGCCCGGCTGCATCCGATTGCCATGCAGCTGCTGGCAGACATCGATAAGAACACCATCGATTACATTCCGAACTTCGATGACTCCCTCGAAGAACCCTCGGTGCTTCCGGCTGCATTTCCAAATCTTCTCGTGAACGGGTCGAGCGGTATCGCCGTCGGCATGGCCACCAACATACCTCCCCATAACCTGGGAGAAGTGATCAAGGCGGTTATTGCGGTTATTCAAAGGCCGAAGATTACTATCGACGAGATCGTGGAGATCATTCCAGGCCCGGATTTTCCGACGGGGGGCGTCATTATCGGGAAATCAGGAATAGAGGAGGCGTACAAGACCGGCAATGGGCAGATACAGGTGCGAGCCAAGGTGAGCATCGAGAAGATGAAGGGCGGAAAGGAAGCGCTTGTTGTAAACGAGATTCCCTATCAGGTCAACAAAACGCGGCTCATTCAGGACATTGCGGCTCATGTGAAAAACAGAAAGGTTGACGGTATTACCGATCTGCGGGATGAGTCGGACCGAGACGGTACGCGGGTGGTGATCGAGCTGAAACGGGGCATAAACCCTCACGTGGTCATGAATCAGCTCTTCAAGATCACGTCGCTGCAGGTCACCTACAGTATTAACCTCCTCGCCCTCGATCATCTCAAGCCTTCGCTCATGAGCATCAAGGAGATGATCGAAAAGTATATTGCCCACCGCGAAGAGGTGGTCAGACGGAGGACCAGGTTCGACCTGGACAAGGCCGAGAAACGGGCGCATATACTCGAGGGGTTTCTCCGTGCGCTCGATGAAATTGATGAGGTGATCAATATCATTCGAAGCTCGAAGACACCGAAAGAGGCAGCCGACAGGCTCATAGAGCGATTCTCTTTCACCAGGGCACAGGCCGATGCCATTTTGGACATGCGGCTTGCTCGGCTTACCGGCCTTGAGCGGGAAAAGATACAGAATGAGTATGAGGAGCTGAAAAAACTCATCGCAGAGCTGCGCGAACTCCTGAAGTCCAGAAAGAACATCCTTGCCAGGATCGTGAAGGAGCTCAGGGAGATCTCCAAGAAGTTCGATGACCCGCGCCGTACAGAGATCATCGACAAGGAGGAGGAGATCGACATTAAGGATCTCATTATCGAGGAGGATGTGGTCGTAACCATTTCACATAACGGCTTCATCAAGCGTACGCCCATTACGGCGTTCAAAAATCAGGGCCGCGGTGGAGTCGGTGTGAATGTTTCCTCTCTGAAGGAGAGCGACTTCATCGAGCATGTTTTCGTCGCATCAACCCACGACACCATGCTCTTTATCTCGGACCGGGGGGTTGCCTACTCCACCTGGGTGCATGAAATCATGAATGCAAGCAGGAATGCGAAGGGGCAGAGCATCAAGTTCCTGCTCAAGCTTGAGGGGGAGGAGAAGGTTGCCGCCTATGCGAAACTCCGGGAGAAGGAGGATGAGGCATACATACTCTTCATGACCCGCAAGGGGTACACCAAGAAGGTGGCGGTAACAGAGTTCCTCAACGTTCGGAAGTCTGGGATTATTGCCATCAAGCTCGACGATGATGACAGCCTGGTAGATGCAATCGTGACCGACGGAAAGAGCGAGCTTATCATAGCAACGGCCATGGGAAACGCCCTCAGGCTCAAGGAGGAGACGGTGCGACCCATGGGAAGAACGGCCCGCGGTGTCACGGGCATCAGGATGAAGGAAGGCAACTATGTGTGCGCTGTTTGTATGATCATCAAGGATGCCGATCTGCTCGTGGCAACCGAGAATGGATACGGAAAGCGGATTCCCGTGAATAATTTCACTGTTCACGGCAGGGGAACGCGTGGACAGATATACACGAAACTGAACGAGCGTACGGGTAATGCGGTTGGTGTGATTCTCGTGAAAAAGAGCGATCAGATCGTCATCATTACCTCGCGGGGAATGATCATCAAACTGAAGGTACGGTCGGTCTCGATTATGGGAAGGAATGCGACGGGTGTGAAGCTTGTGAACATCAAGGAGCCCGACACGGTTGCAGGGGTCGGCCGCGTAGTGCAGGAGTAGCCCCGGAGGACAATGGTTTTTAGGATTGACATTGATGCCCATCCGGTCTATTTTTTACCGTACCGGTTTTTTTAAGAGGAGAGATGGCTGAGTGGTCGAAAGCGGCGGTCTTGAAAACCGTTGTCCTTTACGGGACCGGGGGTTCGAATCCCTCTCTCTCCGACGCCAGGACGGTAGAAAGATAACAAGAATAAAGTAAATAAAATGGATAACTTTTGGAGAGGTGCGAGAGCGGCCGAATCGGGCTCCCTGCTAAGGAGTTGTGCCTATAGCGGGCACCGTGGGTTCGAATCCCACCCTCTCCGAAGGCGGTGAACGGCCCAGAGCCGCAGGCCGCCATGTGCCCATAGCTCAGCCCGGATAGAGCATTGGATTGCGGTTCCAAGGGTCGGAGGTTCAAATCCTCTTGGGCACGCAGGCAGTATACAGAGAGCAGCAGCATGAATTGCAGCGCACGATGAGACCCTCGACAATCATGAAAATCGACGCATACTCATTCGGCTTCATGAGCATCGATGGAAAAGGGTATTCCACAGATCTCATCATATATCCGGATGGGGAGGTGCGCAGCGGCTGGTGGCGGATCCAGGGACACAAGCTCGTTCCTGATGATCTGGAAAGAATGGATGAGTTCAAACCCAACGTCATCGTTATCGGTACCGGTGCCAACGGAAGAATGACGGTTCCCAACGACACGGTTAGGTATCTCCGTACGATCTGCGGTGAGTTGATCATTGAGGATACAGATGAAGCGGTTCGGCGGTTCAATGCGTTGAGCGGATCCGGTAGCATCATCGGTATGTTTCACCTGACCTGCTGATGCTCAGGCTTTGTGCGTTTATCTACTCGATGCCCGTCATGCGGATTTTCGGGAGAGGTGCGAGAGTGGTTGAATCGGGCGGTCTCGAAAACCGTTGTTCCCCATTCGGGAACCGTGGGTTCGAATCCCACCCTCTCCGCATGCTGTACAATCCCGTTGGTCTGCGCACGCCCTCTTTCTGAGTCTCCCCCCTCTTTCGGTAGACAGGCATGAACCGTTTCGTTATAATTAGTTCTTGGTGAACAATTCACAATTTGAATAAAATAACATGAGACTTGAATATCTACTTGGAAAATATAAAGAGTTAAGAACTAATGATTGAGCTGATGGACAATTCGCAAGAATTGTTCACCAGCGACTAATTAGGTCGAAATGGGAAAAACCATTATCGTCGCGAATCAGAAGGGCGGTGTGGGTAAGACCACGACAATTGTCAATCTTGCAGCGTACATCGCCGATTCTGGAAAGAACACACTGGTCATCGATCTGGATTCACAGGGGAACAGCTGTTCAGGGTTCGGTGTGCAGAAGAGGAAGAGCGAAACAACCCTGTACGAGGTACTTCTCGGCATGGCATCGATCGATGAAATCGTGACGCCGACGCAGGTGCACAACCTGTCCGTGATCCCCTCCAATATAAACCTGTCAGGGGCCCAGGTGGAAATAGTGGACATGGAGCAGCGCGAGTACAGGCTCAGGAATGTCATTGATCCGCTGAGGGGCCGCTACGACTTTATCTTCATCGATTCACCCCCGTCACTGGGGTTATTGACCATAAACGGTCTCGTTGCGGCAGATTCCGTGATCATACCCATTCAATGCGAGTATTATGCACTGGAGGGACTCAGCCAGCTTTTGAAGACCATCGATCTCGTCAAAACGAGACTCAACAAGAAGCTTGCGCTCGAGGGTGTGCTCCTCACCATGTACGATACACGGACCAATCTGTCCCATCAGGTCGTTGAAGAGGTGGTAGCCTATTTTAAGAGCAAGGTCTACAAGACCATAATTCCTCGAAACGTGAGACTCGCGGAGGCACCAAGCTATGGCCAGCCGATCAGTGTATATGATCCCAAGAGCATCGGTGCCGTAAGCTACTTTAAACTGTCAAGGGAAGTACTGCACAATGGCGAAAAAGGCGCTCGGTAGAGGTCTCGATGCTCTTATAGATAAGAGCGGTGTATCGGAGGAGACTGCGGTTCCCGCCATCGAAATCGGCCTCATCAAAGTGGGAAGGCATCAGCCGCGAAAAAGTTTCAACCAGGAGAGGATTGGAGAGCTCGCGGAGTCCATTCGAAAGAACGGACTCATTCAGCCCGTGGTGGTCACGAGGAAGGGTGAGAAATATGAGATCATCGTCGGAGAGCGACGGCTCAGGGCTGCGAAAATTGCGGGCCTCAGGGAGATCCCGGCATACGTCAAGGATTATTCAGAGAACAAGGCCCTTGAGATTGCGCTCATTGAGAATATACAACGGGAAGACCTGAATCCCATTGAAGAGGCCACGGCCTACAAGATGATTCTTGACCGGGAGCGGATCACCCAGGAAGAGCTGTCAGACCGGATCGGAAAGTCGAGAAGCTACATCGCAAACATGATACGACTCCTTGACCTTCCGGACAGGGTGCAGGGGCATGTTTCACGTGGAACAATCTCTGTGGGGCAGGCAAAGGCGGTTCTCTCCCTTCCCGATGTCGGTGACATGGAGAAAATGGTAGCCAGGATACTGGATGAGCAGCTCACCGTCAGGGATGTGGAACAGATTGCCAGGCGGAAAAGTGTTCCACGTGGAACATCCAGGAGGGCTAGGGACCCTCATGTCGATGAGATTGAGGAGAAGCTTCGCACAAGACTCGGAACCAAGGTAACGGTTGATTTTCGCGGGGGAAAGGGGTCTCTCAGGATCGAATTCTATTCCAGGGATGATCTTGAGCGCATTCTCGGTGAGATACTGGGCTGAACCGTCCCCCCTATCGCCTTCCCATACCAGCATCCCAAAAGCAGGGTAATGGAGGATCGCACATGACCCTACGGACATTCCACACCGTAACAGGAACATGGATTGTCTTTTCAGTAATCATATTCATAGTACTTCTCAGGATCACCGTTCCCTATGGTCGTCACACGCGGAGCGGATGGGGACCCAAGATTTCTGCGCGGCTCGGATGGTTCATCATGGAGCTTCCGTCTCCGGTGGTCATGTTCGTTTTCTTCCTGACCGGAAGCGCCGAAAAGAACATGGTGCACTATCTGTTTCTCCTCCTCTGGGAGCTGCACTATATCAACCGAACCTTTGTCTTTCCCTTTCGGATAAGGGGAGACCGGAAGCAGATGACCCTCACCGTGGTACTCATGGCCATCTTCTTCAACATCGTCAACGGCTACCTCAACGGTACCTACCTCTTTACACTTGCCGATACATACATGCCGAGCTGGCTCATGAATCCCCGTTTCATCATTGGTGCGCTCATCTTCAGCACCGGTTTTGTCATTAATCAGGTTTCTGACAATATATTGCGGAACCTGCGCTCCAGTATGGAAAATGGCGGGAACTCGGGAAAACGCTACCAGATCCCCCGTGGGTTTCTCTTCGAAAGGATCTCATGCCCGAATTACTTCGGTGAAATGATCGAGTGGCTTGGGTGGGCTGTCCTCACATGGTCGCCGTCGGGGTTGGCGTTTTTCATATGGACGGCTGCAAACCTCCTTCCCCGGGCACTCTCCCATCATCGCTGGTACCGCCAGGAATTCTCCGTCTACCCGCAGAAGAGGTCGGCCATCATACCCTATATTTTATAAGAGCATGGAATTGATTGAGCTCCAGGCTCAAAGGAAGCGAAATTGATGTGCGGTTTTGCTGATACATCCGCTTAAACGGCAGAGCCCCCCGGGTTTCTCGCCCCCTCTGTTGAAGGAGGGCCACATCATGTGCGGGGATAACGCTTAAGTTTTTCAACCGATGCAATGATCTGACAGCCCTTTCGAAGAGCACCGCACGGTTTTGGCATTTCATACGCATCCCCCCCGTGACCTGTCCATGGTTTCGGAGCTGTATGAGATTACTCTCCAGCATGGCCTTTGCGAGGGAGTCTGCCAGCTCTGTCGAACCGGGAAAAAAAATCAACCGTGGATATGGAACCGACAAACTTGGGAATTTCGGGAATGGTGATGGCTCAAGTTGTACTCGATAATACCACCTTTGTAAAGGAGAAAAGAGCTGCGGCAAGGGACATATAGATTATTTGTATAATAGGGTAAATGTCTATTTTTTATCCCATCATTAAAAATGAGATAAAAATCTCATTAAAATACATTGTGCTAGCGAACAAAGAGATATCTCTCCGCTAGCGCTGCGCTAGTCGAGTTAAAACGCAAGAAAGTAGCTATAAATGACAAGAATTTACTTTTTCACCTGTGTGTTTTTAAACTCGAAGTTCGCTCTAATAGACAAATAATTAATATTTATTATATTTTATACAAGAATTGTATCCTGGTGCCGGGAGAGTTGTTCGTAGGGCAAAATGGATTGCATTATTGGGGCTTCCCGTGTAAAACTCACAGAAGCACAGAAAGGAAAACCAGAATACCCGTGTCTACTCTGCTCTGCCTGTACGCCACCTTCGTTCTTGCCGTTGATGTGCAGGTGTATCCCTCTGTACTGACCAAGATCGGGAGCAACTCAATGCAGCAGGGTCTCATACTCTCATCCCTTTTCCTGCTCTTTCCCCTTTCATCGGTTCTCTCGGGTGTCATGTCCGACAGAATAGGAAAAAAGGCGGTGCTCATAACAGGCAGGTTGTTTCTTACGCTACCCTTTGCCATCTCATTGGCTTTTAGGCTCGATCCCGCCCTTCGCCTTCAGTCCTTCCTCTGGGCGGTCGCAGTAGGAACACTTACCCTGGTCATCGGGTTTTTCTTTCTTCGGGCAGGCATGGGAACGGTGTGGCCCACCTTTGTGGCCATGATTGGGAGGAGGTTTAAACAGTCGAGCGGCTTGGCAGTCGGGCTCATAATTGCGGTAGGCGGCCTTGCAGTACCCATCATGTATCGGATCATCGGCGTACTTTCGCGGGAGGAGATGTTCGGCCTGCGGTACACACTGCTCGGATTGGGGATTTTCACGCTGGGCAACATGTTTGTGGTGCGGCGGATTGAGCAGCTTGAGAAGGGAGGAGCAGGCGGTGTCTGATGCATCCTTCGATCTGCGAAGCATTCAAAAAGTGCCCTATCTTTCCAGGCAGATTATTCCCTATATTGGAAACAAGCGCAGGCTGATACCCCTGATACATCGGGGGCTCCTGGAAGCATTTCCGAAGGGATTCTGCGGAAAGACATTCCTTGATCCCTTTACCGGGAGCGGTGTGGTGTCCCGCTTTGCGAAGTATCTCGGGTTTGAAGTGTTCTCCAATGACTGGGAAGTATATTCCTATCTGAGCAGTTTTGCCTACCTGAAGATAAACCGCAGGGATCTGCCCGATATGTATGCACCGTGGGGGGGCATGGATGGAATGCTCGCGCATATCAACAATCTTCCTCCGCCTGCCGGGGAGGATGAGTATATTGCCAGATACTACAGTCCCCGGGATGACGCCCATGCCGATTACCGACGGGAACGGCTGTTTTACACCCGGGCAAATGGCTGCACCATCGACGGGATGCGGAACGAAATCGAGCGCCTCTACCCCTTTTCAATTAAATCCCCCTCAGTTGATGCAGTATATAGTGAAGTCACTCTGTCGAAAGATGGAGCATACCGGGAGAAGTCCCTGCTTCTCGCACTCCTTCTCCATGGGGCAGCAACGCACACGAACACATCGGGGGTCTTCAAGGCCTATCACAAGGGATTTGGTGGTTTTACGGGGGATGCGCTGAGCAGGATAATGAAGCCCATCGTCCTGAGGTGGCCGGTACTCTGGGATTCGGACCATCCCCAGCACATATTCATGATGGACGCGGTGTTGCTCCTTGAGCATCTCGACAAACAGGTATTCGATATCGCCTATCTTGACCCGCCATACAATCAGCACCAGTATGGATCGAACTATCACCTGCTCAATACCATTGCCCTGTGGGACGGCATGCATCCCGGAGACCGGGAGACAGGCGGCAAGGCGGGTATTCGCAAGGATTGGGTCGTGACACGCTCCGACTACTGCTACCGTGACCGTGCGCCCCGGGCATTCGGTGCCCTGCTCGACAGGCTTCGCGCCCGGTACATATTCATCTCCTACAGCACGGAGGGCATCATACCCTTTGATGTCCTGATGGAACGGTGTGCTTCCCACGGCAAGGTGAGCCTGCTCACCAACGAGTATGTGAAGTACAGGGGTGGAAGACAGAGCATACACCGGCTGAACCACAACGTTGAGTTTATCATAATGATCGACACGACACGGCACACTGTCCCATCCGATCTCGAGGCGATCGACGATACGGTAACCGCACGGAAGCTCAACCTGCAGACCAAGCGGAGTTATGTGCGGACCCGTCTCCAGCAGCATTTTTCCATAGACACTGGGTACGAGCGTGTGGGGTTTATGGTGGGCGGCAAAACCATATGGATTGAAACGCGGGGTTTCCTGAAACTGGAGGAGACTGATCTGAGCGCCCTGATCGACTGTACGGGACTCACGGTCAGCCAAAGGCGAAAAGCCAAGGAACGGCTGCTTGCAGCGCTCCAGCAGTGCCAGTGCAGGGACAGGGTGGAGGAGTTACAGGAGGTCATGGGGCTTGTCATGGAGAACCGTGACGACCGGCAGGTGTTTGCAGCACTGATCCCGGATATTCTGCGGAAGATCGCGCACAGGAAGTACAGGGAAATATTCATGGATTCCCTATCCGCGATCAGAGGCCTCGAGCGACGCATCCCGGCTGTATACAGGCGTATTGCGGGTAAGATCGATGGCATTGAGGAGCTTGCACGGAAGCGGTTTGCAGGGTAGAGAGAAAAAGAGCGACTCTGTACCAGACTGGAATTACGCGCTTAATTCTCCCCTACCACGGCGTCCTCTTTCGCCGATTCATCACAGCTCTCCTCCCGTGGCGGAATCTGGGGAAGTCGATCAATCGGCACGCTGAAGGTAATGTTGTCTTCGGTGCGAAGTGTGGCGACCCTTTTAAGTATGTTGATCTCGCAGAGAGTGACTTTCCTGTCCTCGAAGACGAGTGAGCTGCCCTCTTCGATATAGTTACGCTTGAAGTCGCAATAGGCCTCGTGCTCATAGGCGAGACAGCAGAGAAGCCTGCCGCACGCACCCGATATCTTCGATGAGTTGAGGGTCAGGTTCTGATCCTTCGCCATTTTTATCGTAACAGGCTGCAATTCACGTTTGATTGCACTGCAGCAGAAATCTCTTCCGCATACACCGCAGCCGCTGACAATTTTTGCCTCGTCACGGGCGCCGATCTGCCGCAGCTCGATACGCTTTTTAAACACCGATGCCAGGTCTTTCACGAGTTCCCGAAAGTCGACGCGGCCATCTGCAGTGAAGTTAAATATGATTTTTTGATCATCGAGGAAGTAGTGGACACTTACGAGCTTCATCTCGAGACCATGTTTTTTAATTTTTTCGAGGGTGATCTCGAAAGCCTCCTGCTCTCGATTCTCGTTTTCATGTTGCCGCTTTCTATCCTCATCGCTGCACTGTCGGAGAATTGTTTTCGGTTCTGCATCCTCAGGCATGAGCGAACCGATCCCTGATACGAATGCTATCTCGGGTCCGTTTGCGGTTTCAATAATTATCAAGTCGCCCCGATGCACTTCAAAATCGGGGAGATTGCAGTAGCAGGTTTCATTGTTGTAGAGAAGTTTTGCAACGATGTAGCGTTTATCGTCAGGCATGTGCATACCTCATTTGTATAGGTCCACCAGCAATCCCCGAATCTCATCCAGTGTTGAGAGGAGGTTTATATTACTGGCCTGATTTTTCATTAGGTGTTCAGTCAGCTTCAGAAGCCGTTCGTCTATGATTTTGGTAACCGTATAGATCTTCTGCTTCAATTTTCCACCCGTGTAGTGTTCCACCTGGAGCATATGGTCGGTGACGTATTTCAGAAAGTCCTTGATCATGGATTTATATTTCTTGAGCAGTTCCTGATTTGGGTTCTTTGCAAACCGCTCTCCCTGCTTAGTAATTTCGTCTATGAGTTCGTCGAATTGGAGCTGTAGCTCTTCTGTCTCAGCAAACTTGAGCTCATCATAGAATTTGCTGTGCACGATATCTATACCGGTGTGGGAGGCCTTCTTTCCCTTTTTACGCTTCACCGGTATGCTGTGTTTCTGGCTGCTTGTCTTCTCCATCTCAATCATGGTTCACCCTCCCCCGCCACTGAGAATAGATGATGTTGCCAAGCTCTTCTCTGCTCCGCCCTGCTGCATCGATGGCAATGAACAGGTCAGAATGCCGGGCGGCAAGCTCCCTGTATCCCTCACGAACCTTGCGGTGAAACGCAACTCCCTCGAGTTCAATTCTGTCGCCTCTTATGTAGTTCATCTGTTCCCTCGAGTTGTTCTTCGCTCTGCTCAGGCCGTGGCCAGCCTCCACATCGATGTAGAATACCAGATCAGGGATGACGTTGTCGACGGCAAAGAGGTTCATCTGGAGAAGGAAGTCATAGGGAGCAACCTCCCTGGCCATGCCCTGATACACGAGTGTTGAGTAGAAATATCGTGAGCTGATGACCGTTTTTCCCGATTGGAGGGCCGGTTTCACAACCTTGTGTACATGGTCGGCACGGTCCGCGAGAAAAAGGAAAAGCTCCGTCTTCGGGCTTATATTAAGTTTTGGATCGAGAAGAATTTCTCGAATTTGCTTCCCTTCCCGGGAGCCGCCCGGTTGTTCGGTCACCACGCAGCTGTGTCCATCCTCCTCGAGCCGTTCGGCCAGGATGCGGGCCTGCGTTGACTTGCCCGAACCATCAGGACCCTCCATAACGATAAAGTATCCTTTGTGCACAGGTTCTTCCCGTCGATTGGATTCAGATCGGTTGGAAAAGTGTGGGTAAATATAGGGGGTTAGGTTACCTTCTGTTCGACCCGCGCTGTGAAGCCATTGCCCACCCGTGCCTGTGCGGTAATTTCATCGGTAAGGTTCTCCACGCCCGGCATGAATGTCTCGTTCGCTGTTTTGGGCTGTTCAGTTGTTTCAGCTTCGCGTGTGAGCAGATACTTCTGTTTTATTTTTTCTAATTTATCTTTATCTTCGACAATCTCGCACTTACCGTCAAAGACGACACCCTCCTCGATGATGAGCCGCGGAGTGACGATATTGCCGATAAAAACGCCAGTCGAAAGGAGAGTGATCCGTTCCGTCGCAATGATCTCCCCCTTGACCTTCCCCCCGATTACCACGGTGGCCGCGACGATCTCACACTCGGCCTGTCCGTTTTTACCGATGAGGACCTTGCCGCTGGTCCGCACCTTTCCAACAAACGTACCGTCAATCCTGAGAAGGCCGTTCAGGTTGAAGTCGCCATGAAGGGTCGTGCCTTCTCCAATGATACTGTTGACGAACGATTCGCCGTTCGTGTATGCTGCGGTATCGTTCATTGATTGATCCGAATCGGAATATCTATCCATATCTTATAGTATTTTTAGAGTAATGACAAGCTCTATAGTGTTATGATGAACTTAACGGCGGTGGATACCGAAACAGTCTGCGTATTGATCGGGATAGGTATACTGCATATCTGAAGCCGGCTTTACTCTGAGAGGCTAGAACTCGGTTGTCATGAATATCATGGGATCAACGGCGGTGGTGCCGATTCGTACCTCGTAGTGAAGGTGGAATCCCGTTGCCCTGCCCGTTCGACCAAGGAATCCGATTATCTCACCCTTCTTGACGTGCTTTCCTTCATAGGCGACGATACGTGACAGATGGCCGTAGAGTGTTTGAAAACCATACTCGTGCTGCACCTGAATCGTTCTCCCGTATCCCCCCTTCATTCCTGAGAAGACGACCACACCGTCAGCTGTTGCACGTATCGGCGCCCCGGGCCACCAGCTCACGTCCACTCCCTGATGCATTGCCCACTTTCCCGTAAAGGGAGACCGCCGCATACCAAAGGGGGACGTGATGAATCCTCCGCCAATGATCGGCCAGTTGTTTGGTATGTTTTGTATGATTTCCTCTCTCGCTTCGAGGAATTTCTTGAAGTTCATTAAAACACGTTTACTCGCTGCGATATCAGCATTGATCCGTTTGATGGTCTGCAGCTCTGATTCGTGGTCGCCCTGGCTTGTCATTCCTATGATTTCTGAGAGGTTCTTGATCTCAGTTTCCGGCCCTCCAAGGCCAAAGATGTTTTCGGATTGACTGGCCCCGAGCAGCTGTATGATGTCTTTGATGTTGTTCCTGTATTCCAGAACCTCTTCGTCGAGATCGGTGATCTCGTTTTGGAACAGGTTCAGTGCCGTTATATTTCCTTCCTGGGAGTTTTTTAGGTCCTCCATCTCTTTTCTGGTAAGTGTATAGCGTGATGTGGTGATAAAGAAGGTGATCACAATACCTGCTATGAGAACCACGATAAATGAAATGGTGAACAGGGAGATCTGGAAGTTAAAGATCTTTTTCTCAGAGTGCGGGATGAGCATGACGGTGAGTTTTTCCCTGCCCTTTTGTATAAACCGCTTATATGAGTAGACGATGACTCTTTTCAGGAAGAGTAGGTGGTTGTGCAGATATGCGAAGAATCGCTTCTCTAGTTTCTTGTAATCGGACACACCTTACCCCGTGTTATATTTAGAATTGATAATAGTAACACAGCACCCTAAAAAGTCAACAATTTTATACAGTACTTCCCCTGTGCTGTTTCTTAGATATATCGGCCTGCACATTGGAATTTATTATGCACAGGACCCTTATATACATTCAAAGATATATTTCGAGAGATCTCAATAAAATGTGTTACATGCTTTCCGGGTAGTATACTCAAGTGGTACACACTGCATTCCTCTCCACTAGCCGCGAATTTCTTTCAGAATCTTCGAGAGCTGACTGCCGCCGATGAGGTCGATCTGTCGCGGCATGGCGAAATCGATGGCCTCGGGGCGGAACTTTATGGGAGAAATGCAGACGGCCTTGACACAGCGCACCTTCTTTGCTTCCTCGAGAAGGGTCTTGACCGCGTTCAGGCCCAGGCTGACCGCTTCACGGTATATCTTGAAATAGACGAACTGTCTGGAAACTGATCGCATGGAGCTGAGGTTTGGTGTGGCGATGATATTCGTTATGCTCGATGACTGATGCCGGATGTCGGCAATGTCATAGCCCAGATGACGTATGATCTCGAGACAGATACCTTCGAACACCGGTATAGGACTCACCAGGAAATCCTTCATGTTGTCGTCAGCACGCAGGTCCTGATATTCATCGAGTTTGCGCGGTACGTCCTTGTAATCCCCATTAATCCTGTGTATTGACTCCCACTGCTCGATCGCTTCGGCAAGCTTACCCCGTGACTCGAAGAGATAGGCGAGAGCATACCTGGTGGCCAGAAGCACGTTCTGATCTTTCGGGGTTGCCGATGCGATGCCCTTTTTATACTCATCAACTGCATTCTCGAACTCGTCCATTTCTCGATAACAGGTCCCCTTCTGCAAATGGGCACGAGCCCTGAATTCCGGCGATCGCTGCGCGGCTTCGAAGTAGGTGATGGCCCGTGGGAAATCCCTGCCGTCCATGTATAGACGCCCGAGGTAGTAATAGGCGCGGAAGTTGCGCTTGTCATACTTCACAGCCTGTGTCAGGTAGACTACAGCCTCCCGTATCTTGTTGGCGTGGTACATGATCACGCCGAGATACCCGAGGCTCGGCCCATGACTTGGGTTGTACTTGATGGTCTTGTCTAGATAGGTGACTGCCTGCTCAAGGTTTCCCTTGGTGTAAAATATCTTTGCGATCTCGAATAGGTAGCGGTAGTTTCTTGGGTCCTGACGGGAGAGCTCGAGCAGCTCCGAGAGGGCTTCATCAGCCTTCCCCACCCGTAGAAGACAATCAACGAGTCCCTCCCGTATCGTGGTCATGGTCATGAGTGAGGGCTTTTTGTTGATCTTGATGCAGGTGCGGTATTCAATTACCGCCATATCGAAGTTTTTCTCACGACGGTAGCATTCGGCCAGCAGTGAATGCGCGTTTATAGAACCTCCATGCTTGATGATATGCGTGCGCAGGTTTCGTATGGAGTTTCGCACGTCGCCCGCTTTGATCTGTTCCCAGATACGCTGTAGTCTTTTTGGTTTGCGGAATATCTTGAAATAGGTTAGAAAAATAATGATACCGATGATAATGATACCGGCGAGTATAAATTGCAGGCTCATGCTGTTTCCTGTTCAAAGATTTCAGCGTACTTCTGTTTATAGATTCGCAGGGTATCGATGTCCCAGAGTACTATTTCGATACGCTGTAGGTTTCTGCTCTTTCTTGCCATATACTCTTTGAGAACCATGCAGACAGTCTCAGCACACACTTCCGGTGGGAACCTGCTGATCCCGACACTCATGTCGGGTATGGCGATACTCTTGAACCGCTGTTTGTTCGCCAGCTTGAGGCAGTTCCGAAGAGACTTCTCGATGTTCTCATTGGTGATCTGGCCATCGTATTCCGTGAGAGCCACGTGAATGACTGCGCCGGTCTTCAGATTCCCGCCGCTTGTCAGCACGGTCTCACCAATATCGATACTTCCGTGGCGAGCACATTCATCGACGATCTGGTTTCCGCCCTTGGCCTTGATGGCACCGGCCAGCCCCGATCCCAGAATGAGGCGGTTGTTCGATGTATTGATGATGGCGTCTGTGTCTCGTTCCGTTATGTCACCCTTGAGAAGGACTATTTCTGACTTTCTCATGGATGCTCCATTTCAGTAGGGGACTATCCCCCATTTTCAGGGATCTGTCCCCTTTTCCCGGGGGGCTGTCCCCCTACTCAGTGGACCTGTCCCCAATTTCAGGGGGCCTGCACGCACTATTATAGCCCCTTCACCCCATTTGTATAGAGTAAAAAATTTTGATCCGAGAGCTATAGCGACCCCTGCAGAGATGGATTGTCGCCATGGCGAGGAATCAGCTATGACTTGATGAGTACAGGAACCGGTCGATCTTTTTCAGAAAGCTTTCAGCCTCAATCGGTTTTGTGATAACAGAATCAACCCCGCAGGTTTTTACCTTCTCCAGCTCTTTGGGATCAGTTATCGAGGTTACCGCAACGATGGGGATTTTTTTCAGCCGGGGATTGCTCCTCAGCTTCTTTGTTACCTCAAAGCCGTCGAGATCGGGAATGAGAAAGTCGAGAAGGATGAGGTCCGGGTACCATTCGGCGACGAGCACACCCGCGTCGAAACCAGAAGAGGATGTTTTGGTTTCCGCATCGGGGATTTTCTTGAGTATCTTCGAAGCGATCTCCAGGAAGTCTGGATCATCATCCACAAGCAGTACCTTTCGCTTCTTCGCCTCCTCAAGTTCCCTGGGAATGGGCATTCTGTTTTCAGTCAGAAAGGTGATGAGATCACTCCACTTTACCCTTCTGTGCCCGCCAGGTGTGGAGTATGCTTTGAGCTTTCCGGTCTCAATCCATCGTATGACCGTTCGTATGTTCACCTGGCAAAATTTTCCGATCTGATAGGTAGTATAGATTTTTTCAGGCAATCTAGGCGCCTCCTAGTAACAATAATGATAAATAAACTAACTATTATTGATAAATTAATACGTTACGGGCAAGGTGTCAAGAATTAATGATAATTTAATAATAGAAAAATGTAAATTTTTTTTCATTAAAAGAAAAGCATTTTTGAGCAGTCAGGCACCAAATTTAGCAAGTTTACCCGCATGAGCCATCACGAGGGGCATGAGGTCCGTTGAGTGAATAATCCCCAGCGTCCCTCCGAGAAGCTCCGTTTCACCGAACTTCGAGACCCCGGCACGACGGGCCCACTTCGAGCTGATGAGCAGTGGCACCGGGTGCCATGAATGTGCCTTGAAAGAGGCAGGTGTAGAGTGGTCTGCGGTGATTACCAGGACATTCGGGTTCAGTTTGAGAATGGATGGAATATGTTCGTCAACCTCTTCGATGGCAGAGACTTTGGCGGGGAAATCCCCGTCCTCACCTCTGCTGTCGGTATATTTAATGTGCACAAAGTAGAAGTCATAGTCGCCCCAGAGTTCTCCGAGTTTCGCGAACTGTGGTCCCACACCGCTCTCGGTTTCAATGACATCCATGCCCACGAGGCTTGCAAGCCCCCGATACATGGGGTATCCGGCAATTGCGCAGGCATTGAGTCCATAAATATCGTTCATGGAGGGGATCTGCTGATAGAGTGCAAAACCCCGGAGCAGAATACCATTAGCGGGCTTTTCACCCTTTAATTTTTTCCGTACCTCGCTCAGGAAGTTGTTGAGCATCTCCGCCGTGTGTACAGATGCAGGTTTATTGTCCAGAGCCCTGACTGGGAGTGGGGGGACACCGGTTTTCTGAGGGTCGGTTTCAGAGAGATTATCTGAGAACTTCTGTCCTCGAAGTATGAGAGCGGCGCGGTGTTCCTTCTCCGTTTCGATAAAGATCTCGAGGCCCGGTATTTGAATTTCCCTGATCTTATCACACATGGCCCGATTGATCTCGTCTG
>CBFDDP010000018.1:0-34178 GCA_965603595.1 uncultured bacterium
CTGACATACTTACTGCCGGCGAGATACTGGTCGAGATCATGCGAAAAGAACGGGACATCCCGCTCTGGGTGCAGGGCGATTTCAGCGGGCCCTATCCCAGCGGTGCGGTAGCCATCTTCATCGATCAGGTGGCACTTCTCGGCCACAGTGCGGGCATTGTGGGTGCAGTCGGAAACGACGGTTTCGGGCACCGTACCCTTCGGCGCCTCCATGCAGACGGTGTCGATGTTTCATTCATACAAGTGCTGAAGGAGGCCACCACGGCAGTCGCCTTTGTGAGCTATGCGAGCAGCGGTGAGCGTAACTTTATCTATCACATTGCCAATGCCGCAGCCGGGCTTTTCGAGAATCCTCCTGAGAAAGAACTCCGAGGAGTCAAACTCTTCCACGTTATGGGCTGCTCGCTTATGGCAGGCAGGAGGATGTGTGAGCGAATAAACCGCATTGCTGAGCTGGTGAAGGCCGATGGAGGGCTCGTATCCTTCGACCCGAATATTCGGGTCGAGCTGCTGAAGGGCGAAAATCTGGACGATGTGATCGGTACAGTCCTCAGCCTATCGGATATTCTGCTTCCCGGCGAGAGAGAGCTTCTCAGTATCACTGGAAAGGGATCGGTCGACGAGGCTTCCGAGTATCTACTTTCGAAGAAGACAAAGGCGCTGGTGATCAAGAAGGGTAAGGAGGGCGCCATGTACCTGGACGACAGGCAGCGCATAGAGGTGAAGCCCTTTGTCATCAAAGAGGTCGACCCAACCGGTGCCGGTGATGCCTTTGACGCGGGTTTTCTGTGCGGCTATCTGGAGGGGCTATCTCCTGTGGAATGCCTGCGGCTCGGGAGCGCCTGCGGGGCTCTGAACGCATCCTACTTTGGCGCCATGGAAGGTGTGTTTCATCGAAACTATGTCGAGTACTTCCTGACCAGGCACGGTTAATGTTGTATACATAATGGTGAGAGGCGGGTACAGGTATTGGTGAAGGTGGTATTCATACATCATCATCTGCGTCAGGGCGGTGTTACGAGGGTTATCGAAGAGCAAATCAACGCGGTGGGTGACGTGCATGAAGTGCTCGTCATTACGGGAGAGCCACCCCCCGGGAAGGCTCCCTTTCCGGTGGAAGTGGTTCCCTCCCTTGCCTATGATCGCGACCGTGGAGAAGGCACAGATGCCAGTGAGAGCGCACAATCCATACTTGACAGGGTGCAGTCTCACTGGGGATGCGAGGCTGACCTCTTTCACATTCACAATCCAACTCTGGGGAAAAACAGGGATTTTATCAATGTATTAAAGGTGCTGCAGAAGAGAGGTGCGCGCCTTTTGCTGCAGATCCATGATTTCGCAGAAGACGGACGTCCCCAGAATTACACCGGCGAAACCTACCCGGAGAACTGCCATTACGCGGTTATAAACAGCCGTGACTATAACATTTTAAAGAGGGCAGGGCTCAGTGATGAGGGCCTTCACCTGATTCCAAACGCGGTCAGGTCCCTCCCGGTTGCCGATCATGGTGATGGACAGGACCTGATACTCTACCCCGTTCGAGCGATACGGAGAAAGAACATCGGAGAGGCGGTGCTGCTCTCACTCTTCATGGCAGAAGGGGAAAGGGTGGGCGTGACGCTCGAACCAACCGGTGCGCTCGATGTACAGAGTTACCGGGCATGGATGTCCTTCTCTGAGCATGAAAGACTGCCGGTGCTCTTCCGACTCGGGATAACCGAGCGATTTGAACACGTGCTTGCGAGAGCACGCTGCATTCTGACGACGAGCATAAAGGAGGGTTTTGGCCTCGCTTTTCTCGAATCCTGGATGGGGAACAGGCCGCTTATCGGACGCCTTTTGCCGGATATCTGTGCTGACTTCATGCGCAAGGGTATGCGGTTCGACCACCTTTACACGAAGCTGTCGGTTCCCCTGCAGCTCTTCGACTTTAGCCGGTTCTGTGAGAAATGGGAGCGTTGTTATGGGGATCGTCTTGACCGGTACGGTCTCAGCATTGATGAGGCTGTAATCAGGGAATATCTTGAGGGGCTCAGAGCCCGGGGAAACGTGGATTTCGGAGAGCTCAGCGAAGACCTGCAGATGCAGGTGATCAGAGCGGTGAAAGACTCATCCCGTGACAGAGAGACACTCATCCGAATGAACCCCTTTCTTGAAAAGGCCTGCATTCTCGAGGAGTGGAGCGATCTCATATTTCACAACCGGGAGATCATTGCCCGAGAGTACTCTATGCGGAGAAACAGGGAGAGGCTCTTAAAGGTATACGGGGAGATCTGCGGGACCACGCCCGATCAGCGCATTCGGGGGGATTTGCTCCTTCAAATGTTCAACGCTCCCGATGTCAACCATTTGCTGCTCTGCGATCTGTCCTATGATGAATAACAGAGAGTACATGTCTATCATCAAGCGATACGCTTTCCCCTTGGAGCCGATCCCCACGGGGATGGAAGGCAGCGGTTCACTCAGAGCGCCTGTGCGTGCGGTTCTCTTTGACGTGTATGGTACGCTGTTCATATCCGGGTCGGGAGACGTTGCTGTTTTGGAGGAGAGCGTGCAGGGGGAGAGGCTCGCTTCACTGTTGAGCCGGCATGGTATCGATGAGGATCCTGAGGGGGTCCGGAAACGGTACTTTGCCCGCATCCGTTCAACACACGAAAGGCTTCGAGGTGAGGGGGTCGATTACCCTGAGGTGATCATCGAAGATATATGGGAGGAAGTGTTGGGGTTCGGTTCGCCTGAGCACGCTCGTGAGTTCGCGCTCGAGTATGAGTCGATGTTCAATCCTGTCTGGCCGATGCCCCATCTGGTGGAGCTCCTCAACTCACTCCGGACCGTGAAGCTTACCATGGGAATCATCTCCAACGCCCAGTTCTTTACACCGCTTCTCTTCGGGGCTTTCCTTGGATCGAGTCCCGATGAAATTGGTTTTCACAAGGAACTTGCACTATATTCCTATATATACGGGTATGCAAAACCCTCCCCCTTTCTCTTTGAGAGGGCGCGGGAAACGCTCGAGAAGCAGGGTATTGCGGCAACAGATGCCCTGTTCGTGGGCAACGATATGCTCAACGATATCTATGCTGCGGGGAAGGTGGGTTTTCAGACAGCGCTCTTTGCAGGCGATACGAGATCACTCAGGCTTCGCGCAGATGAGCCACGGTGCAGGGGTATCAGGCCCGATTTAACGGTTATTAATCTTTTTAAATTATCCGAAATAATAAGCGTACGCACCAAATGACGCAACGATTGAGGGATGCTATGGAATGCGACAGCAGGCTCGAGAGTAACAGGCATGTGGAATTGCGTGAAATTGAGAACATCGGTTTCATCTCCACCAGATTCCAGGGAACAGACGGTGTGTCCCTGGAGACCGAGAAGTGGGCCACCGTGCTAAAGCGCATGGGGTATCAGCCCTACTACTTTGCCGGTCTTTCGGACTGGGATCCCAAGCGTACCATGATCGTTCCGGAGGCTTTTTTCGATCATCCCTCGAACAGGGAGATCCAGTCCAAGTCCTTCAAGGTCTATCGGAGAACCTCCGAACTGACCGGAATGATTCATAAGGCGCGCAGAAAGCTGAAGGCGGCACTCTACCGCTTCATATACAAGTTCAACATCGATCTTCTCATTGCAGAGAATTGCCTCGCCATCCCCATGAATCTCCCGCTCGGCCTTGCGCTTACCGAATTGATCGCCGAGACGGGAATCCCGACTATTGCCCATCATCACGATTTCTGGTGGGAGCGGCCGCGGTTTTACGTGAATGCAGTGGCCGATATCATCAGCACGGCCTTCCCCCCCTCTCTCCCCTCGATTCAGCATGTGGTCATTCAGACCCAGGCGGACAGGGAGCTGAGCTACAGAACGGGGCTCTCCCCCGTTGTCATTCCCAATGTGCTCGACTTCAAGAAGAAACCGCCCGGTGTCAACCACTACAACGTCGATGTACGCGAGGCCTTCGGCATACGCAAGGATGAATTCTTCCTCCTGCAGCCGACCCGTATCGTTGCCCGAAAGGGTATCGAGCACACCATCGAGGTGGTGAGCCGTCTCAAAAACCCCAAGGCCAAGGTGGTCATCACCCATTCGATCAGTGACGAGGGAGACGAATACGCGAAGAGGATAATGAGCTATGCCGAGCATATGGGCGTGGAGATCATTATAAAACCTGATATAATTGACGACCGCCGGGGACGGACACCTGACGGAAAGAAGATATACACGCTCTGGGACGTCTATCCGCATGCCGACCTCATCACCTACCCGTCAACCTACGAGGGGTTCGGCAACGCCTTCATTGAGGCGGTCTATTTTAAAAAACCGATTCTGGTGAACCGCTATTCAGCCTATGTGCTCGACATTAAACCCTTCGGTTTCAAGGTGATTGAGATGGAGGGGTATGTCACGCCCGCTGTGATTGATGAGGTCAATCATCTCATTGAAAACAGGGATTCGTTCCAGGAAAATGCTGAAATCAACTTCTTTCTTGCCTCTCGTTTCTTCTCATACGAGGTGCTAAGAAGGAAGCTTCGCAACATACTCACCAACTTCGAGGGCATCCGGGAGACTATAGAAGCCAACCACTAATCACCATCCCCCCGAAGCCAGCGTATACCATAGGGCTCTAGGTCTATCTGTTTCTCAAGTGTTGTGCCCGTAATGAGATCAACTCTCCCCCTGAATTTGGGCCTTAGGTATACCGGTTCATCTGAGAGGTTTATAATGGAGAGGATTTTCTCACTGCCGTCTGGAGACTGCCGTTCCACGGCAAAGACCTGCCGATTGAGGTTGAGGACGGTCTGCGGGCCCTCTGGATGAAATGCCCTGTGCTTTCTCCGCTCACTGAGCAATCGTGTCAGGGCACTGTATACCAATTCACGCCGCGATCCTCTTTCCGAAAGTTCCCCCTTTACCCTTTTCAGCTGCAGTTTCTCTCTGTTGATCGCCCGGTTGACGCCGGTTCGTTCCACACCTTCGTAATAGTTCCGGGACCCCACCAAGGAGTGATAGTACAATGCAGGCACGCCGGCGAGGCTCATGGCAACGGCCTGTGAGGCAACAAAGCGGTGTACCTGCCGCTCCATCGGTTCATCTGCATTGGGATCTGACAGCAGGTCGAAGAGAGACACGTTCAGCTCATAGACGCTCTGTGTGCCATCGGGATTGTCCTTGAGACCCAGTTTGCCGCCGTGCTTCTCCGTTGCCGTGACGAGCCGTTCAATCTCACCGGCGGGCAGGATGCCCCGAACGGGCATAAGCCCGATTCCGTCATGAGATGCGGTGAAGTTGTAGAAATAGTTCTTCGGGTTTCCGAGCTGCAGGGTTGACGCCCACTGGGTCAGATATGACCCGTCGCCCGTGAGCAGTGCGTGCACGCTGAGCGGAGGTAGTGCAAAGTTGTACACCATATGGGCCTCATCGTTGCCATCACCGAAGTAGGAGATGTTGTCGCTGTGGGGTACGTTTGTTTCAGTGATGATTTTGACATGGGGTGCAACCATGTCGAAGACATTCCTGAAGAGCTTGATGGCTGCATGGGTCTGGGGAAGGTGCAGGCACTCTGTCCCGCTCTCCTTCCACATGAATGCAATGGCATCCAGCCTGATAATCGATGCACCGTGAAGTACGTAGCAGAGCAGCACATCGATGATGTAGAGTAGTACATCGGGGTTCCTGTAGTTGAGGTCGATCTGATCGGTGCTGAAAGTCGTCCACAAATCGAGACTTCCGCGGTTAGTATCAAAGCGGGTGAGAAGAGGCAGGGCACGGGGCCGAAAGACCCTGGATGTATCAAATTCAGGACCTACAACAATGAAGAAATTCCTGTACTTCTCCTCTCCCTTCAAGAAACCCCGAAACTCCCTGCTCTTGGCCGACATATGGTTGATGACCGCATCGAACATAACAGTTCGTCCCGTGCCAAGCTGGTGCACATCCTCCCAGGACCCGAGGTCGGGGTTTACCTCTTTGTAGTCGATAACTGAGAAACCGTCATCCGAGGAGTAGGGGAAAAAGGGCAGTACGTGTACGATGGATATGGCATCGCTGAGGTACTCTGTGACAAAATCATTCAGAACTGCGAGGGGCTCTCTGTTATTCTGTTGAAAGGCATCTCCATAGGTGATGAGAACTGCGTCCTTCTCGGAGAATTCAAAAGCCCTTTTGGGGAGCTTCTCCTCATAGGCATGCAGAAGAACCAGAAGCCTCTTTAACACTGCGGATGCCTCCGCTCCATACAGGACCTTTAACCTCTCGAGCATCTTTTCTTCCATAGGTTTTCTCTTCATTTTTCCGCCTTCTCTTTAATTGTAGGGTATAACCTGGCTCGTGTAAAGAAAGGTGGTACCTATGTGTGTACCCAGATATCAGGGGGGTTCAGTAATCTATTGATAAAATTACAATTATATGTTATATGAGTATTGGAGGAAGCTGGAAACCCCATGAGCGACGCCAAGCAGAAGAAAAGCCTTCAGGAGGTACATGAGGAGTTCGAGCGCGAACTCGAACAGCCATCCTATATCAAGGATTGGCTCGAAAAGAACACCTTCCACCATTCCCGTTTCAAGGATGTCAAGAGGCTGGTAAAAAAAAAGAAGCAGCAGGGGGTTTCCATCAGCCTCTGTTTCCCCACCCTGAATGAGGAAAAAACCGTTGGCAAGGAAATTACGCTCATGAGGAAGGAACTCATGGAGCGCCATCCCCTTCTTGATGAGATAGCTGTGGTGGATTCGGGATCCACCGATAAAACCGATGAGGTCACGCGCAGGGCCGGCGCGGAGTTTTACTACTCGGGCGACATACTTCCCCAGTACCGATTCTACCGCGGTAAGGGGGAGAATCTCTGGAAGAGCCTCTATGTGCTCAAGGGCGATATAATCTGCTGGATCGATGCAGATATCACCAACATACATCCCCGCTTCGTCCTTGGTCTGATAGGTCCCCTGCTTGAGTTTCCCCATCTCTTATACGTGAAGGCTTTCTACAAGCGGCCGATCAACATTCAGGGTGAGCTCCACTATACGGGGGGAGGGAGGGTGACAGAACTCGTGGTCAGGCCCTTCTTCAACCTGCTCTTTCCAGAACTGACTGGCCTCGCGCAGCCCCTGTCTGGAGAGTATGCGGGGAGGAGGGAGCTGCTGGAACGGATCCCCTTCTTCACGGGTTACGGTGTCGAGTCGGGCCATCTCATAGACGTGCACCGGCTTTTCGGGTTGAATGTCATCGGGCAGTGCGATCTGGATGTACGAATACACAGGAACCAGCCGATTGAATCTCTCAGATCCATGTCTTATCGCATTCTGAAAATTCTGCTGCAGCGGGCCGATGATATGGGAAGGATCGAGATATTTCAGGACATATCCGATTCTCTGCAGGTCATCACGGGCGTAAAAAACGATTATTCAATTGAAAAGAAAAAGGTCTGGGGGATCGAAAGGCCTCCCATGATAACAATTCACGAATACCGTGAAAGGATGGCTGAGCTTAAAACCGAACCTGAAACACTTACCGGTGATCAGCTCGGTCCTCTTCCCTATACCGCCTCGCTCATGTTCCACAAGAATTTGGTCATCCCGCGGCTGATGGGTTCGACGAAGAAGCAGATCGTCAGAGAGATCATCAAGGTGGGGTCAGGACGTATCCTGGATGAGAAGGGAGCGGAAGAGGCGCTTATGCAGACCGGTGATATCGTTGATACACCCATAGGCAGAAACATCATGTTCTTTCACGCCTTCGGCGATTTTGCCGACGATATAGTTCCCATAATTGGACTCTCACCGGAGGGCATCGATGTTGATCCGGAGATGGGGCGTCGCTTCCACATTGCCTTCGCCATACTGGCACCCGAGTATCTGGGGGAGATCTATACGAAGATCGTGGACTCGCTCACAAAGATCTTTTCACGCATGGAGCACTTCGAATGGCTCCTGCGTTGTAAAACACCCGATGAGATTATTGCGTTTATCAGTTATCTGGAAGCGAAAAACAAGATCATCAAGATGCTCGATCTGGAGAGTGAACCGGAACTCCTTATCTGAACACCCTCAGTCCTCGTCATCACCCTCATTCTGGAAGTCCAATGCCATCTCCAGCTCTTCCTGGGTAATCATGTCGAGGGTGATCAGCACATCACCAAGTCTCTGGCCCGAGGATTTCTGCACCTCTAGCGCCTCGCTGAGCTCGTCGATGGTGATCATTCCCGATTCCATTAACACCTGTCCAATAAGCTTTGCCACAGGGTACCTCCGCTAAACCTGTCGTGCTCACGCACTGCATATGAAGCACCGTGCAGGGAATACTAAAACATGTTCCAGTATGGTTACATTATACTGTATGGGGCCTCAAAATGCGACCAGACCTTTCCCCTCCCTGAAAACAGCTCATGTGTGGGCAGACAATCTATCGTTTGTATCCAAACTTTTTAAGCAGGTCGATGCGCTCCCTTGTCTCGCGCTCCCCCTCGATTCCCTTTGGAGGAGATCCGTCTATAACACCGAGCACGCCTCTACCCTGTTCTGTCTGGCCCACAATGACTTCGAGGGGATTGGCAGTTGCACAGAATATGCGGACAACCTCTCTGGTTTCCCTGATCGCCGGCAGAATCTGAATTGGAAAACCACCCTTTATATAGATAACAAACAGGTGGCCCGCGCCGATCTGTTGTGCGGTATTGACAGCATGCTCGATGAGGGCGTTGTCGTTGCCGTCCTTGCGTATGAGGCACACCCCTGACGCCTCGTTGAAGGCAATGCCGAATTGCATCTGGGGTGCAGTGTTGATGATGGCCTCATAGAGGTCTTCAATGGTCTTTATGAAGTGCGACTGACCGATTATGACATTTGCTTCCTCGGGCAACGTTACCCGTATGGTTGTGATATCCATTTCCACCTCCAGTATTCCCCTTGCTCTAGATTCATTATAGGCAACATGAGGCGCAAAGTGAAGATAGGAAAAGATAGAAAAAGATAGGAAAAGATAGGAAAAGATATTGCTTCGCTAGTGCTTCGCTAGGTCGAGTTCCCATGCATGCAAGAGGACAGCATGGAAATCGGTCTTCGCAGGGTGGTGACCGTGAACTGTCCTGTTATGTCACCGTGGCGGCCCCTGTCAATGGGTAAAGACAGAGGTTTTTCATTTCCTGTTTCAGTCCGCCATAGTAGTATTAGTGCGGGGGTGACTGCATGATTGCGGTAACGGGAGGTGGAACAGGGGGACACATATTTCCAAACGTTGCGGTCATTGAGGAGCTGCAGGAATGCGGCGTCACTAACATATGCTGGATCGGCGACAGGAGGGGAAAGGAGATCGAGTGGGCCCATGGCCTCGGCGTGGCCTTTTATGGAATCAGGACTGGAAAACTCAGGCGCTATTTCTCTCTACAAAACCTCGCCGACACGGTCAATGTTCTCATCGGTATTGCGCAGTCCTATCGCATACTGAAGAAGAGTAAGCCTGCGGTGCTCTTCTCAAAAGGTGGCTTTGTGTCTGTGCCTCCCGCAATTGCCGCGGGGCTGCTGCATGTTCCTGTTATTACCCATGAGAGCGACATACATCCAGGTATGGCCACAAAGATCATAGCAAAAAGGGCCAGGGCTGTCTGTGTATCCTTCGAGAAGGCCGCTGCCTCCTTTGAGGGTAAAGAGGTTTACTACACGGGAAATCCCATGCGTGCCACTATCAGGTCAGCCAATCGGGAAAGAGGTAAGAGCTTCCTCCATTTCACGGAGGACCTGCCCATTGTAACCGTTCTGGGCGGGAGCCTGGGTGCTTCTTCACTGAACGGGGCGGTTTTTGAGATGCTCGAGGAAGTTGAGCTACCCTTTAATCTTGTCCACCAGTGCGGACGGGGACATAGCCGGCGCTTTGAGAGCGGGCATGGCCGGTACCGACAATACGAGTTTATTGCAGATGAGATGGGTGACGTGCTTGCAGCTTCCGACCTCATTATCAGCAGGGCCGGGGCCGGGGCCCTGTATGAGATAGGTTGTCTGGGCCTACCCTCCATACTTATCCCCCTGCCGAGATCGAAGAGCAGGGGGGAGCAGATCGACAACGCCAACTTTTTTCAGGAGAATGGGGCTGCACAAATCATTGAGGACGGGCAGTTGAGCAGCCGTCTCCTTGCAGAGGCGGTCAGTGATCTGTTGTCAGATACTAATCTTCTCGGAGAAATGGGGCAAAATGCCTCTAAACTGTGCAAAAGGGATGCGGAACGGGAAATTGCTGATATTCTGATGAGGGTTGGAGCCCAGAGCCCTTTAGGGTGAGCACCTTTTCGTTTTTTATTTTCCTGTTTTTTATTATATTGGGGAAATTATCCAATCGAGGAGGAAGAAATGAGCGATGTAATAGCACTGCTCGGTGATGAAGCAAAGGACTTGCTGGAGTACAAGGCCAAGGTGCCAAATGATACACTCCACCTTCCCGGTCCGGATTTTATCGACCGGGTTCTCGTTCATACGGACCGGTTATCTCAGGTCCTGCGAAGTATCAGCAGCGTCTTCAATAATGGACGGCTGGGAGGAACGGGGTATCTTTCCATACTGCCGGTGGATCAGGGCATCGAACATTCGGCGTCGAGCGCATTTGCGCCTAATCCAATCTATTTCGACCCCGAGAATATCGTTAAGCTGGCCATCGAGGGCAACTGCAATGCGGTCGCCTCAACACTTGGCGTGCTTGGTTCGATTTCCCGCAAGTACGCGCATAAAATCCCCTTTATCGTGAAGATTAACCACAGTGAGCTTCTGACCTACCCGAACAAGTTCGATCAAGTGCTCTGGGCCAGTGTCGACCAGGCCTTCAATCTTGGGGCAGCAGCCGTTGGTGCCACGATCTATTACGGCTCAGAGGAATCGAGCCGGCAGATCGTGGAGATATCGGAGGCCTTTGAATATGCGCACAGCCTCGGTATGTTCACCGTTCTCTGGGCCTATCTGCGGAACAGCGCCTTCAAAACCAAGGAGGCGGACTATGCTCTTGCAGCGGACCTTTCGAACACTGCGAACCACTTCGGGGTGACCATTGAGGCCGATATCATCAAGCAGAAACAGGCAGAGTGCAATGGCGGTTATACGGCGCTTAATTACGGAAAGACGGACAAGAAAGTCTACTCAGACCTCACCACAGACCATCCCATCGATCTGACGCGTTATCAGGTGATGGGCTGCTACATGGGAAGAGTGCCAATGATCAATTCAGGCGGCGCATCGGGAGACAACGATTTTGCACAGGCGGTAAAAACCGCAGTCATCAACAAGCGTGCGGGCGGCACTGGTCTTATCTCCGGAAGAAAGGCCTTCCAGCGGCCCATGAAGGAGGGTGCCGAGCTCCTGCACACCATTCAGGATGTGTACCTGGACAAGGAGATAACGATTGCATAAGCGCTTGTTTGTGCACCTGTCCCGCTGTGCAGCAGGGGGTGGAACATGCATAAGCCATTTGCAGGGGAGCCTTCGGGCTCCCCATTTTCATGCTGAAGGCAGGCACAGCTCCATTCCCATGACCAGTGCGTTTTCACACTCCTGGGGGTAGTAGTTTTCAATAATCCCAATAATCGAAAAACCCCATTTACGGTAGAAGGAAAAGGCATTCTCGTTTGTAGGACGGACCTCCAGATAACAGTACTCCGCTTTGCTTGCCAGTGATTTTCTGATGAGCGTGTTCATGAGAAAGGTCCCAAAACCGCAGTGCTGCTTTTGAGGTGCGATGGCGATATTGATGAGGTGTATCATGCAGTCGTACTGATGCCGGGTCGAGAGGAATGAGGTCCTGTTCTTGAGCAGGTGATACCCACCGTATCCGATAATGCCGGCGCCAGTTTTGAGAGTCAGCATGCAGTTGTTCATATCCGATGCGATGAGGTGAAAGAATTCACGTGACCAGGGGTGCTTAAACACACGCTCCTCAATCGAGAGAACCGTGTCGATATCCTTCTCCGTCATGATGGTGCAGTAGCATTGGGAGGTCATGGCGTCCTTCCGGCCGGCAGTGCTACTAGGTTTTATTGAAGAATCCGGCGAATTGCACGAGCTCCTCGGGGTGTGTTATTTCAAGATTGTAGCCGTCCGTATTCAGAAAACCGGCGCTGATGAGCTGCTGTATCTCTACCTCCACCTCTTTCACCGTTGCGCCGGACTGTTCGGCGATGCTCTTCAGCGTGTCTTTGTACACGAGGCTCTGTGCCCTGCCGGCCCCCTGATGCGCATGGCTCAGGTCATTGAGCACACTGATGACAAGGGATTTTATGTCCCGCTTTGTTAAATCGCGTATGGCATTGTCGGCCCTCTGAAGCCGCAGGCAGAGCTTCTCGATTATGTTCATGGCGATATTTGAATTATTGCTGATCATACTGAGGAAGCCCTGGCGGTTGAAACAGAGCAGCTGGCAGTTGTCGACAGCGGTCGCGGTCGCGGTGCGCGGTGCCTGATTGACAATTGCCATCTCTCCGAAAAAATCTCCCTTCTGGAGGACCATGAGTATTTTTTCACTATTACCGATGCGTTTGGTTATCTTGACCCTGCCCTGCTGAATGATGTACATGGTGTCTCCGGCCTCGCCTTCGTTGAAGATGGCCCGTCCCGACTTCACCTCGGTCCCATATTTTTCGTAAAGAGTGCCTCTCTCCATTTTCCCTATCCCCGACTGGATTCCATAACTGCACATACCCATTATACTACATGTTGGTATGTGCATACAATAAGTTTGTTGATTTTTCCAACCCCGAACTATAAAGTGTGTGCTATGAGCAGCCGTGCCATCCTCGTCTTTCTGAGCACTGCAGTTCTGTTCAGCTGGACTGCTGCATTTTCTGAAAATAGTTACGATATACTTCTTTCAGAAACGCCGCTGCATCGACAGGACCATGCTCTGCTTTCCTTTTATCAGCAAAAGCTTTCAGTGCATGGGGGGGCACGGTGCCGATTTTACCCAACCTGTTCAGCATTCTACCGCGAGGCCCTTGACCGACACGGTACCTTCTGGGCTACGCTCATGCTGCTTGACCGAATGCTCTACCGGGAGCATGGATGGTCCCTTGAAGGGTACCCGGTGAGGGAACATGGAGAGCTGCATGTGGACCCTGTGTACAAGAATTACATCATGAACCGTGAAGGGTACTATCGATGATTCTGAAGAGGCTTCTCGTTTCCCTGCTTCTCCAGTCTTTTCTCCTTTCAACAAACCTGTCACTCGCCCAGAACGAACGCGGCTTTGCCCTCTCCCTTTACCGGGCCGGGGAGTATGAATCATCGATAGTGGAGCTCCAGCGCTGGATATATTTCAACCAGGATGATCCCTTTGTGCCCTATGCACGATACCTCCTGGCCCTGTCACAGGGATGTATTGGGCAGTATGCGAGGGCTGCCGCAACCCTCCATGAGCTGATAGATTCCATATCGAAGCAGGAGAGAGACGGGTACTATGGGGAGCTCATCTGCGAGAGCCATCTGCAGCTCCTCAACCTTCATTTTCGAGAGCGGCGGTTCGGGGATTTCGAAATCGAGAACGATCGGTTTGCCGCAGCATGTTCTGATCCGGACCCCAGGCTCAGTGCGGGTGCACAGAGTATGGCCGTGGCAATTCATGTATATGAACGCAACTGGGATGAAGCTTTACATGCCCTCAGCACAGCTAATCTTCTTGACCGTGAAACAACTGAAACGCTTGAATGTGGGATTAGTGAAATGAATCAGCATAGTCCGAAAAGCCCTGTGCTCGGCGGCATACTCGCCATTATTCCCGGCCTCGGCCACCTGTATGCAGGCAGGGGTGTGGACGGCTTGAGAAGCTTCCTCATAAATGCAGCAGGCATCGGACTCACAGTGTTCTGCTTTGTTATGGGCATGCCGGTTTTCGGTGTGCTGTTTGGTGTCATTGAAGCAGCGCTTTACCTGTCGAACGTCTATGGCGGGGTGAATGCCGTGATGCAGCAGAATGCACGGTTTATTGTGGAACGCCGTGATGAACTTCTGAAAATACTTACCGTGCCGCCCCTTGACGTTATTACATTGCGAGAGGAATTGTACGGTCCATGATTGCACATGACGTACACACCTACATCAGTGCCCGCTCGGTAGGCCTGAGGGATATGCCCGTACGCATCACTCCCTACACCTATCACAGTGTCGACCGCGATGCCTACAATCCTTCATACGGGTGGGAAATGCGTGAAGGTGCTCTGCCGATGACTGTATCGGACCATCCCATTAAAGACGAGAGGGAGTATTACCACCCTCATGTCGTGTATCATCAGCCGGAGGACGGTCATGTTTCCACCCTCGAGGTGCTGGCACTCTACTCTGCAGAGCCTGACTGGGGAATGGACGAGGGGCTGCATCTCCTTTCCCGTTTTATCAAGGGCTATATCATGGTGCGCGTTGTACCCCACCTTCAAGAGGGCGTCCTGTGCGAGTAGAGAGGCTCAACTTCCAGGAGGACCCTGCAGCCCATTCGGCTCAGTGGCTGATTCGAGAGGGGCTCGATCCGCTCAAAACCATGGTGGTGGCACCCACACAGCGCTTCAAGACATACTTTGCCTCCTGTCTCCTCGAACTTGGAGGGACGAAGAGCGCACTCTCCCCCCGGCTCATAACAAGTTCCGATCTTATCGGAGAAATGGTTGCCGGGACGGGGAAACAGCAGGCCAATACCATGGAGAAGCTTACGCTTCTCTACAGGGCATGTGAACAGACGGAAGAGATCACAGGGCTGTATCCCAGGGAATTTCTTGGGAGCTTTTCGTCTTTTCTAAAGGTGGCCGGCAGGTTTTTACGGACCTTCGAGGAGCTTGCTCGGGAGGAGATCGATTTGAAGCGTCACCTGGAGAATGGGTCTTCAGGTCCGCCCTTCGTACATAAACAGCTGGGGGCTCTGTACAGCCTCCGGCGCAACTATTATAACCAGCAGGAGAAAGCCGGACGTTTTGACCCAAGCTTCTTACTGGGCGAGATCGGATCTGCTGCTGTTATGGACTACTTTGACCTGGTCACGCATGTCCTTCTGGTGTCACCCCTTTCGCTGACGCGTTTCGAGCGGCGTTTATTCGGTTATATAGAGGACAGGCTCACGGTTGTCTATCAGGATACGGAGGACTATGATTTTTCCCGTATTCTTACATTCCGCAGTAAGGAGGCAGGGGAGGGTCGCCCGGGGAAAGGTCCACGCCCCCGTGGATCAGTTCGGTTTTTTCACTCCTCATCGCGGATGGAGCAGGTGATGCTCATACTTTCACTCATTGGTGATGAAATCGAGCGCGGGGCGGAGCCGCAGGAAATTGCTGTCATAAACAGTGACAGCCAGTCAGCCATGATGCTCTACGATGCACTGACACAGATGGGGGTCGAGGCGAACTACTCCGAGGGTCTTTCCGCCAAATCGAGCCCGCTCTACCAGTTTCTCCTGCTCATCTCACGCTTTTTCAGTTCAGGGCTTGATTCGGGTATCTTCCTGGAACTCATAAGAAATGAATTTTTCACCGAGCTGCTCGGAAGTGTGTATGATGAGGAGTGGCAATCGACCTGCGAAGACATCAGGAACACCATTCTGCACAGGCGTATTTTCAGACTCTCCTCGCTGAAGGACCAGCTTATCGAGAGGAATGGGGGAATGCGGGAAGCCTGCACGATGCTGCAGCACCTCTATGAATCGAAAGACTTCGGTGAGCTCTACACCTGTCTTGAAAAGCTCTTTTCGGGCCTGAGCGGCAGGAAGACCTATGCCTTTTATGCAATGCGGGATGCACTGCTCGACAGCTCTCTTGAACTCTGCGACCTGTCACTTCCCCTTCCCGAGCGTCCTCTCAACATACTGCTGCAGGTTGTCAAAACGGAGCGGTATGCACTTCAAGGGGTCTATGCACGGGGCGTTCAGATCCTGGGGCTCCTGGAGTCCCGGGCAATCGGCTTCAGGACGGTTATTGTACCGTCTTTCAATGAAAGCTGCTTCCCCCTGAAGCGGGAAAATGACATACTACTCCCCGCAGACATCCGGGACATGCTCGGCCTTCCCACCCTGCTGGACAGGGAGGAGCTGGGGTTTTATTATCTCAAGCGCATTGCGGACATGGCACAGGAATTGAGCTTCATTTCCCTCAGCGATAGGGGAGGAGACGTTGATGTGATGAGCCGCTATGCCTACCTCTTTGGCATCACCGAGAGAGGGTTTGAAAGGCAGATGCGCTGTACGATTCCGGTATGGAGAGACGCCTCGGTTCCTTCGCAAGCAACCGCAGATCAGCCATCAATGTCTGAAGCCACACAGCGATTTTCGAGAATGGATATCGCGCGTCTGAAGGGATGTGAGACGCAGTACTATATCGCCTCCGTGCTTGGTATTCATGAGCCTGATGAACTGGTGCGCGAGATCGAACCCTCCCTGGTGGGATTACAGGTGCACCGTGTGTTCACAGAACTCTACAGAGACCTGGACTTTAACAACTTTGACCCCTCCCGGCTCGAGGAGAATCTCACGGCCCTGCTGGACAAACACTTCAGGGAAGGCCTCTTCTACTCCCGTGAGGAAGACCTTGTAAAAAGGATTCTCAGCGAGAAGCTGCTTATTTCTCTGCGTCAGGATATAATGCGCTTTCAGGAGGGCTACCGTATCTGCCCCAGTTTTATCGAAAAAACTCTTAACGCCGAAATAAGCGGGGGGCGGTACAGGATTGGGGGGAGAATAGACAGGGTCGACCAGTCTCCCACCGGATCATACATACTTATCGATTATAAAACAGGCACCCTTCCCGCGGAAAGGGCGCATTTCGAAGAGGCTGGATACAGTGAAGTGCAGCTTGGTTTCTACGGCCTTCTCCTTAAGTATGCACAGCCGGATGCGTCCATTGAATCACTCTGTTATTTTGACCTGTGTGGAGACAACAAACTTAAACCGGTGGTGCAGGGGGAAGAGGTCGATGCCTATCTAACCGGATTCGAGGCCCATCTTATCGAGTTTCTGGACCATTTCAATGCCCAATCCGGACTTTCCCTGGCAGAGGATCTCGAAACCTGTACCTTCTGTCCCTATGAAACCATATGCAGGATATACGAAGAATGAGTGATCAGGCTCTCTATGACCCACGCCGTTCCATTGCGGTGAGCTCCTCGGCCGGAAGTGGAAAAACCTACACACTGACCACACGGCTTCTCATCATGCTTCTGTCGGGCGTAGAGCTCTCTCAGGTCCTCGCCATCACCTTTACCAACGCTGCCGCGAATGACATCAGGGAGGAGCTTTTCAACAGGGTAAGCGAACTGGAAGCGGGTAAACCCTCGGAAGTGGCGCTGTTCGGTTCTATACTCAGCATGGACGAGAACAGGCTGAGAGCAATGGCCTGTGACCTGAGGCTGAAGCTGATCCGTCAGTTCTCCCTGCTTCAGATTTCAACCATCCACAGCTTCTTTACGCGGATCATCGGGTGCTTTCCCGGGGAGACGGGGGTCATTGACTTCACGGTAATCGATGACCCTGACCGCGAGGCACTTCTCGAGGGATCCCTTGTCCGGTTCTTTGATCTGCTGCATAGGGACAAAAAACTCGCCAACCGCATGTATACACTCCTCACGAGCAGGGATGAAAGGGGGATAGGGGCAGCCGGGAGGTTTCGCGGTATATACGATCTCATTCACGCCAGATACTTCATGCTGGAGAACCTCACGCAGGCACTGGATGACAGTATCGAGAATATCGAGCAGGAGTTTTTTAAGAACAGAAACTTTCTGCTCTCTCAAGAGTACAGGAGGATTCTCGAGTCGCTTGTCCGCATCATAGATGGTTATCTCAATGAGCATGGCGAGAAAAAACACCCCCGATCGTTTGTCCAAAGTATGAAGGGTTTCCTGCAGAGTGGCACCATCAAGATTCTCACCGACTGCGCACCTTTCAGGGATTACCGTGACGGCAGGCTCAAGAACTATCTGCAGCGTATTGCAGAGGGCTCACCCGATGGAGATGGATTCGTCCGGCTTTTCCATGATGCATGGCGGGGTCTGAGCAATTTCCATATGAGCGAGATGGTATACCGTGTGTACACCTGGCTCGATGTGTACGTGCTTATTCAGAGGATATATCAGTCCTTCAAGGAGCCGTCTCATGTAATCGATTTTACCGACATCGAGCTCATCGCCCGAGATTTCCTGACACGTCTCGCAGACTACTCATTCTTCCGTGCGAGACTGGAGTCGGGCTTGGGCTATATACTCATCGATGAGTTTCAGGACACATCGGAGCTGCAGTGGAGCACCTTGCGTCCTCTCATAGGAAACAGCATAAAGGAAGGGGGCACGCTCTTCTATGTGGGGGACGTAAAGCAGTCGATATACCGCTGGAGGGGCGGTGAGCCCTATCTTTTCGACAAGGTAAAGGAGGAGCTTGAGATCCGGGAAGAGAGACTGCCCTACAGCTACAGGCAGAACCGGGTGCTTTTGGATTTTGTGAATGGGGTTTTCAGTTCGCTCAGCGACGAAACCGGTGGCCGCTTTCACTATCAGGAGCAGGACCTCCCCCCACACATTTTGGACAGGGAGCGGGGATTCGTTCATATCAAGGGCCTGGGAGGCCAGGAGGAGATCATCGCCGAAGTGCATGGGCAGCTTCGTACGCTTCAGGAGGCTGGTGTTGAGCCTGATGACATTGCCATACTGTGCAGGAAAAACACAGAAGTGGGTGCTATCGAGCGTATGCTGCGTGATGAAGGGACCACTTTCAACTCTGCAGGCAGGACACGGCTTCTTGAGGATTACTGCATCCGGGACATACTCAATGCGATCAGGTTTGTGCTGGATCCCCATGAACCACTCTTCCTTGCCGGTCTCCTGCGAGCCCCCTTCTTCAGGTACAGCTACGGCAGTCTTGACGATCTGGCCGGGGAGGGGAAGGGGGCGGCCCTACAGCAGCTGAAAACCAGGGACCGACCACTCTGGGACCGCGTTCAGAAGGTTATCCGACTTTCCCGCTACCGTTCCCCCTCCAGTTTCATCATGCATCTCTACGGGGAGCTCGATATCTTCGCTGTTTATCCCGGCAAACGAGAGCCTCTTATGGCATTTCTCGAGCTTGCCTATGGCTTTGAGAGCGGCGGCGAGAGCGTTCGGTTGAAGGATTTTTACCGCTATCTTCAGGCCAACGATAAATACATCACGCTCAGGGCAGGTGACCAAGGAGGCATAACGGTTCAGACCATTCACTCTGCCAAGGGACTCGAATATCACACAGTCATGCTCCCCTTCCTTTCACAGCGTTTTCATGCAAGCCTCGATCAATCGCTTATGTACAGCAGGGACCGTGAGGGAAGGATTGACCGCTTTGCCATCGCAAACAGGGTGTATGTGGATTATTATGCGGACCAGGATGAGATTGACCGCATACAGCGTGAGAATGATAGCAACTATCAGATTGACGAGATCAACACCCTCTATGTTGCACTCACCCGGGCAAGGGAGAACCTGGTGATACTGCCGCTGATTGGCCGAGGCGGAGAGAGCATAGGGAAAATGCTGCTGAAGGTTGCAGGCCAGGATTTCGATGTAGAGGGGGAGACAGGTCTTCGAATAGGGGATATAGTTCCCAGTTCCGTTAAGAAGGAGGAAAGGGCAAGGGAGTATGTACCGACGCGTCCAGTTAAACAGATGGTCGAACCCGAGGGAAGCGAGTGGAGAGAGCAGGTGGAGACCCTTTCCAGTGTATGGCGCAGGGGCCGCAGGGAGGGACTGTTGCGTGGCATTATTTTTCATGCAGTCATTGAGAGGATAAGAAAATTGCCGCTGGGAAGTGGCGAGCTCAACCGGCTGCTGGACATGGCGTCTGCCCGCGAAGGCGGCAGGTATACAGAACAGGAGGTGACAGCTGCTGTGAAGGAGGTCAGGCCGATGATCCTGAATGTCATTGCCGACCACCGGCTTACAAAATATTTTAGTGATAAGGCGGTAAGCGAGCTGGGTATCTTTTCCGTCCGGTATCAGAACCTCACCGGACGGATCGACCGTATCTATCTGGGAGAGGAGATTGAGGTGATCGACTTCAAAACAAACCCCATCAACGGAGATGCGGAGCTGGGAAGGCTTGTCGAAGCCTATGGGGAGCAGGTCGATGCATACTGCGCGACTGTGCGCGAGATATTCCCGGGCAGGAGCGTGCGCGGCTATCTCTATTTCACCGGTGCTGCCGATTCCAAGCGGCTTGTACAGGTAGGGAGGAAGTCATGATTGTATCGGTTGTTCAGTTCAGGGGCGGTTGAGGACATCGGGGAGAGGGGAATCTCTCTCATAGAGGCGGCGCTCAAGGACAAGCTCCGCCTCATCCTCCTGCAGGAATTGTTCAATACCATCTATTTCCCCCAATACGAGGATAAACGCTACTTCTGACATGCCGAAGAGATACCGGGAAAGACGACGGACCGGATTCTGAAGACGATAAGGGGAACCGACACCGTGGTGGTGGTTCCCATCTTCGAGAAGGAAGATGGGTCCTACTACTATTCAGCGGTCATTGTGGACTCGCGGGATGGAGTCATTGGTGTGTATCGAAAACTGGCAGTCATGCTCTGTTATGATCGGCACTTTCCCGAGAGCGTACGACTCTAAGGGCTTCACGGTGCCGATATAGTCTGCGTCGCAGCGGCAACCCCAAAGAGTGCACGCAACATCTGGCTTGCAGAGATGCGGGCCTATGCATTCTCCAACGGGTATCATCTCGCCTGTGCGAATCGAAGTGGGACAGAAGACAGCATAGAATTCCTGGGAACCAGTTTTATCTGTGACAATCGGGGGTTGGTGCTTGCCCAGGCGGGAGAGAGTGAAGATGTTGTCATCAGCGCTGAGCTGGACATTGATTCGGCCAGGGAAACACGCATACAAAGCCCCTTTTTCCGGGACCGCAGGCCTTCTGAGTATGGAGATGTAGCCAGATTGCTTACATGAGGAGGGTGTGGCCTGATCGCTTACATGAATGACAGCACCGTGTCTACAATCTGCTGTGATTGAAGTCCGTAGAGACCGAGGAGCTCTTCATAGGGGCCATTACTCGCGTATTGATCATCCACCCCGATAAATTTCATGGGAACGGGACATCTCTGTGACAGGAGCTCGGAAACCGCGCTGCCCAGCCCCCCGATGAGGTAATGCTCCTCCACGGTCACCACTTTTCCTGTTTCCTCGGCAGCCCTGACGAGAAGCTCGCTGTCAAGCGGTTTTACCGTGTGAATGTTTATGAGCCGGACATCGACCCCCCTCTTTCTGAGCAGCTGTGCGGCCTCCCATGCCCTGGACAGAACGGTACCGGTTCCAATGAGCGTCACATCCTTACCGTCCTCCATGAGCACTCCCCTGCCAATTTCGAACTGATGTTCATCACCGAAGAGGACCGGCATCTTCGGGCTTCCGATCTTCATGTAAACAGGTCCTACATGCGAGGCCACGGCATGCACGGCCTTTCGAATCTCCACCGGGTCACCGGGATTGATGACCGTAACGCCGGGAATGGTTCGTATGATGGCGATATCGTCGAGCGATTGATGGGTAGCGCCGAGATCGGAGTATGTTAGGCCGGCACAGCGGCCAAACACCTTGACGTTTTGATTCATATAACCCAGATCATTTCTGAACATCTCAAAGGGCCGGGCAGTAACAAAGGGTGCGATTGCAGCGACGAAGGGGATCTTGCCCGTGGTTGCCAGCCCTGCGGCAAACCCAAGGATACCCTGTTCCATAATACCGAACTCCAGATGCCGGTCGGGAAATCGTTCACGGAAGGGTCCAAGCCCTGAACCCTTGGAGCTGTCAGCCGAGATCGCAATGATGTTTGGGTTTTTCTCCCCAGCCTCTACAAGAGCTTCTCCGAAGGTCTTTCTGGGATCCAGGGCCTCACTCATTGGACAAACCCTCCTCTATTTCCGCAATGTCGCGGTCTGCCTGGGCAATCTCCTCGTTAGTCGCCTTCCAGTAGTGGTAGTTCGCCCTGTCCTCGGCAAAGGAGAACCCCTTTGATTTCACCGTATTGGCTAGTATCACACTGGGTTTTGTCTTTGCAAAGGGTGCGGAGGTCGCAGCCTCATAAATCTGACGTATGTCATGGCCATTTATCTCGCGAACGCTCCATCCGAAGGCTTCCCAGCGTGCCTGCAGGGGTTCGTAGCTCATCACCTCGACTGTCTTTCCGCTGATCTGCAGGGAGTTCCGGTCCACGAACAGGACAAGATTATCGAGTTTGTGATGGCTTGCCGCTGCTGCCGCTTCCCAGTTTGATCCCTCGGCGAGTTCCCCGTCACCCATGATTACGTACACCCGCGCATCGGTCCCGTTCATGCGCAGACCCATTGCCATGCCTCCCGCAATAGAGAGACCGTGACCAAGGGCGCCGGTGTTGGTCTCGATACCCGGCAGGTAGTGCATGTTCGGATGCCCGGGTAGCTTCGAACCGAGAGAACCGTATGTGTCGAGAAGCGATTTGTCGAAAAAGCCCTTCTCGGCAAGCACTGCGTAGAGTGCCAGGCACTTATGCCCGGCGGAGAGCACGAAGCGGTCGCGCTGCGGCCAGGAAGGATTGTGAGGTTGGGTCCGCATGATCTTAAAGTACAGGGCTGTGAGGATGTCTGCCGATGAGAGGGCCCCGCCTATATGCCCGGAGCGACCCGCCTTGACCATGCGGAGAATATCCTTTCGGATGGTAGCTGACATCCTTTTCAGCGCCACCTCCTCAACCCCACTCAACTGTGACATGAGCTATACTCCTCTATTTCACCGAATGTTTGTCTGCGTACTCGTATATTCGCTGTATCTTCGGCTCTGAACGTCCACCGGGCGTGTAGTCTGCGGCCATCCATATTGAGACCAGGGATTTGGCGAGTTCGTGTCCCACTACCTGTGCACCCAGGGTCATGATGTTTGCGTTGTTGCTTTTCCTCGAGCGTTCTGTTGAGTAGGGATCGGCACACAGTGCAGCATAGGCACCGGGCACTTTGTTCGCCGCAATGCACATGCCGATGCCAGTTCCGCAGATAAGTATACCCCGGTCATGTTTTCCCTCTGACACGGCTTCGGCAACCTTGAATGCTACATTTGCATAGATGGGATCATCGCTTCCATAATCCTCCCATTCATATCCGAGCGTTTCGAGATGCCTCTTCATTATTTCCTTTAAACTGGATGCATTGGGATCACATCCGATCGCAACTTTTTTCACGGGGGAACCTCCTTGTTGGGTACTGGGGTGTAGACAACACATGCCAACGATACACAGTGTAAGATAAGATACCTGGGGGGTCAAGGAATTTGTGTAGCTGTCTATACAGCTTGGTTGTGCTATTACCGGGATTTCATTCTTTTTCAGATCACTGGTGTTATGTATAGTGATTAATATTAAAAATATCAAGTTAGAACTTGATAAATTTGAAAATATTAGTTATATTTATTAATAATCTTAAAAATGGAGTCAGTCAATGATAAATGAATGGCAGGAGTTGACCGCCCTTTCTGAAGGCTCCCCCATGGTTGTTGAACGGATCAGATTCGAAAAGAGGGGCATCACTGTGGAGGGGCATTTCGAGCTTCCCCCCCTCGCCCGTCTGACCATGGAAGATCAGATATTCATCATTGCCTTTATTCAGAGCCACGGATCCATCAAGGATATGGAGGCGGTCTTCGGAATCAGCTACCCTACCGTGAAGAATCGCTTGAATAAAATTGCCGATCAGCTGGAGTTCGTTCAGATCGATCCGCCTTCATCGCGCAGTGAGGTGCTGGATCAGCTTGACAGTGACGAGATCTCTGTTGATGAGGCGCTGGAAAAATTGAGAGGTATATAGGAGGATAGGCATGAGTACTGAACGCCGTAAAGTCCTGGATATGCTCGCACAGGGGAAGATAAGCGTGGAAGACGCCGAACGACTTTTGTCTGCACTTTCAGGTGATGAGCCGGCAGCTGACATGAGGGATGAGCGATCATCACGGAGGAAGTCAGCCACACCGAGGTTTCTTCGTATCATGGTTGAGCCGGGTGAAGAAGGTGGAACGTCTGAGCGGCTGAATATACGGGTCCCGCTCCGACTGGTTCGTGCCGGTCTCAAGTGGGGCTCCTTCATCCCAAAGGAGGCGCAGAAAAAGGTGAACGAATCATTGAAGCGGAAGGGCATTGAGATGGATTTCACGAAGATGGCACAGGAGGACCTAGACGAACTGATCGAGAACCTGAACGAGTTTACGGTCGATGTTGAAGGTGATGAGCATGTACGTATATTCTGCGAATAGAGTGAAAGGGGAGGCGGGTGTGTTTCCTTGGAAATGATGCAGTTGCGGGATAGTGTCCAGTGAACGGAACTGATATAAAACAGGTGCTTTCAGAAATTGGCGACTTGCTCTGTGAAAGCAGACTTGATTCAGTATATCAGCTTGACGACTATACATTCCTCCTGACTCTTTTCGGAGGGCGCCTCCGGGGAAACCTGTTAATTTCAGTGAAGAGGAATGCAGAGCGTTTTCATCTCGTCTTCGAGAGGATTCATCGTGATTATTTCATAAACACCCCGTGGGTGACGCTGCTGAGAAAGCACTGTACCCGGGGAAAGATACAAGCCATTCGTTATTTCGGTGGCCTCCTTGCGCTGCGCATTGTTCGGGACAGGACGTGCGAGCTTATAGTTGATTTCGATTCAAATGATGTCTTGCTCATGAACAAAGATGGAACGGTTTGCTTTCAGCTCCGGAATGGCGGTAGAGGGTCGAAGTCGTCTCGAAAGGGTGGGGAAGAGCTCTCGTATCCGGGTGGCGGGACTCTGGTCGCCGATGAAGCGAGGAAGGAGCTGCGTTGTAACCGCAGGCTCTCCGATGAGTACATCCGGCAGCAGAACGGGGCGCTGGCACGGAAAATACTGTCGGTGATGAGAGGAGAACGAAAGAAACTGGGGCGATTGCTGGAGAAGCTGCTCGATGAGCAGCGTGAGGTGAGGGACAAGGACCGGTACCGCCTGCAGGGGGAGCTCTTGAAGTACAATCTTTCCCGTGTGCCGAGGGGTGAGCAGTCTATCACGCTCACCGGATTTGATGGCGAGGCATTCACCGTGGAGCTCGATCCCATGCTCGGGCCACGGGAAAACATGGACCGCTATTTCCAGCATTACAGAAAACTGAAGCGAAGAGAAGAGTTCATCGATCAGAAGATAGTTTTCGAAGAGAAGCGGTTGGGTGCGCTCGATGAGCTTATGGACCTGGTCCGGAAGGGAGAGGCGATCTCCATCACCCGTTCACCTGTCCAGTTCGTGGAGAGCATCGACCCCGGGGTGCTGACCAGGGGATTTCAGGAGAGGGTGAGGCGGGTCTTTTTTACCGAGCAGCCTTCGCTAAAGGATGAAAAGAAGGCCGAAGCGTTCCTGCGATTTACCTCGAAGAACGGGAAGACAATGCTGGTTGGGCGCAACGCACGGGAAAACGAAGAACTTACCCTGCGCATGGCCCGCGGGAATGACCTCTGGTTTCACGTTGAAACTGGTTCCGGGAGCCATGTGATACTCAGATACGATAGAGGCGGCGAATTCCAGGACGACGACATTGTGGATGCTGCCATGCTTGCGCTCTACTTCAGTCATTACCGCAATGCGAAAAGCGGCGATATTGTGTATACGCACTGCAAGTATATTCGAAAACCAAAAAACAAACCTTCCGGATACGTCACCTATCACAACAACAAAATCAAGCGTATCCATTTTGATGAAAGGGTGCTTCAGCGGCTGCTCGACTCGAGGCCGAAGGGACTTATGCTTAAGCGGTGATGCAAAATTGTTGACACCCCTTCGCTGTACAAAGTAACTTAGCACATTGCCGGCCATGGATCTGCGCGCGTGTAGATACCGAATTCAACCTGCCGTCACGCTATAAATCGAAACATTCGGTGATAATATTCAGGAGCATGTTATGAAAAAAGTGGTACTTGCATTTTCAGGAGGGCTGGATACTACCTTCTGTGCGGTGTACCTTCGGGAAGAACTCGGATACGAAGTGGTAACCGTCACTGTAAATACGGGTGGTTTCTCAAAGGAGGAGCTGAAGAGCATTGAGGAACGGGCCGGGGAACTGAAGGTGTCGAAGCATTATTCCATAGACGGCCGTGAATTTGTCTATGATCGGTTCATCTCCTACATCATCAAGGGAAACTCGCTTCGCGGCAACATCTACCCGCTCTCAGTCGGTGCCGAACGGGTAGCCCAGGCTGTTGAGGTAGGACGGATCGCGAAAAAGGTGGACGCTGAGGCCGTTGCTCACGGATCGACGGGTGCGGGTAACGATCAGATCAGATTCGATGTTGCATTCGGCGTACTCGTCCCTGACAGAGAGATCCTGGCCCCTATCAGGAGCCTCGGATGGAGCAGGAAGCAGGAGGCACAGTGGCTGCAGGAGCGCGGTGTTGAGGTCGAGCTCGAGGTGCAGGATTACTCGATCAATGAGGGGTTGTGGGGTACCACCATAGGTGGCAAGGAAACTCATGATTCCTGGGAGTTCCCGCCCGAGGGGGTGTTCAGAAAGACGAGGAATGCTGATGATACTCCCCCGGACCTGCGTGAGGTAGTGGTCGGATTCGCACAGGGGCTTCCCCTTTCCCTTGACGGAAAGGCGGGGAAGGGTGTACAGATTGTCGAAGAGCTCAACCAGATTGCCGGCGAGTACGGCATCGGCCGCGGAGTGCACCTTGGGGATACCATTATGGGCATCAAGGGCAGAATTGTTTTCGAGGCGCCCGCCCCCATACTTGTCATCGCAGCTCATCGCGAGCTCGAGAAACTGGTGCTCTCGAAAAATCAGAGGTTCTGGAAGGACCATCTCGGCCAGGTTTACGGTGACATGCTTCATGAAGGCCTCTACTTTGATCCGGTGATGCGCGACATCGAGGCGCTCATAGATTCGTCACAGCAGCGGGTGAGCGGTGATGTCAGGATACAACTGTATCGCGGGAACTATCTTGTCACTGGAGTTCGAAGCAAGCACTCTCTCATGAAACGGGACCTCGCGGTGTACGGAGAGGAGCAGAGGCTTTGGGACTGGCGGGATGCCGAGGGCTTCAGCAGGATATACGGTATTCCGTCGAAGCTGTACAGCATGCTGGATGGGGATTTCAAGGAGTAGACCCGTGAAACATGTACGGATTGACAAAAGGGGCTCCGTGACGGTCAATGTGCAGCTCGACCGGGATATAGGCATCGGTTCAGACCTGTCGCCTCTTCGCGGGAAGGTATGCATAGTCCGGGCACTCGAGGAGAAACGGGTGTACGATCGGATCGAGCTCGTTTCGGGCCGTATGGCGAAAATATCAAAGGGTGATGTCATTGCCGGTGTGTTTGGAGAGCGGCGTGCCCTGCAGGGCTTTGCAGGAGTCATCCCGGAAAAGATTGCAGAGGGAGATGTGCTCAATGTTCTCAATATCGGCGGTGTTATCGGCAGGGCCGTATCTTATAACATGACTTATGGCCCGCCGCTTCGTGTGGAGTTTTTAGGTATTGCGGAGAGGGACGGGAGAAGTTTGAATATACAGGATGATGCACTGAAAACCTCTGATGTGCTGCAGAAACCATGGGAAATACCGCTGATCGTTGTGTCGGGAACCTCCATGAACTGCGGTAAAACTGAGGTTGCGGCGAAGCTTACACAGGAGTTGAGCTGGAAGGGGCATCGGGTCTGTGCAATTAAAGCTTCGGGGATCTCCGCACTCAAGGATATGCTCAATATGGAGGACCATGGCGCGGTCAAGGCTCTTTCCTTTCTCGACTTTGGATACCCGTCGACCGTGCACTGTGATAAGGTTCCCGGGATAACCAAGGGGGCCCTGCGGGAACTGAGGCGGTACGAGCCCGATATCATTGTGGTGGAACTGGGTGATGGGCTGCTTGGCGAGTACGGTGCCCTGGAATTCTACAAAGACAGTGAGCTGCGCGAAACGATAACATGCAGCATTGTTTGTGCACTGGATCCGGTGGGTGCCTGGGGGATAGCGAGGATCATGGAAGAGCACGATATACCCGTGCATCTGATATCAGGTCCGGTGACCGACAATGTGGTTGGAATAGACTTCGTGAAGGGCCTTGGCCTCAATGCCCTCAATGCCCTGTATCAGAAGACGGAGATAGGAGCCTATATAAGCAGGCGTCTGGAAGAAGCATAGATCAGTACGAGCACCCTGCCCGTGACAGCTGTACCCGCTCCCCTCAAACACCTGTTCAAATAATCAATGAGCACTTATCTTATGGCATAGTCAATTCCGAGGACTGGATGCATGTTTTTCAGGGCAAAAAAAAGAATCAGCGTGGGGATTATCGGCGGTGCAGGGTACGGTGGCGCAGAGCTATTGCGGCTCCTGCTCTTTCACCCCAGGGTCCAGGTAACCTTCGTGACTTCACGGAGACATGCCGGCAACAGGGTGTCGTCGGTCAACAGATTCCTCACAGGCCTTACCGACCTCATTTTCACTGAGCCCGAGATCGAGAGCCTTCCCTCCGATACAGATGTGATTTTTCTTGCCACGCCCCATGGTACGTCCATGGAACTCGTACCGCAGATTGTGAAGGCCCTGCCACGCACACGGGTAATTGATCTGAGTGGGGATTTTCGCCTCAAGAACCCCAAGGTATACCGGCAGTATTATAATATGGAGCATACGTCATCTGATTATCTGAGCAGGTTCGTGTTCGGTCTTGCCGAGTTGAACAGAGATGCCATTAAGAGTGCCCAGTATGTTGCCAATCCGGGCTGCTTTGCAACGGGTGTGATACTGGCGCTCATGCCGCTCTTTTCCTGCGCTGCGGTTCAGCGGGAGGTGTCGGTGGTAGCGGTGACCGGTTCGTCCGGCTCGGGGGAGCTGCCGAAGGAAGTTACACATCATCCTATTCGGTCTCAAAACTTCAAATCCTACAAGATACTGGAGCATCAGCACCACCCCGAGATCGAGCAGTTCTTCAGGGACAAGTTTTTGAACTGGGATTATGAGATCGGGCTCGTTCCGCAGTCCGGCTCCTTCGTACGGGGTATATTCACCACAGCGACACTTTTCAATGAAAGCATACAGGAATCTACCCTCAAAACCGCCCTCGAGAAACTCTATGGGGGGGAGTCCTTTATTAGGGTGGTGGACGGCTCACCAGAAGTGAATGCAGTGAAGGGGTCGAATTACGTTGAAGTTTCCGGGTTGGTAAGGCGGAATTTCGTCGTCACCATGAGTGCAATAGATAACCTTGTTCGGGGGGCAAGCGGCCAGGCAGTTCAGAACATGAACATCATGTGTGGCTATGATGAGCGTGAAGGCCTGGAATTTCCCGGCATGAGACCCTGACGCACGGTAAACTCTGCAGGCACATTCTATCTCTCAGCATATTTCATGTACCATGAAGGCCAGGCCGGGAAGCAGCGATTACAGATAAATGGAGAGTTCTTGAGATTATGGAAGAGGATTTTGAGGAAATCAGAAATATGGAGGAGCAGTATCAATTGAACACCTATGCAAAGCTCCCCATCGCCATTGAGCGGGGGAATGGTGTATGGGTGTACGATTCGACCGGAAAGAAATACCTGGATCTCTACGGGGGCCATGCTGTCGCTCTCACCGGCCATTGCCATCCAAGAATCGTCAGTGCGGTGCAGGAACAGGTGGGAAAGCTCATCTTCTACTCCAATGTGGTGTATTCATCAGTGCGGGCCCAAGCATCGCGTGCGATTATAGAGGTTGCACCGGATAGCATTGACAGGGTGTTTTTCTGCAACTCGGGTGCTGAATCCAACGAAACAGCCATGAAAATTGCCCGCCGATTTACCGGGAAAAAAATCATTGTTGCCATGGAGGGTGGCTTTCACGGCAGAACGACGGGGGCGCTCGGGGCCACAGCACTGGGCAACTACCGGAAGCAGTTCGCTCCTCTGATCGAGGATTACCGGTTTATCCCTTTTGATGATGAGAATGTGCTTGACAGCGCCCTGGACAATGAAGTTGCAGGCATTATCCTCGAGCCTATTCAATCCATGGCGGGTGTGAAAATGGCGGGAGATGACTACTATCGCAAACTCCGTGAAATCTGCGCACAGCGCGGCATAGTACTCATTTTCGATGAAGTTCAAACAGGCCTTGGAAGGACAGGGAGCTGGTTTTTCGGTGACGCGATCGGAGTGGTTCCCGATATTATTACCATGGCCAAGGGCATAGGGGGCGGTGTGCCAGTGGGAGCCGTGCTTCTGGGTGCCCATATATCCAGGACCATCGGGCAGGGAGAGCATGGAGCAACTTTCGGCGGCGGGCCCGTTGCGTCAGCGGCCCTGCTTGCAAACATTCAGGTCATTCAAGAGGAGGGCCTCGTTGAAAATGCGAGGGCCGTGGGCCAGTACATCATAGACAGGCTGCCTGCTGTATCGGCGGTAAAACAGGTGAGAGGCAGAGGGCTGCTGATCGGTGTGCAACTGCATGAGGGAAAGACGGCGAAGGAAATACGTGATGCGCTGCTAGATCGGGGTATCATTACCGGTACGTCAGTCGACCCACAGGTGCTGCGCATACTTGCTCCCATTACACTCACACAGGATGACGCAGACCTTTTCATCGACACCATGGAGGAGCTCTGAGAGCTTCAAGGTTGCAGCAAAGATTTGAGAGGAGAATGGAATGAATGAACTCGTGTCCCTATCGCATATGACACAGGAACAGGTCATGGGCCTCATAGAACTGGCACAGAGGATGAAGGCGGGAGAGATATCGTTGAGCCTGAAAAGAAAGAACCTGATCCTCCTGTTCTTTAATCCCTCACTGAGGACACGCACCTCATTCGAGCTTGCCATGCAGCAGCTCGACGGGAACGTTGTTACCCTGAACGCAGGGGGAGATACCTGGACTCTCGAGGTGGATGAGAATGTGGTCATGGACGGTTCCGCGGTTGAGCATATAAAGGATGCTGCCCGCGTGCTCGGTCGATATGGTGACGCTATCGGCATACGTGCATTTGCCAAAGGCGATGACTGGGAGCGGGACCGGCAGGACCCGATCATTGAATCATTTGTTAAGTACAGCGGCGTTCCTATCATCAACATGGAGTCATCTCTCTACCATCCAAATCAAGCTCTGGCCGATATCATGACCATCATGGAAAACTACGGAACAGATGTGAAGGGGCTTCCTGTGACACTTACCTGGGCGAACCACCCGAACCCCCTTCCCATGGCAGTTCCCAACTCCTTCCTTCTGACAGCTGCCATGTTCGGTATGGATGTGCGCTTTGTACGGCCGGAAGGGTACGATCTCGATCCCATGATCATGGAAAGGGCGGAAAAGTTGTGCAGTGATGCTGGCGGCAGGCTCACGGTTACCGATAATGTTAAGGAAGGCTATGGAGGGTCCAGGGTTGTCTATGCCAAGAGCTGGGGGAGTCTCGACTATTACGGGAACAGGAACGAGGAGAGGAAGCACCGGAAGAAGCTGACACACTGGATCGTGGACGATGAAAAGATGGCCTTCACCGACGGTGCGCTGTTCCTGCACTGCCTCCCGGTTCGCAGAAATGTGGTCGTTGCGGACTCTGTCATCGACAGTCCGAAATCGTTTGTGTACGACGAGGCGGAGAACAGGCTCCACGCACAGAAGGCAGTGCTGTACAGCATTCTTGGTGAGTGAGGCCGGAAAGCCTCCGGGGTGAAATATGGAACAAGTCGGAATACTGAAACAGGCGCTTCCCTACATACGGCAGTACAAGAACCGGGTTTTTGTGATCAAGATCGGTGGTGAACTCATACAGGACATTGCCATTCTTGACGATATGGCCCAGGACATATCACTGCTCTATCAGATCGGCATAAGAGTGATGCTTGTCCACGGCGGCGGCCCACAGGCCACCGCGCTTTCGCGCAAGCTCGGAATTGCACCAAAGATCGTCGAGGGAAGGCGTGTGACGGACGAAGAAACCCTCGAAGTGACAAAGATGATATTCGCCGGTAAGATCAATCACGAAATCCTGACCATGCTGAGGAAGCATGGCGCCAAGTCGGTGGGTCTCTCAGGAATAGACGGCGATGTGGTGATAGCGACGCGGCGCAACCCGGTTGAGTATGTGAACAGGGAAACCGGTGAGGTCGACAGCATTGATTATGGCCATGTGGGTGATATCATGAAGATCAATACAGAGCTCCTGGAGATACTCCTCGAGAGGAGCTATGTACCGGTTATATCCTCTCTGGCTGATGATGGTGAAGGGCATATCCTGAATATCAACGCCGACACGGTGGCTTCACGTATCGCTGCTGCCGTGCATGCCTACAAGTACATCACCATGACCAACGTGAGCGGTATACTGCAGGACACCAAGGACCCCAAGAGCACTATTTCCTACGTTTCACTGAAGGATGCGAAGAAGCTCATTGAGAACGGAACCATTCAGGGCGGCATGGTCCCCAAGGTCAGGGAGTGTATCTACGCGGTGGAGCACGGAGTGAAGCGTGTGCACATACTCAATGGATTGGAGAAGAATTCACTTCTCGTAGAGATGTTTACGAGCACCGGCGGCGGTACGATGATTCTGAGTGAGGATGAGATCGAGGAGTATCTCAGCTCAGGATTCTAAGCGTATACCCGCAAGACAGGAAAAAGGAGTGCAGTGTGGCGCTCAGGGACGGAAGACTGAAAAAGGGACTGCACGGGGCCTTTCTCAAGGTGAATCAGTCGATTGATGTGGACAGGAAGCTGTACAGAGAGGATCTGAGAGGTTCAGCTGCATATGCAAGGGCCCTCCGGAAGAGGGGCATACTGACAGAGGACGAGCTTCGTTTGATTACCGAGGGCCTCACATCAATTGAGGCTGAGATTGAAAAGGGAACATTCGAGTTCAGGGAAGAAGATGAAGACATACACATGAATATAGAGAGGCGGCTCCAGGAGCTGATCGGAGAAGCAGCTCACAAGCTTCATACGGGCCGGAGCAGGAATGAACAGGTGGTGCTCGATGAGCGGCTCTACATCATGGATTCGGTGGAAATCTTGAAGGAGAGACTCGATACACTTTTCAGGGCCATTGTGGAGAAGGCAAAGCTTCATCTTACCATCATCGTACCATCCTATACGCATATGCGGCAGGCCCAGGCGGTGAGCCTTGCCCATCTCTTCCTGGCATACTATCATGCTCTCAAGCGGGACAGGGACCGTTTTGTTGATTTTGAGAAACGGCTCAAGGTACTTCCACTCGGCTCAGGAGCGGTGGCGGGTTCGTCAATCGGAATAGACAGGGATTTTCTAAAAAAGACTCTGGGCTTCGAAAGCCTCTCACGCAACTCGATAGATGCCGTTTCAACGCGCGATTTTATGATCGAGTTTCAGTACATTTGTGTTTCCCTTTTCCTCACGCTTTCACGCATGGCCGAGGACATCATCATCTTCTCCTCTGAGGAGTTCGGCTTCTACACACTGCCCGACGAGTTGAGTACAACCTCCTCTCTCATGCCGCAGAAGAAAAATCCGGACTCCCTTGAGCTTATCAGGGGCAAGACGTCGCGGATTATAGGAGACCTTCTTGCACTTATCACGCTCGTGAAAGGCACCCCCTACACCTATAACAGAGACTTTCAGGAAGACAAGGAGGGACTCTTCGATACGGCGGAGAGCTGCAGCGACGCCCTTGACCTCATGAGTGAAGTTATGAGGGGTATGGGTGTTAATGAGGAGAGGGTCAACAGGGCGCTCGAAAGTTCGAAAGGGGCCCTCTTCGCAACCGACGTGGCGGATTATCTCGTGGGAAAGGGACTCCCCTTCAGAGAGGCCCATACCATTGTGGGAAGTATTGTTCAGCACGCCGATGAGAACAACCTCAATTTCGGGGACATATCACTTGATTCCTATAAAAGCTTCAGCCCTCTCTTCGATGAGGATGTGTACGACCTGTTCGATTACATCCGCTCGGTGAACAGCCATGACGTGATCGGAGGAACCGCATTGAAGCGCGTAGCTGAGGAGATACAGCGGATCGAAGAGGAACTGAAGCACTAAGTTTGCCCACATGCTCCAACTCAGATTTTGTTTCGAACCTGCACTCTCAAGCAACTATAATTGTGTTATAATATATATCCCAATGAAATAGCTTCATTAGTACGATAATGGTAGTGTGCGAATAGTGAGGTTTTGCATAGAGTCTGTGATGAAGAAAAACCTTTTTAAAATATCGTGGCGGCTGATACCCTTTCTCATCCTCCTGAG
>CBFDDP010000019.1:0-33737 GCA_965603595.1 uncultured bacterium
GGTTTGCGGTTCAATCCCCACAAGCTTCTCATGGACCCCTACGCCAGAGCGATGACGGGTAAATTCAGAGACCGGGAAGGGCTTCTCTACGGCTATGACCGGTACGCGTCCGATAGCGATCGTTGTTCCGATAAGGATCTCTTTATGGACATTCGGGACAACACCCTTGCAGTTCCAAAGTGTATTGTCATGGACAGCAGTTTTGACTGGGGTGATGATACAGGGCCCGCTATTGCACCCAGTGAGATGATCATCTACGAGGCGCATCTCAAGGGATTCACCGCACACCCCTCCTCAGGAGTTACCCACCCGGGGACCTATCTCGGTTTCGTGGAGAAGATCCCCTATTTGCGGGATCTTGGTGTTACCTCGATCGAGCTCCTTCCGGTTCAGGAGTTTCACATCCGCGACGAACTTGTACGAAAGGGCCTCACCGAGTACTGGGGTTACAACACCATCGGTTTCTTCGCACCAGAATCCTCCTACGCTGCAGGTTCATCTCCGGGCAGCCAGGTGCAGGAGTTTAAGACCCTTGTGCGCGAACTGCACCGTGCAGGTATGGAGGTCATACTTGACGTGGTGTACAACCACACAGGAGAGGAGAACGAGCTCGGTCCCACACTCTGCTTCAGGGGCATCGACAATCCGTCCTACTATGCACTCGAAGGCCCTGCTGATCATCCGGGAAGGTTTTACAGGGACGCGACCGGCTGCAGGAACACCCTGGACATCGAAAAACCCGCCGTGCTCAGACTGGTCATGGATTCACTCAGATACTGGGTACAGGAGATGCACGTTGATGGATTTCGCTTTGACCTTGCAACTGTTCTTGGATACAGGGAGGGTGCATTCACATCAGAGGGAGATTTCTTTGATGCTCTTGGTGAAGACCCGGTACTCAGCGGAGTCAAACTCATTGCCGAACCCTGGGACATAACAGCGCGGGAGACGGGCCGCTTTCCTGCAGGATGGATGGAGTGGAACGACAGCTACCGTGACACGGTGAGAAAGTACCTTCGGGGAGACAGAGGCCAGGTTGGCGGCTTTGCGACCCGGTTTGGAGGTTCACAGGACATCTTTGGCAAGGGGGGAAGGGCCGCCTGCAGCAGCATCAACTACATTACGGCACATGACGGGTTCTCCCTGTACGATCTGTACAGTTTCGAACAGAAACACAATGAGGCAAACGGTGAGGACAACCGTGATGGGACCGATAACAACAACTCCTTCAACTGCGGTGTGGAGGGTGCAACCGATGACACGGAGGTGCTCGAGCTTCGAAGGAGAATGGTGAGAAAAGGGCTCTGCGTACTGCTCATGTCGCGCGGCGTACCCATGCTTCTGAGCGGAGATGAGGTGATGCGGACGCAGCGGGGTAACAACAACGCCTATTGCCAGGACAATGAGACCAGCTGGTTCCCCTGGGACCTGACAGAGCAGAACCGCGACATGCTGGACTTCTGCAGGGGGCTCATCGGTCTTCGGAAGGAATTTTCCGTTTTCCGTCAATGCTCTTTTTTCTCGGGTGAAAGAGCTGAGGGATATCATCCCGACATAAGCTGGTACGGGTCCGATCTCAATCCCCCCAACTGGGAGGATACGGACATGCGGCTCCTCTGCTGTGAGCTCAATCTGACGGAAAAAGACGGCAGCCTTCATAATGACAACTCCTCTCTCTTCATGATCTTCAATATGGATGCGCAGCAGATGGATGTTCGCCTGCCTAAACGCGCAGGCGTCACCTGGTACCTTGTATGCGACACAGGTTTGAAAAGCGCCCATCTGTTTTCACTGGATGGCGGAACGGAAAGTATCATTCCCGAGAATCACTATCATGCGGGTGAAAGGACAGTGGTTATCCTCCTGGGAATGCGGGATTAGAAGGCTTAATCACTGCGTATGATCTCCTTAATGGTGTAAATGTTATCTATATATTGCCGCGCTGAACGGTCCCAGTAATGCACGTACTGCCGGGCAGACTGGCGGGCTTTGTGGAGCAGGTCTTCATCAGCCTTTTTGTAGAAATCATGGCAGCGTTCCATGGCATCGTAGAAGGATGCAGCGGTAAAGTCTGCGAAGAGGAATCCGTTTCCCTCAATCTCTCCGTCCTTTGCCTGCAGGGGGTACACAGTATCGCGCAGGCCCCCTGTAGCCCGGGCCACCACAAAGCAGCCGCATGCAAAGGCTTCGAGCTGCGAGATGCCGCCCGGCTCGTACAGGGAGGGCATGAGAAATATATCGGAGGAGAGCAGGGGGACGGCAACATCCTGAAAGCCGATGTTGACAGAAACACTGTCGCGATAGAAGTCCTGCAGGTACTGAAGCCCTCGTGCAAGCTCCTCCCCCCGCTGGTCGCCTCCTGAAACGGAACCGCCTATGATGCCCTGAAACCTCAAATGGCTGAAAATACCCTCCGAGGCATCGAGCAGGAGCTGAAATCCCTTCTGTTCAGAGATGCGGTGTATCATGGAGAAGAGCACACGGTCCGGGTTCACCTCCAGACCACGCTTAGCCTGAAGTAGGAGCTTGTTTCGCATCTTCACCAGCGTTTCCCGCCGTTGCATGTCGGGAACGGTTTCGCAGAACCGGGCACTCTCAAGAAGTTCGGGGAAGCGTTCCGCAAGCTGTACCCTCAGTTTTTTTGTGTTCTTCACCTGTTCGAGCAACAGGGGGAAGCTTTCCTCCACAAAACCCGATTCCTCGAACCGGCGCTGCAGTTGCCCTGTGAAATCTCTTCCAAGTGCGTTGTTGATGCCTATCACATCGTGCAGGAGCGGCTCCAGGCCGTCAGCTGCCACTTCGATCTGGCGTGCATAGGAGGGGCTGACCGTAATGACCCTGTCAGAGTAGCGTATCCCGGCGGCCATACAATTGATCCGATCATGGTGATGGGGATCGACAAAATTAGCAGCCTGCCATTCCGGAAGATTGAAGAGCAGGAAGTGGTCGAACCCCCGATCATGCCGGTAATAAGCGTCGAAGTACTGCCAGCCCATGTTGTGTATGATGTGAAAGTAGGTGTTTCGCCGATAGTTGGCATTGTACTGGTAGTAGGGGTCTCCCCGCACAATGCCGTTGAAAATGCCCGCGAAAGCGTCGTTGGTAAAGGTGCATATGGGATACAGGTTAAACGTGGCAATGACCTCTGTGGCGGCTCGGGCGAAGGCCACACGCCGGCGAAGCTTCTCTTCAGCGGTGTACCCCCAGTATAGTCCGTCGAAGAACTCATAATGGTCGAGGAGAAAATAGGTGACCCCGTCGACTGTTCCTCTGTGCACCCCAGACTCATACTCCCCGTCCTGTATCCTGAAACGGATATTCTTCCCGGTGTATGTGATGCCGTAGCGTTTCACTGCCGTTTTCATCTTGGTGACAAGTTTTTCATCCCCGTGCCGGTAATGGGGAGTTATGACATACACCTCTTCTCCAAGGGCGGCGAGCTCCCGCGGGAGCTCGTATACCACATTTGCCAGCCCGCCGCTTTTTGAGAAGGGCTCCGCTTCGGCAGATATGAAAACCAGCGAACCGCGTTTGTTTTGCCCCTGAAGGTTTTTACCGAGGGTGCCGAGCTCCTCGGTCGAATGTTTCGCGAGCCTGTCGATGTAGTCCAAAATGCGTTTTGCCGGGGCAATCCCGCGCTTGACGATGTGGAAGAGTGCGCGCTTCAGTCCGAGGTCGATGATATGCTGATAGGACTTATCGAAAAGGTGGATAACATTCTCTTCGAGAAAGGCAATAAAATCGTGATACCTTCCGACATGGAGGCAGAGTTCCTGGAAGAAGAAATTGTGCCCTGCGTGTTCAACGGTTGCCAGTGTGCTGAACCGGAAAAGGGAATCATGGAGGAAATCTCTGTAGAACAGCTGACGGTCGTCGATCTCCTCGAGCCTGAGATGCTTGGTGCGGTCCGTGTAGGTGACAATGGTGTGTATCCTCGAGACCCGCAGCTCCATTCCAGTGTAGTAACTGTACTGCTCGGTAACCCGTGAGTATATAGGGTCAACAACCCGATAGAATGCATCATCCTCTATGGGCAATGATGGATTATCGAACTGCAAATCAACCGGCTGGCTCTCATCGGAGAAGTTGAATGCCCCTATCCATATCCCCTCATCGGTGAACTTCATGGCTGCTGCCACCATGTTGTTGTTTGTCCATATGAGATAACCGGTACCCCTGTTTCGGCGATGGAAGGCGTATGTCTCTTTGTAAAACTGTTCGAGACCCGGATTGGCCATGTATTCGAAGGCGTTCCAGTTCACGTATATGTTGTCCAGGAAGACCTTCCACCCCTCCCCCTCGGCGCTCCCCTCATAATCCATCACAATATCGCTCATGTAGATAGTAAGTCCGATTGCTGCCCGCAGCCCCCGGAGGCCGAAGGTATTGAGGGCGCGCCGCTCATCGTGGTTGCCCAGTATGCCCAGGAGCTGTGTTCCAGGGGGCAGTGCCCAGGGGTAGTAGGAGTCGTAGAGATGGTAGATCTCGCGTACATCTGTCTTGCCGTGTATAATGTTCTCACAGATCTTGAAGAGTGCAGAGTTGTAGGGGGCAATCCCGGTCCGGGTGAGAACCCGCTCCCTTCCCCAATAACACTCCGCGATGTTGATGAAGAACTCCTTTCCCTGCCGCAGGAGACACCGTTCGATGGAGAGCATGAGATAGTAGTGAAAGGGTATGGCGATGAGGTCCCTGCATGCAGAGTCATAGAAACCGGTGGTGATGAAGTGATCGTCTTCCCTGTCATTTACGACGATGGTTCCCTCGACCATCTCATCAAGCCCCCGGCGCTTCCCGTAGATGAGTGGGTAGTTGTTGCGCTTCATCATGATGGGGACGGCATGCGCTGAGTCGTAGCGTATTCCGTCAATATCGAACCGTTCTATAAGCTCCATGATCGAATCTGCTGTCCACTCCCATATCTCGAACTTTCGATAGTTGAGCAGCTTGCCGTCGTTCCAGCTTCCGTAACGCCCATCTGTGGACGCCCTGACAACCAGGTTCCCGCTGTCGTCATAACAGTGAATGACCTGATCATCCGGAATGACCGTGCTTCTCCTGTTCAGATGGGGAACGATGTCAATGATGATCTTGATGTCCAAATTGTGGGCGCGATCAATGAGCTTCCTCAGTTCCTCTGCCCCGCCCAGTGCCGGTTCAATCTGGGTCAGGCTCATGGGTGAAAAGGGAGAGGGAGAGGTTGCTTCCGGTGCCCAGTCTTCACGGTTCGCTCCGCGTTTCTGTACACCGAGCAGATAGAGGGCTGTGATATCGTAGCGCTGTTTCAGATCCTCCAGATGGGCCGTGATGTCCGAGAACCTGCCGAGCCGTATGACCTCGCCGTTTTCGTTGTATACCAGCCCCGTGTGGCCTTCGGGGTCGCGCCAGTACACCCGTGTGTGGCCGTGAATGTCAGGGAAGATTTCAAGAATTATCTCGCCCCTTACATCGGGTATGATGTTGATTCTGCCGCTGCACCCCCGCTCGGTCAACCAGACGGGGCGGGTTCGCTTCCTGGAATAGACGAGGTAATCCACATGGCCGATACGGTCAAAGCGATGTTCCGCCCTATACTGTCCGGATTCCTCATCGAAGTGCAGGTCCATGTCCAGGAAGTCCATATCCTTTTCGAGTATGAACTGATCGTCAGTTCGGTTCAGGTAAAGCCTTACGTAATAGCCGGACCTGTTTGGTGGAAGGTCGAATGCAAACCGGTGCACTGAACCTTTGACCAGATTGAGGAACTGAGTGGCAAGGGGTGCGTCGAACTCCTTGGGGGAGAACACCCGTTCGAGTGTGATATTGGCCCGGTTTCGCACCTCATGCACATCGTGACCCGACGCTGCAACGAGCAGCCGTACGACCTCTCGCAGTGATTCATAATCGTCACTCCGCTTGTACATACGAGCAAAACGACTGAGTGATTCCACGGCCTTCACGGTTCTTTCATAATCGAAGTCGAGTTCGTTGTCACGGCTGCGTGCATTCAGGCCTCTCAGAATGTTCGTTCGGTTCTTTGCAGTAAATCTCCTGATCGTGACGGGTTTGGGAGCCTCCTCCACCCGCAGTTCCGCTGTGCGGGAGGAACGAATCACCTTGTCTGCGAGTGCCCGCATCGCAGCTGCCGTGGAGGGCGGCATCTTCTCAAGATGGAAGTAACCTGTCTCTATTGCCCGTTCCTCAATTTTGAGCAGTGTCTTGAAGACGTTGAAATGTTTCGTTTCTCCCTGCCGCTCTTCCCATGCGAGAAGATCGAACATGTTCAGGCCGAGATACATGGTCGGGATCTCCGTCCACTGGGGCCCCTGTCCCACATGGGCCAACACGGTGAGTGTATCCTCAATATGATACAGAGTGGGCGTACCTGCACGCTCACGAACCACGACGAACCTTCTTCCAGACAGTGATGCATCATCTATTTCCTGAAGGGCGCGATGGACCAATACGATGGCCCTGTGCAGTCTTGATGAGAGCAGGGCATTGCGCTGCAGCCGGCCCAGCACGGTCTGGTCCCCGCCTCCAACCGCGGCATAGGCATCGTTTCTGATGTCTGCAAACCGGGGGAAGAAGGAATCGATGGGTACATTGTCCCGTAGCTGACCGATCACATGGGTGTCGGGCATGAAGGGGAAACAGCGGTACTCAGCAAAGCCCCGGGTGATTTCATCCTTGATGAGCTCTTCGCCGATCGGTTCCTTTATGTTGTGATAGTACAGGCAAAGGGAGGAGAGTTTATAGGCCCAGGGCATAGGAGGGGTCTCCATAGGATGTTATAAATATTGTAGTTTGCATGATATGCAAAGTCAACTGGTTGCTTCCCCCTGCAGTAGGTGCTCCCATAGCCCGAGCAGAGATTTCGGTGTATAACCACTCATGCTTTCCTTTACTTCTCAGAATCCCTAACTTTATTCTATAATGAACCGGGCAAAAAGTACAGCGGAGGCATAACAGATTTACCAGGGCTGAACACACGCTCCGGTGATGTACAATTAAAGATACCCGTCGGAAAGATAGCATGGAGCTGAAGAGAGAGAGCGGCGTACTTGTTTCCATCACCTCACTTCCGTCCCCTTTCGGGATTGGTGACCTGGGGGAGGGTGCTTTTCGTTTAGCGGATTTCCTGCATGCTGCAGGACAGAATCTCTGGCAGATGCTGCCCCTGAATCCCACGGACCTCCAATTCGGAAGCTCACCCTACAGCAGCACATCGGCGTTCGCCATGAATCCTCTGCTGATCAGTCCGCAGCTTCTTGTGCAAAAAGGGCTTCTTAAAGAAAAAGATATTGAAACGGTACCTGAATCCTCTGTGCGCAGGACGAATTACAGGGCCGTTACCGAAGGGAAGGGGAATATACTCGCAGGGGTTTTCAAGAATTTCAAGGAGATGCAGCTAGATGCCAGGGGATTCAGCCGTTTCTGCAATGCCAACCGCCACTGGCTCGATGATTATACTCTTTTTTCTGCTATCAGAAGTGACTTGCAGGGCCTGGCATGGCGGAACTGGCCTGTACCCCTTCGCGACCGTCACACAGGAGGGCTGGAAGAAGTTCGAAGGAGACTGCATGAATCGATCGAATGTGAAAAGTTCTTTCAGTACCTCTGCTTTCAGCAGTGGTCAGAGTTGAAAACATACTGCAATGACCGAAATATCACCATCATCGGCGACATCCCCCTGTATGTGAATCTGGAGAGCGCCGATGTGTGGGCATATCCTCATCTCTTCAAGCTGGATGAAGAGAAGCGGCAGCTGTCCGTGTCGGGCGTCCCCCCGGATTTCTACAGCGAGGCGGGGCAGCTCTGGAACAATCCCATTTTCGACTGGGCCCGGTTGAAGGAGGAAAAATATTCCTGGTGGGTAGAGCGCGTTTCTCACAATCTCCGACTTTTCGACTGCGTGCGTATCGATCATTTCCGGGGGCTTGCAGGGTTTTGGGAAGTGCCTTTCGGCGCCACTACTGCTGCAGCCGGGGCATGGACCCAGGGCCCGGGGGAGGAGTTCCTTACAGTGATGGCAGAGCATTTCCCGTCCCTTCCCTTTATTGCCGAGGACCTGGGAGTGATAACCGAGGATGTGATAGCGCTTCGCGACAGGTTTGGCCTGCCGGGCATGCGCGTGTTTCAGTTTGGGTTTGGCGAGAGCTCGTCAGAACTTCATCTGCCCCACCGGTATGTTGAAAACTGTGTGGCCTATACAGGAACACATGACAATGAAACGCTGATCGGCTGGCTGTTTAATTCTTCGGGAGAAAAGCAGGGTGAAGGGATTGAAGTGAGGCGGGGGCGCCGGCGGGTCCGTCAGTACGTGACGTGCAGAATGTGCGGAAAACAGAAGCTGCGGCGGGCCGTACTCCACAACCTCATGCACTGCAGGGCCAACTGGGTCATCATTCCAATACAGGATGTCCTAGGGCTCGGTTCCGAGGCGAGGATGAATACGCCGGGAACTGCCCTGGGGAACTGGGAGTGGCGTATGCAAAACGGTGAGTTGAACGACCTGGTGGTGGGAGAGCTGCGATTCGTGACCGCTCAATCGGGACGCGGGAAGAGATGAGAGCGTGCCCCTGTATCGGGGGGTCAGCTGTTTTCCCTTTGTTTTTATTTCATTTGTATTCATATTTGAAATAGTACTGCAGAACCTGTATCGTGTTTACTCTTTCACTGTTATCCTGTCATCCTTACACTGCTATGTAGAGGGAGTACAACATGGAAAAGAAGATTTTCATCACCTCCACGGAACATCGAAGCGGAAAGAGCCTCGTCACCATTGGCCTGATCAATGCCCTGCAGGCGATGATCCCAACCGTCGGCTACATGAAGCCCATAGGCCAGATATACATTGATGGGAGCAGCATTGATAAAGACGCAAGCCTGGTGAAAAACATCTTCAATCTCAGTGACGACGATGCGGATATCAACCCGGCAAGCATGGACGATGCGCTGCAGGACAAGGAGCAGCTCTTTGAGAAGATATTCGATTCTTACGGGAGAATTGCGAAGGATAAGGATGTGGTTGTCATAGAGGGCACTGACTACACAAGCACCATTTCTGCTCTCGAGTTCGATATCAATGCAGAGATCGCGCAGAACCTGGGTGCGCCGGTGCTCCTTGTGGCAAAGGGTGGGGGAAAGACCGTCGAGGAGATCGTACTGAATGTCAGTGAGTGTGCCGAGTCATTCAAAGAGCAGGGATGCAATTTGATTGGAGCGGTGGTGAACCGTTTCGATATGCTCAACTTTGCGGACAATATGAATAAGCTCGAGAGGCTCCTGAAGGCTGAAAAGATCCCCCTCTTCGGTACCATTCTCAACAACCCCCTGCTCTCCGGACCCCGGCTTCGTGAGGTCTCCCAGACCCTCGAGGCGGACATTCTCTACAAGGGCGATGACCTCTCGAAGGTGGTGACAGATGTGAAGGTCCTTGCTATGACCCCTGAAAATGCCCTCCATTACATGAAGGACAAGGAGGGGTGCCTCCTCATCACACCGGGAGACCGTATCGACCTCATCTTCACGGCCATGATCGCGCAGAAGTCTTTTCAGTATCCCCGATTTTCGGGTGTCATACTGACCGGTGGCCTGCTCCCGGGCGAAAACACGAGAAAACTTCTCGATGGTATTGCCGATGCGGGGCTCACCGTCCTCTCTGTGAAGGAAGACACCTACACCACGGCCATGAACGTGAACAGGATCTCCGGTGAGCTCACGGCTGATGACCGTGAAAAGCTCGAGGTTGTCAAACATACGGTAGAGCGATACGTAGATGTGAACGGAATACACATGGAGCTCGGCGCGGTGTCCAAGGAGATTACCACGCCCAGGATGTTTCAGTACCGCCTACTCGAGATGGCGAAGGCCGGGAAGAAATATATCGTGCTGCCCGAGGGCGGTGAACCCCGTATTCTGCATGCCTCGGAGGAACTCCTGCAGCGTGGTATCTGCCACATCTGCCTGCTCGGCCATGAAGACGAGATCATGGACACGGCAAGGGGCATTGGCGCCAATATCGAGGGTGCCAAGATCGTGGACATGGAATCAATCGACGAAAAGACACTTGAAGACTACACGGACACATACTATCAGCTTCGCAAGCACAAGGGCGTTACACATGAAATGGCGCGGGATCAGATGCTCGATCCTGTCTACTTTGCAACCATGATGGTGTACAAGGACCATGCCGACGGGTTTGTCTCCGGAAGCACGCATTCCACCGCAGAAACACTCGGGCCCGTTCTTCGGCTCATTCGCGCGCGGAAAGGCATCTCTCTCGCCTCCAGTGTCTTTTTCATGTGTATGCCCGAAAAGGTGGTCGTGTTCGGTGACTGCGCCCTTGTTGAGAATCCCAATGCCGAGCAGCTTGCAGACATTGCCATAACGAGCGCCGAAACGGCAATGGCCTTTGGTATCGAGCCCTTCGTTGCCATGCTCTCCTATTCCACAGGCACCTCTGGGAAGGGGGAGGATGTGGACAAGGTGAAGAAGGCTGCCGAGATTGCTCAGAAGAAACGACCTGACCTTGCCATAGAGGGGCCGTTGCAGTATGATGCTGCCATATCCGCAGAGGTAGCACGTGTGAAGATCACGGACAGCAAGGTTGCAGGAAAGGCAAGTGTCTATATCTTTCCCGATCTCGATGCCGGGAACACGGCCTACAAGGCGGTTCAGCGGTCGGCAAACGTGCCGGCTATTGGACCTATCGTGCAGGGACTGAACAAACCAGCTAACGACCTGAGCAGGGGTGCCACGGTGACCGATATCGTGTACACGGTTGCGGTGACCGCAGTACAGGTGCAGAAACAGATTGAGATTTAGGACCTATCACCACAATTCCTTTGACACTATCCGGATGAAGGTCCTTCGCAGTCAGGTGAAAGAAAAAAGTTTTCTCCTGCCGGGTTATATTTTTGCATACTGAAGTCCGATATATACTAGAGATAAGCGCATCTTTACATCACAACTAGACAGGATGGAACTATGTTGAATAAAAGCTATAGACGAATGATGCCCATTTTCCTGCTGTTTCTCCTGCTTACGGTCCTTATACCCACTGCATCCCTCTTCTGCCAGGTCGCGCCGAAGTATGATTTTATCGAATTTGGGAAGAAGTACGACAGTCTGCTCAGCAAGGCCCGTACAGAGGAGTACACGGTAAAGGAGGAAGAGATCAAGGCACCCTATGGTACCCATTATGCCCTTCTCGAGAAGGACCTTCAGTTTTACGAGGAGAATATATCCCTCTTCTTCAATGAGAACAAGGAGCTCCTCTATTTTAATGTCAGTTATGTGCTGAAAGAGAACCATTCACAGACAATTATCGAGAAGCTTATATTCTCCATGGGTGAGAAGCTGATCGAGAAATACGGCCCCAATGAAGTGGCAACAGCCCCCTACTACCGCCTGTATGAGAATAACTACGAGATATTCCTCTATCCTACGGGCCCGGCCCCTGAAACCGCACGCCTCTCCTTCAAGCAGCTCGACCGTTTTGTCGTCTATCAGGAGTACTACCGGCAGGAGGTGGAAAAGCTGGAGAATGAAGAGATTGCCGGTACCGTGGAGAAGCTGTAGTTTAAAGAAGTGAAAACTAAGTTCGATTATTCTCAGGAAAAGAGTATGTCGGCAATGTCTCGGCGCACCTCGTTTATAGTCTCCTTGTCAGGTTTTCTTCCGGGGTAGGTGTAGTTGGAAAGAAGAACAATGCCGAAGCCCTTCTCCATATCACAGAGGCACATGCAGCCGGTAAACCCCGTCTTGCCGATGGTTCGCTGAGAACAACGCTCACCCATGTAGCGTGGTTGATTGAGTTCCCAACCCAGCCCAGTGCATGCGCCAATGCTTTCGATCCGATTTGTACTCATGTCTCTGATTGTCTCATCGGAGAAGAAGCGCATCCCTTTCCATGTACCATGGTTCAGGAACATATGGAGGAAATTCAGCAGGTCGGGAGCGGTGGAGAAAAGGCCTGCAGAACCTGGTGTCCCGGGCAGCGTTGATACCAACGGGCTCCCTTCTGTCAGCCTTTTATCTTCCTCTGTATCATTATCAGTTCCTATAACTTTCTGCTCGCTCTTCGGAGCATGAAGCAGCGTCCATGCACTCTCGTCGTGCACTTCACCCTGCACCACGCCGCCGCGCCAATTGTCGATCTCAGTGGGTACGATTTCTGATCTTTCGAATCTCTGAAGCGGGTGGAAGGTGGTTTTTTCCATGAGCAGCGGTTCGAAGAATACCCTGTCTGCCGCGTCATCGAGGGATTCTCCGTATATGCGCTCGATGACAAGTCCGAGGAGAATACTCGTTGCATTGGAATAGGAAAAGACCGAACCCGGCCTGCTCTTGAAGGGTGTCTCGAAGATTGCCCGCATGATCCTTTCGGGAGATTGGTTTTTGAGTGAGGAGAGCGGGAAACCGAAATGAAGCGTGTGGGAAAGCAGGTGTCTGATCAACACGCTTTCCCGATCGGGGTTGTTGAACTCGGGAAGATATTCGATGAGCCGGTCATCGAGATGCACCCTTTTCTGCTCGATCAGCTGCAGGGCCAGGCAGGAAACTGGTATGGCCTTGGTAATGGAGGCCACGTCGTAGACCGTATCCTCCCGGACCTCCAGAGCATCGGGCTCGTAGGTATACCGTCCAAAGGGCAGAACGAGGCGGCTGCCAGACGCATCCACGATGCCAACCACACATCCCGGGAACACCTGCTCTTCGATTGCCCTCCCTATCCTCTCTGAAATTGCAGGGATCACTTTTTTCATTTGGGAATAGACTTCAATGATTTTCAGGTGACTGTGGGTAACGCACGAATTTGCCGGAGTTCGGGCTTTTCCTGAGCTTCCCGCTCAAAGGCTTCCTCTCGAAGCTTGTTTTCATAATCCGGGTTCTGGAATGAATAGGTGAAATTGGTGTGAATATCGTAGCGTCCCTCGAGAAGGGCAACGGTGTCCTCCACCATCACAAACTCCTCATCGGTGGGAATAACAAAGGCCCTGGTTATGGAACCCCCACCGGTGATCTCGGTCTCGGCATTACGCGTCATCGACGTCTCATTTTTAACAGGATCGAGGATAATGCCGAGCTTCTGCATACCGTGGGTCATCTTCCCCCGTATCTCGGGGCTCAGTTCTCCCGCTCCAGCCGTGAAGATGAGCGCATCAACGTTACCGAGTGCAGCCGCATATGCACCGATGTATTTCTTACCCCTGTAGGTTTCAATCTCAAGAGCGAGCCGCGCCCGCTTGTCCCCCTCATGTGCGGCTCTTCGTATATCCCGGCGGTCGATATACTGCCCGGTGATGCCCAGCAGTCCACTCTTCTTGTTGAGAAAGGTGTTCATTTCCTGTACTGAGAGACCTTCATGCTCCATCAGGTACAGGCCGATGGCCGGGTCGTGGTCTCCGGATCGGGTGCCCATGACCGCACCCTCCAGGGGCGTGAAGCCCATACTCGTGTCCACTGAAACGCCGTGTTTCACGGCATTGAAGCTCACACCATTTCCAATATGTGCGATGATGAGATTCGTTTCAAAGGGATCCTTGCCCAGGAGCAGAGCCGCCCGCTTCGCACAGTAGAGAAGAGAGGTTCCGTGGAAGCCGTATCTTCTGATATGACGGTCAGTGTACCACTCGTAGGGAAGGGCATAGATGTAGGCATAGTCGGGCATGGTTTGATGCCACGCGGTGTCCATGATTGCCACGTGAGGAATATGGGGGAGCACCTTTTTTGCAGCTTCAATACCGATTATGTTTGGCGGGTTGTGAAGAGGGGCAAGATCCGAGAGCTGCTTGAAGGTATTCAGGGCCTCGTCATCGATGATGACCGACTTGTTGAAGCTCTCGCCTCCGTGTACGACCCTGTGCCCAACGGCCTTTATGCTTTCGACTGTTTCGATGACCCCGTGATCATGACCGGTAAGCACCTCCATGATGAGGTCGACAGCCTCCCTGTGGGTTGGACAGTCCCGGGTGATTTCGATCATGTCTCTTCCGATCACCTCATGTAGTATGGATGAACCTCCCTGGGTCACCCGTTCCACGATGCCTTTGGCCAGAGTTGTACGCTCCTCCCACCGATACAGGATATACTTCAGAGATGAACTGCCGCTGTTCAGTACGAGAATGTCCATGCTATTCTCCCTTTCGCATCATGTCTCGCCCGCTGAACAGACCGCTTATAAAATGAATTGAACGACTTGAACAATGGGAGTACATTATACTTGTGCCAATATACTAGGGGGAGCACAGGTTTGCAACAAGTAGATAGCTCCGATACCCGCGGGCATGTGTCAGCTGTCGATTCTGGATAAAACGGAGGTGAGCATGCATCCCTCTATTCGGATCCTTCACCGAATAGAACCGCGCCGACCTATTCTGGTGGCGGCGTGGCCAGGTATGGGAAACGTGGCATTTGGTGCGGTCACGTATCTCAAGGAAACCTTGGGCGCGGAGAAATTCGCGGAGATAGAGCCGCAGGACATTTTTTACAGGACAGGTGTGCAGATTCGGGAGGGTGTCGTTGACATACCCGATCTCCCGAAGAATGAATTCTTCATCTATTCAAATCCGCGTGGGAAGTATGATCTGATACTATTTATCGGTGAATCACAACCTGTCATGGAGAAGGAGTACGATCTCGCACAGAGAGTGGTTGAGATCGCCCTGCTGTACAAGGTCGAGCAGGTAATCACCTTTGCTGCGACACCTGTCAACATCACGCATCGGGCTGATCCTGGTGTATGGGGTGTCACCACGGAGACAAATCTTCAGAAGGAACTGTCACAGCTCGGTGTTAAAATCATGACGGTGGGCCACATCGGCGGCTTGAATGGACTGCTCCTGGGAGTGGCAAAGGAAGCGGGCCTTCAGGGGCTGTGCCTTCTGGGGGAAATCCCATTCTACACCGCAAAAATCGAAAACCCGAAATCCTCACTCTCCATACTGCGGGTATTCATGAAATACCGGGAAATAGAAATCGATCTGGATGGTCTTCTTCAAATGGCCAAGTTTGTCGAGGAAGAGGTTGAGAAGGTCAGCAAGACCACGAAGCAGACCCTTCTTGGAGCCGAAGAAACCGCAGAATCGGGTACGGAAACCGTCTACGAGGTCACAGAAGGGGAGAACAAGGAGGAGGCCTCAGAGAAGATCGTACCGGAGGTGAGGGAGCGGATAGAGTTCCTGTTCGATGCTGCAGCGCAGGATATTTCCAAGGCGGCTGATCTGAAAGAGGAACTCGACCGATGGGGCCTGTTCCCCGAGTATGAAGACCGCTTTCTCGACCTATTCGGAAAGAGAAACCTCTAGCATTTTTAAAGGTTACCATGGGACTCTTCAGTAAAAAGGAAGACGACGAGCAAAAAGGATTGAACCGCAATCTTCCCACCCCTGTATTTGAAAATCCGACCATCCGCATACTCGAGGGGTTCAGGGAGGACAGTCAGGCATCTGAACCCATTGTACGGCTTGCCAGGCATCTGCGGGAGCAGTTCGGTGTACACAAGGGCGACTATGTGACGCTCAGGAAGGGTGACCGTGCCGTAAGAGCACGTGTGGGCGTGTCATCCCAATCGGATGGTACAGACAGGATTGCCCGCCTGGGACGGACGACAAGGGACCTTCTCAATGTTCATATTGGCGATGAGATTGAGATAATACCTGCCGAAACCCTCATACTCCTCATTGATACCTCGGGCAGCATGATGGAGTACATATCAGGCATAGAGAAGATGAACGCGGCCAAGAATGCCGTGCGGGAGTTCATTCGCAGCAAGTTCCTCATGGGGCAGGGCGACCGGATTGGTATCGTCAGCTTTGGCGAGCGTGCCATGCTCATCGAACGGTGCTCCATGAACTACGAGCACCTGGAGAACCGTATCGACGCCCTCATGCCAAACGGTGCGACAGCCATGTTTGAGGGGATTACTATGGCTATCGATAACCTGGGAACAGGGGGCGGGGCAAAACGAATCGTGCTCCTCACCGATGGAATGCCCACCACGACCGGGAAGATGGCCATAATCAATCTTGCACGGCAGGCTGCCGGGAAGAGAATTGTCATTGATACAGTGGGGGTAGGAACACCCTTTGATTTCATGAGCTACGATGAAATGCTGCTCAGGAGAATCGCGTCAATAACCGGAGGCACCTTCAGAAGAGTTCTCGATGTCGGCCAGCTCTCTGAGGAGTTCCGAAACCTCGCACTGGGCAAGAACTATGCACATCTCCTTCCCTTTGAACGCCATGACTAAGGATGAGCGAAGAAAATTTATCCGGCATCCCCTCTCCTACCCGCTGAAGGTGTCTGTCATGCATCACGAGCATGGAAGGCAGGAGCACAAGTTCAATGCGGAGAACATAGGCGGTGGAGGGCTTCAGTTCAGGGGTACCCACTGTTTCCCTGAAGGATCGGAGCTCGAGATCGACCTTATGGTGGAGCAGCATAGATTTACCATTGATGGTACGGTTATCCGCTGTGAGGAGTTGGGAGACGGCATGTATATGATTGCCGTTTTATTCGCCGACGAGCATGAACTGCTCAAAGCGAGGCTTGCCGAGCAGGCCGTACGTATCGAGATTTTCAAAGAGAGGCTCGAGCGTCGGCATCACGTAGAACTCGATCTCGGCTGTATTGCGCGGGAGTGGATCAAGCGCTACTCTACCGCCTTTGCCCACGAGCATGATCTGTGATGCACCCGTGTAAAAACCTGCAGTAATCGTTATGGAATTTCTCTATAACAAATTGTAATCTCACTACAAAGTTCATTAGGCATATTTATTTCCCTCTTTTCACTGTCCCTACTATACTTCTCCTCAAATAAGCAATTTGAGTAAGGAGAATTGTATGGGACTTTTAGAAAACAATGACAACATGAAAGAACTTGTGGAAAATCTCACCTACAAGGAGAAGGTGAACCGTTCCCTGTCACTGATCGACGAGGCCTATGACCGGTACGGTGACGGACTTGTGGTTGCCAACAGCCTGGGAAAGGATTCGGTCGTTGTCTGGGCCCTGGCAAAGATGGTGGACCCCAAGATCAGGGGCTTCATCGTAACTACACGGTTCAAACCCCGGGAGACGATCCGTTTCATGCATGGTGAGGTGGCCAAGTACCCCGAGCTGAAAATCTTTCGCAACGACGAAGAAGTTCCTGAGAATCTCTACGAGTACGACCCTGACCGCTGCTGCAATATGCTCAAGGTACTGCCGACCCGCTGGGCAATTGATGAGATGGATGTATCCTGCTGGGTGACCGGGCTTCGCTCTACCGAGGGAAGGACCAGGACCGATTACCGGGAAGTCGAGGAGCGCGATGAGGGGCTCATGAAGCTGAATCCCATACTTATATGGAAGGAGCGGGAGGTCTGGCAGTTTCTGGCGCTCAACAAGGTTGATGTCAACCCGCTCTATGCTGAAGGGTACAGGTCTCTCGGCTGCGCACCCTGCACGAACATCACAACCGATGACAACGAGCGTTCCGGCAGGTGGATCGGGACGAGCAAGTGCGGCGGCGAATGCGGCATTCACACCCGACCGCTCAAGGGCGAATTTGTACTGCAAACCTAATTGTACTGCAGACCAAAGACAAGGGGTACTGGAGCGGGAAGTCGAAGATTTCCCGCTCCACGGGCCTCAACAGGGATACGAACAGCATGCGCATGAAACCTGTTGCTGGAGCTCTTGTCTTCCTATCCCTTTTCCTTGCACTCCAACTCTTCACACATTCCATCCATGCCCAGTTTTCGCAGGATGAGATCGAGCTCACCGCCTATATCATCATGCCCGAAATGCTGCTGTACAAGATCATGAAGGGTGAGGATGATTATGTCCTGGTGGACGTGCAGCCTGAGGAAGAGTATCGTGCGAGCCACGTCACCGGTGCATTGAGCCTTCCCTGGGATGACGGCACCTTTATGGAGCGAAGGGATGAGCTCCCCCGCAACAAAACGGTGATGCTCATCTCGTCGGACGGGTCCACAGCCCTGAAAGCCCTGCGTGTTCTCTTACAGGATGAGTATGATGAGCAGCATGAACCATTCCGGGAGATGTTTTCCATAGAAGGGGGGATGGACAACTGGCCCTACAGGGACTACCTTGTGGCGGATTAGGTCTTACACATAGTATTTCATTCGTTGCCGGATGCTTCTCTGAATAGAAATTAGGGCTCTCCGTTCACTTTTTTCAGAATTGTACGCCCCGCCTTCTCATCCTTCAGCAGTTTGTATGATATGGAGTCGACGAGCGCAAGCCAGCTTGCCTCCATGATATTCCGCGACACGCCCACAGTGCCCCACACATCCTTGCCGTCAGTACTCTGAATGAGGACTCGAACATAGGCCTTAGTTGCCATGTTTGTCTCGAGCACACGTACCTTGTAGTCGATGAGCCGCATCTCCTTGAGGGTGGGGTAGAACACCGTGAGTGCCTTGCGCAGTGCCGTATCAAGGGCGTTCACGGGCCCAACACCCTCGCTCGCAGTGAGCTCCTTTTCGCCGTCAACGGTTACCTTGATGGTCGCCTCTGACAGTGGGTCATGTTTCGGTCCCCGCTTTTCAGTTATGACCCTGAAACCCTCGAGGTAGAAAAACTCATCGAACTTTTCAATGAGTTTTTTCAGGAGGATCTCGAACGATCCTTCAGCGCCCTCGAATTGATAGCCAGCGTTCTCCATCTCCTTGAGCTTTCGCAGTATCTCCTTGGTCTTCTTCTTATGATTGTCCATGACACTCAAATCGATGCCGAATTGTGACGCCTTGTAGTAGATGTTGCTCTTCCCGGAGAGATCGGAGAGCAACACCCTTCGCACATTGCCCACGAGTTCCGGATCAATGTGCTCGTAGGATTTCGGGTTCTTCATGATTGCATCAACGTGAATACCCCCCTTGTGGGCAAAGGCGCTCTCACCGACGAAGGGCAATTTCAGGTCATGGGTCAGGTTTGTGAGCTCGCTGATGTACCGGGAGACACCGGCAAGGTTGCGCAGGTTTTCATCGCTTACGCAGTCGATGCCCATCTTGAGCTTCAGTATGGGAATGATCGAGCAGAGATTCGCATTGCCGCAGCGTTCACCGTAGCCGTTGAAGGTGCCCTGCACATGTACAGCGCCCTGATTCACCGCTTCAATGGTGAGGGCCACTCCCACGCCGCTGTCGTTGTGGGCATGGATACCGAGCGGACAGTCAGCATGGTTGCGCACCTCCTTGAAAATCGGTTCGAGTTCATGGGGGAGGGTGCCGCCGTTCGTATCGCAGAGCACAATTATATCAGCTTTTCCCCTGGCAGCAGCTTCAAGGGTTTGGAGAGCATAGGAGGGATTTTTCTTGTACCCGTCAAAGAAGTGTTCGGCGTCATAGATGACCTCGAGACCCCGTGATTTGAGATAGGCCACGGACTCCTCGATCATGGTCAGGTTCTCTTTGAGTGTTACACGGAGCGCCTCCTTCACGTGGAGGTCCCAGGTCTTTCCGAATATGGTGGCCACGGGCGTGCCTGCGTCAGTAATGGCCTTGAGGTTGGGATCATGCTCCGGCTTGTTTCCCGAACGCCTTGTACTGCCGAAGGCGGTTATTTTTGCCTGCTTCAATGCTACTTTCTTTATCTTCTTGAAAAAAGCGATATCCTTGGGGTTGGAGCCTGGCCATCCCCCCTCGATGTAGTGTATCCCGAAATCGTCAAGTGCCTTCGCGACGCGTACCTTGTCCTCGCTGGAAAAAGTTATCTTTTCACCCTGTGTTCCGTCACGGAGAGTTGTGTCGAATAGCTGTACCATGACCTGACCTCATTTCTCCTGATTGTAGAGGATCTTGTTGATCGCGTTGAGAAGTGCGTGGGCGGATGCTTCGATAACATCCGTTGCCACGCTGTACCCCCTGTATATTTTGTCATCCCTCGAGACAGAAATGGTTACGCCTCCCATAGCATCCTTGCCGTGAGTCACCGCATTGATGGAGTAATTGATAAGCTTGGTGGGTGTGTTCGTAATACGTTCTATAGCCTTGTACACAGCGTCAACCGGCCCATCACCGGTAGCTGCTTCCTCAAAATACTCTCCGTTTTTCTTTAGCTTCACAGTGGCAGTAGGAATGACATTGTTCCCTGTCACCACGCTGAAGTACTCGAGAGAGAAGACTTCGGGGAGAATGCTGAGCTCCTCCTCAACAAGTGCGTAGAGGTCCTCATCGAAAACCTCCCGTTTCTTGTCAGCTACCTCGAGAAACCGCTCGTATATTTTGTCAAAATCCTTTTTCTCGAGCGTGTAGCCGAGGTCCTTCAAACGGGCAGCAAACCCGTGTTTCCCAGAATGGCGTCCTAAAACGAGGGTTGATCTCTGCCGACCGATAGACTCGGGTCGCATAATCTCGTAGGTCGTGTGATGCTTGATCATGCCATCCTGATGAATGCCAGCCTCATGGGCAAAGGCATTTTCCCCTACAATTGCTTTATTGGGTTGTACATGGATACCGGTAAAATTGATCAGGGTTTTGCTGAGCTGGTATATGTATTCGGACTTGATGTTCGTCTCGAACTTGTAATTGTCCTTTCTCGTGCACAGGGACATCACCACCTCTTCGTAGGAGGCGTTGCCGGCACGCTCACCAAGCCCGTTTATAGCCACTTCAGCCTGGCGTGCACCTGCCCTGAACGCTTCAAGGGTGTTTGCGGTGGCAAGGCCGAGATCGTTGTGACAGTGAACACTGATAATCGCGTCATCGATGTTCTTTACGTTCTCCTTTAGAAAGCATATCAGTTCTCTGAACTCTCCGGGTGTTGTATAGCCGACTGTATCGGGAACATTGATGGTGGTTGCACCTGCCTCGATAACTGCGGTGTAGATCTCTTTGAGAAATCCCCAGTCGCTGCGCGTCGCATCCTCTGCGGAAAATTCAACATCAGGAACGAGAGACTTGGCAAGAGCTACCGCATCGACCGCAAGCTTCAGGACCTCATCCTTTGATTTTTTGAGCTTGTGGGTCATGTGAATGTCCGATGTGGCAATAAACGTATGTATGCGTCGATTCTTAGCAGGCTTGATAGCCTCGAAGCAGGACAAAATGTCCTTTTCCAAAGTTCGGGCCAGCCCTGCGATGATCGGACCGCGTACCTTCTCGGCAACACGAGTGACACCCTCAAACTGTTTCGGTGATGATATGGGAAAACCTGCTTCTATGATATCGACACCGCTCTTTGCGAGTATCTTCGCCACTTCGATCTTCTGTTCCACACTCATGCTTGCACCGGGCGATTGCTCACCGTCGCGCAGTGTTGTATCGAAAATGTAGATTTTATCCATTTGACTTAACCCTCCCCTTACCGATGCCCCTGCTGATCGAGGCCCTTCCTGTTCGAACAATTTCCAGTATGCCGTAGGGCCTCAGAATGTTGACAAAAGCTTTGATTTTCTCTGAAATACCGGTTGCCTCCAGGGTAAGGGTGTCATGGGAAATATCGACGACTTTTCCCTTGAAAACCTCCGCAATCTGAAAGATCTCCTGTTTCAGGGAAGGCTGTGCCTTCACCTTGACGAGTATGAGTTCCCGGTGAACAGCGGGCAGGCTCGAGAGGTCCCATACTTTTATCACATCGATGAATCGGTTGAGCTGCTTCTGTATCTTTTCCAGTACCTGATCATCGCCCTTGACAACAATGGTCATGCGGGAGTATTCGGGGTTTTCAGTTTCTCCGACCGAGAGTTCAGAGATATTGTACCCCCGACCGCTGAAAAGTCCGGCTATGTGTGCCAGAACACCGCTCTTGTTCTCAACTATTGTTGCGATGGTGTACTCTTTTTCCATGGGATCCCCCAATTTACCAATTAAGATGACAGCTCACTTAATTACGGAGGCACATGGCTTAATTCAAGTTACGTGATGTGTTCCCATTATTACCCTCCCTTAGGCGAGCAGGTATTTCTCCGCATCCTCTTTACTGCTGATCATCGTGTGAATGGGCGCCCCGGCCGGAACCATGGGGGTCACGTTCTCCTCGGGACAGACGATGAAATCCATGATGACCGGTTTGTCGACCTTGATTGCCTCTTTGAGTGCACCTTCCACATCTTCCTTCTTCTGTATCCGCATACCGACAGCAAAGTAGGATTCTGCAAGTTTGACGAAGTCGGGCACGAAGGGCGGACACTGCGGACCGGGATTACAGCACACTTCGGGACAGCGTTTATCTCTCTTCAGACAGGTGGCGGAATAACGTTTGTCATAGAAGAACTCCTGCCACTGCCTGACCATACCCAGAAACCCGTTGTTGAGAATAGCGACCTTGATGGGGAGCTGATTCTGTGTGATGGTCGCGAGCTCCTGAATATTCATCTGAATGCTGCCGTCACCTGCAATATCGATGACCGTTGCCTCAGGATTGGCGAGCTGTGCGCCGATCGCTGCGGGAAGTCCATATCCCATGGTTCCCAGTCCTCCCGAGGTGATAAACTGTCTTGGCCGTATGTATTTGAAGAACTGGGCAGCCCACATCTGGTTCTGCCCCACCTCAGTCGTGATAATCGCGTTTCCTTCAGTGACGCGGTACAGCTGTTCGATGACATACTGCGGATGCAGAAAACCGTCTTTGTCTTCGTATGTGAGGGGATGCGACTTCTTCCAGTCCTCGACCTCCTTGAGCCACTCCTTGATGTCGAGCGCTTCTGCGTATTTGAGCATTTCTCGCAGAATGTGTTTGGCATCTCCCACCACGGGGATATCTATGACAACGTTTTTACTGATGGATGCCGGGTCGATGTCAATGTGGATAAACTTCGCATGGGGAGCGAACATGGAAAGCTTGCCAGTGACGCGGTCATCGAAGCGGGACCCTATCGCGATGAGAAGGTCGCACTTATCAACCGCATAGTTCGCCGCCTTCGTTCCGTGCATGCCCAGCATGCCGAGGAATGCTGGTTCGGTACCGGGAAAGCCGCCCAGACCCATGAGCGTGAGTGTAACTGGTACTCCGGTCTTCTTCACAAAGGCCTTGAGTTCCTCAGATGCCCCGGAGGTGATGATCCCTCCACCGGCGTAGAGCACGGGACGTTTCGCTTCACCGATTGCCTCCATAACACGTTTGATCTGACGGGCATTACCCTTCACCTTGGGTTCGTAGCCCGGGATCTTGATCTCTTCGGGATACTCAAAGTTGAGCTCTGAGGTAATAATATCCTTCGGCAGATCCACCACAACCGGACCTGGTCTACCCGTGCGTGCAACGAAAAACGCCTGCTTGAGTATGATCGGAAGTTCTGCGGGGTCTTTTATGATGAAGCTGTGTTTCGTAACCGGTCGTGTGATGCCGGTGGTGTCAGCCTCCTGGAAGGCATCGTTGCCTATGAGGGCAGTGGGGACCTGACCTGTCAATGCAACCACGGGAATGGAGTCCATATATGCAGTGGCCAGGCCTGTGACAATGTTGGTGGCCCCCGGACCGCTCGTGACGACGCAGACGCCGGTCTTGCCGGAGCTTCGTGCGTAACCGTCGGCAGCATGAACGGCGCCCTGCTCATGTTTGGTGATTACCATATTAAGCCTCTTATCACCATAGAGCGCATCGAACAGGGGGATAACCACGCCCCCGGGAATTCCGAAAAGAGTGTCCACCTTCTCTCGATGGAGTATTTCGAGGATTGCTTGAGCTCCTGTCATTTTCATTGTATGCTCCTCATGCAGGTACTGCTCTGCATTGATGTTAAATGCCTGCAAACATGTAGCATCATAGGGGTACGCGAGCTGAAAGGCTCTGTCAAAGATGAAAAACTGCTCCCTCAGCAGCAGAGCTTACAAGCTTCGAGTATCGGTACATGTACCCACTGTCTATACTCGGTTTTCTCTCGCCCTTCTGTTTAAGCGATTCCAGCCGCTCCTCTATTTCTCTATCATCCAGCTTCAAGGTGAGACTTTTATCTGAAATATTGATCTCTATACGATCACCTTCCTGAATCGCGGCGATGGGTCCGAAAGCGGCCGCTTCAGGAGAGATATGTCCGATTGAAGCCCCCCGAGTTGCACCTGAAAACCTTCCGTCCGTGATAAGCGCGACCGATTTATCCATACCCATACCGGCTATGGTGGATGTGGGTGTCAGCATCTCACGCATACCAGGACCGCCCTTTGGTCCCTCATAGCGGATCACGATCACGTCACCTTCTTTGATGTGGCCTTGGAGTATGGCATCGACCGCATCTTCTTCTAATTCGAAGATCCGTGCCGGTCCTTCATGTATCATCATTTCTGGAACAACAGCCGCGCTTTTGACGATGCATCCATCTGGTGCCAGGTTCCCCTTGAGCACGGTCAGACCGCCGGAAGCATGCCTCGGTGATTCGATCGGTGTGATGACATCATGGTTTTTCACCGGCTGGTCCCTGATGAGTTCACCGATTGTGTGCCCTGTTACCGTCTTCTGTTTTGTGTTGAGGTGTTTTCCCTTCGAGAGTTCATGCATGACTGCAGAAATCCCCCCTGCCCTGTGCAGGTCTTCCATGTGATCGGGGCCTGCTGGTGCGAGGTTGCACAGATGGGGCACACTCTCACTGATACGGTCGAAATCGTCGAGCGAGATCTTCACACCGCCGTAATAGGCAATTGCCGGAAGATGCAGCGCAGTGTTGGTAGATCCGCCAACAGCCATGTCGAGGGTGATGGCGTTGTAAAATGCCTCCCTCGTCATGATGTCACGGGGACGGAGGTCATCCTCCACCCGTGCCATGATCGTGACTCCTGCTTCCGTTGCAAGCCTGTACCGGTCGGAATAGACAGCCGGTATGGTTCCATTGCCCGGTAATCCCATGCCGAGTGCCTCGGTCAGGCAGTTCATGGAATTGGCTGTGTACAGTCCAGCACAGCTACCCGCACCGGGGCAGGCACAGGTTTCAATCAGATCGAGTTCCTCCTGCTTGATCTTTCCCGTTTGGAATGCACCCACCGCCTCGAATACATTGTCCACGCCGAGTTTCTCCCCCCGGACATCACCGGCAAGCATGGGTCCCCCCGACACGATGATAGTGGGAATGTTTAACCTCATTGCTGCAATGAGCATCCCCGGTACGATCTTGTCGCAGTTCGTGATCATGACAAGCCCGTCGAAGGGTGTTCCCATGGCTACAACCTCGATCGAATCAGCGATAAGCTCACGGGAACCGAGGGAGTACTTCATACCCGTGTGGTCCATTGCAAGGCCGTCGCAGATTCCGATGGTACCAAACTCCATGGGTGTTCCACCGGCACTCCTGATACCAGCCTTTACCGCATCGGCGATGATGTTCAGGTGCATATGCCCCGGTATGATTTCGTTGGCAGAGTTTACCACACCGATCAGGGGCCTCTCAATCTCATCTTTAGTAAGCCCCAGAGCGTAGAGCAGTGATCGATGGGGCGCCCGTGCAATTCCCTTCTTCATTACGTCGCTTCTCATGATTCCTCCAGATGTACTATAAATAGAGTAAATGTCTAGTTTCCAATCCGTCAACAAAAAGAATCATAGTTTGCTTCAAATGAGCATCGTGCTGGCGAACAAAAAGCTAGCGAAGCGCTAGCGCAGCGATATCTTTTCGTATCTTTTTTATCTTTTTGTTCGCCCTTATAATAAAAAAAACCCGCTGTAGACAGCGGGTTCTATTGACACAGAGACCGCTGCCTACATGAATCCAAGGAGTACTACAATAGGGCTAAGGATAATGATAGTCATGCTCTGTATGGTTGCAGGCTGTGCGGTTGGAACGTTTGTGGTATAATAGATTGTTTTCATATACGTTTGAAAAAAAACTGATAATTTGATACAGTGCTTTTCAGTTACGCAACTACAGGTTTAGATTAAGATACCCCGATTGTTTTTTTTGTCAAGGGAAAAAAGGCTATGGTCAGAAAGGGGAGTGGAAGCAGGATGTATGATGTCCTTGGTGTCGGCTGCAATGCTGTTGACTATCTCTGCCCCATGGATCGTTATCCCATTGAAGATGAGAAGATGCAGGTCGAGCGAATTGAGTTGCAGGGCGGCGGGAATGTCGCCACCGCACTCGTTGCTGTGGCACGACTGGGGGGAAGGGCAGCCTTTCACACCGTGATCGCTGCGGATCATAATACGGAGTGGATACTGACGTCCTTCAAGCAGGAAAAGGTGAATACTGATCATCTGATCATCAAGGACGGAAACAATCCTCTTGCGGTTATACTTATCAACAGATCAACCGGATCAAGAACGATCATGTATTCCAAGAGGAATGTTGCAACCTTTCAGCCGGATGAGGTACATGGGGAGCTCATTCAGCATACGAAAGTACTGCTCATCGACTTTTACTTTCCTGAAGCCTCTCTTGCAGCATCGAAGATTGCGCAATCATTGCATATACCCGTGGTGGTGGATGCAGAGAAGCCGTCACCCCTTGCCGAACAGATACTTTGCAACTGTACCCATGTTATCGCTTCCCGGGGGTTTGCGCTGCATTTTACCGGCATGGACCAAAACACCACTGATGACGCTCTGATTGAAGAGTTTTCCCTTCATTTGGAAAGCCCCTTTGTCTGCATTACCTTCGGAGAGAGGGGTGCACTGGCCATTGATCGGGCGACAAACAGGACTTTCCGGCAGGAAGCATTCAAAGTTGATACGGTTGACTCAACGGGTGCAGGTGATGTGTTTCACGGTGCCTTCGCCTATTTCTTGTCCAGGGAATATACACTCGAGAAGGCCATTGAATACGCTGCCGCCTGTGCAGCCTGTAAGTGCAGGCAAATCGGCGGTCGCAGCGGTATCCCCACACTTGTTGAACTGGAACAGTTTATGGAGGAGTATACTGATTGACCGCAAGAAAGTTTTTACCTACTTTTAAATCAGGTGATGGGACATTTTAAAAGTCACAGCACGGCTTACTGCCGCGCTGCACTCTATTAAAGTTTTTCTCGCTCCGCGAGAAATATTGAAGAGGAATAGTATACAATACTGATATGGACAGTCAGGACAGGAAAAAGCACATTCGAAGAGCAGTTATAGTGCTGCAGCGGGCTCTTACCGCTTTTGCCTTCGTTGCCGCTGTTATCGGTGTGATAGGTGTCTTCGTATACCTGCTCTTCAGGGTCGCGGTATTTGACAGCCAGGTTTATGCCTATCTCTACCTCGCAGCTGTAGTGGTGCTTTTTGTGTATATGCTCGTCATGCTCATCAAGCGTAAGCTTATTTCCGGCGTGCTGCTCAGGGTTTCGTGGGTTCTCATTGTCATTGTTTCGGTGTGTTCAGTTCTTGCAGCAATCTTTCTGTACGGCTCTCTCTGTATCCGATATCCCATTGTGGGTTTTGTTTCCGCCCCCATCTTTATTTTTTGCCTCATATATTTCCTCCCTAGGCTCAGTCCGCTTCGTCGACTCAAGAGATATTTTTCATAAAAGTAGGTTGACTTTTTCGGGCAGTGCCTGTATTATTCGGTGCAAATTTTTGGTGAGAAGGAGAAGCAGGATGGCAAGAACGGTGATAATCGACGAGGATGAATGCATCAGTTGCGGCGCATGTGTTGACACCTGCCCAGAGGTATTCAGAATGAATGATGATAACCTGGCTGAAGTGTACAAGGCTGACGGCGCTTCAGAGGAAGAGATTCAGGACGCCATTGAGTCGTGCCCGGTTTCCTGCATTCAGTGGGAAGAGTAAGACTTCATCAGTAGGTATGAAAAATAACCCTCTCACACAGTGTGGAGAGGGTTTTTCTTTTTAATGAAGTGCTGGCCGGTTTTTTATGGGTCAGTTGACAATGTCCACAGAGAATCCATCACGCGTGCCTCCATGATACTGGGTTAACGAGTCCTTTTTGCCATAGGCTATGATGAAATCGATCTTATGCTGTCCGCTCTGAATAATGTCACCTTCATTGAAGACCAGTTCAAGGGTAGTTTTCCCCTCCTCTTCTTTCATTTTATATGATTGGACGTACTTTGTGTCAGTGTCCGTATGAGCTTTACCTTTTCCAACCTGCTCTTTGAACGCAGGTTTTCCCTTGTCAACATATCCGATGAGAATATGGGAGTTGTTCATCATGGTCGATCCTAACCCGACACCCACCCAGCCTTTTGTATTGGCTTCAACTGCCAAGTAGACTTTCCCGTCACTCCAGTTAATGTAGAGCGTTGCATCCTGGAACTCGCGGGAGTAGCTGTACTCATCCGATTCTACGACACCGTCTACAACGGTTTTATTCGAAGTTTCCTTCAGCTCTTTCGAGTCGGCAAAGGTTCCGACTGCAACAAGGAATGCGGCAGAAAATCCGATCATTGCGATCAATATTATTTTTTTCAACATCAGGGTGAACCTCCGTTCAAATTTCCTATAGGGATACAATAATGTGAGGGTATGAAAAGGCAACTATTACTTTCGGGGTGCTGTCTCAACCTGCATCTTGTCGGTTATGTCATCGTACAGTACAACCTGATTTCTACCGTTCTCCTTCGCATGGTAGAGAGCCTGGTCAGAATGCTCGATGAATATGTCTTCGGTGAGGTTCGCAGAGTGGAGATAGCTGGCAATACCGATGCTAGCTGTAACGGAGAACTTCCCCTTGGAAGACTTGAAGCTGAGCTTTTGAATGGATTTCCTGATCCGTTCTGCCACAATCAGTGCGCTGCTGCCGTCAGTCTCAGGAAGAATAACCATGAACTCCTCACCCCCGAAACGGGCGGGGACGTCATAGGTGCGGATCTGTTCTCTGAGGGTATGGGCAAGCTGTATCAGGACTTCATCACCTTTCATATGGCCGTGGGTATCATTGACCTGCTTGAAATGGTCTAGGTCCAGGATCATCAGGGTTAGGTCCGATTTATACCGTTCAGCCCGCTCCATCTCGTCCACGAGCCTGTTCTGAAAGAACCCATGATTGTACAGTCCGGTTTTTCTGTCAAGAGTTGCCATCTCATAGAGACGAGCATTCTCGATTGCAACTGATGCAAAACCTGCAATAATATCTAGGTAGCGAATCTCGTCATCGGTGTAATGCGCTCCAAACTCCTTTTCCTTTTTTGCAATACAGAGAATTCCGTTGATCTGATACTTGAACCGTAGGGGTACGATGATCTCGATGTTGTCCCTCTGAAGGCGCTTGTAGACATCCTGAAGGTCCTTCAACTTCTTCATTTCGTCGATATGAATAACCCTTTGGTTATCCTTGAAGTGCTTGATAAGGGGATGGTTCGTGCCGAACTGCATCTCGTTCATACCAGGCGGGTAGGAGAAGAAAGTTTGTCCCCCTCTTTCAACTGGCAGCAGGAGGTGTGCAGCAGATGCATGAAAGTGGCCGCTGCAGGTGAGTATGATGATGTCGAGCACATCGTCCAGGGAGAGGCTGACATTGAGTGTCTTGCCTATTTCGAGCATGGTGGTCAGATCAAATACCTGACGGTGAATGTCATCAATCGATTCTTCGTAATCAAGGGTTTCCATATGACTATATACTCGGCTCGAGAAGATCTTTTCTGAATGGCCCAATTAGGTATTGAATTTATTGGGAATTACAAGTAAAACTATATGGAAAATACATAATTTTCAAGTCAAAATCTAAACGTACAGAGGAGTATATGAATGAGTGGTTTTGCTGTTGATGGGTATTATCTGGGCATCGATGTGGGAACACAGGGGACGAAAACGATTCTGTGTGACGGCAAGGGCGGTCAGGTTCTGGGAGAAGCACGGGCCAGCTATCCGCTGGTGGAAAAGGCGGATGGAACGAGGGAACAGGACCCGAAGGGCTGGGTCGAGGCGGTAAATAGCAGCGTGCGGGAGGTGCTGCAGAGTACGGGGGTTGAGAAGGGCAGGGTACACGGTATCGGTATCTCCGGACAGCAGCACGGTTTCGTACCCCTTGCCAAAGATGGTTCGGTGATACGCAATGCCAAGCTCTGGAACGACACCTCAACGGAAAAGCAGTGCAAAACCCTCATAGATCGGCTCGGAGGTGAACAGAAGGTGTTTGAGCTGACGGGGAACAACATCCTTGCAGGCTATACGGTGCCCAAGGTACTCTGGCTCAAGGAGAATGAGCCTGCAAACTATAAAAAACTCGATACTATTCTGCTTCCCCATGACTACATCAATTACTATCTGACCGGAGAGAAGACAGTTGAAGCAGGCGATTCTTCGGGTACCGCCTTTTTCGATGTGCGAAAAAGGAGATGGTCTGATGCAGTGCTGGTGGCCGTGGATGATGAACGGGACCTGAAAGAGTGCCTAGCACCGATCATTGAAAGCCAAAAACCCGCCGGTCTCGTACGAGAGAGGGTGTTGGAAACGCTGGGATTTTCTTCGGATAGCAGGATCATCGTCAGTTCGGGCGGCGGTGACAATATGATGGCTGCTATCGGAACGGGTAATACGAAAAAGGGAGTCGTCACTGTGAGCCTCGGTACCTCGGGAACCATCTATGCCTATTCTGATTTTCCCGTTGTGGACCCGAGGAATGAGTTCGCTGCGTTCTGCGACAGCACAGGGGGCTGGCTGCCGCTTGCCTGCACCATGAACGTGACCGTTGCAACGGAGCTTGTGAAACGTCTCTTCTCTCTGAGTAACGAGGAGCTTGAAGCACTCATACAGAAGGTACCGGTTGGTGCGGGAGGGCTTATACTGGTTCCCTATTTCGTCGGAGAGCGTACCCCCAACGTTCCATCAGGCACAGGCGTCTTTTTCGGTATCAATGAGTTCACGCTGAGGGAGGAATACCTGGCCCGCTCGGCCATTGAAGGTGTGACGCTCGGACTGCGGTATGGACTGGAGAGCATGCGGAATGAGGGCATTGCAGCAGTCGACATCAGGCTGACCGGGGGTGGAAGCAAGAGTGCGGTGTGGCGTCAGGTCGCAGCAGATATTTTCAACGCACCAACCGTCACTATGGAGATCGAGGAGGCCGCGAGCTTTGGCGCAGCCATACAGGCAATGTGGTGTTTTGCTCATGAGAACGGTGAAACATGTGAGATCTCTGAGCTCACCGATCAATTCGTTAAACTGAACACGGATACGGTGAAGGAACCGCGAAAAGATGCCGTTAAACAATATGACGAGCTGTTTCAACTGCAGAATGAGGTCAGTTCATCGTTGAGACAACCATTCGAGCATCACAGAAAGATTATTTCCAATTGATTCAGCGGGCTATTCGAGGGGATTGGAATCCCGTATGAGGAATCTCAACCGGCAAAAGCTAAAGGGTATACTGACGGCTCCCTTCCGATTCCGCAGGAGAAAAGTAAAGGAAGAATCTGTACAGACTCTGGAGGGGATTGAGCCTCTCGGTGAACAGAAAGAGCAGGATAAGGAGGTCCAGAGGGATGAGAGTGTACCCCAGGTTCTCGCCTGTGAGGAGAGTGTCAAGTATAAGGCCAGAAGGAAGAGGCGGCTCTCTTTGCACAGTTTCTGGGAGACCATCAACAGCAACAACACACTTCTTATATTTCTCGTGGTTGCCGGGCTTCTCTGTGTCATCGCCGTCGGTACGTACATTTTCGAAGTCGGCGTCAACGACCGTATCCGCTCTCTCTGGGACACCATATGGTGGACCATCGTCACCCTGACCACCGTGGGATACGGTGACAAGTATCCTGTGACGGTGGGTGGCAAGGTTTTGGGCATCTTCATGATGGTGCTCGGGGTTGCAAGTGTAGGAATGGTTACGGGGAGAATTGCTTCCTTTCTCGTTGACAAGCAGATAAAAGCGAGAGGAGGGTTGATCGTGCTGGAAAAGAAAAAGGGGCATTTTATAATATGTGGCTGGAAGCCTGAATTGGAGACAGTCCTCGACAAGATACTGACCATCGATCCAGGTCTGAACCCCTCGGACCTTGTGCTGGTCAACGATGCTGACCCGCAGGAGATCGATCATATTAGATCCATACCAAGCTTCAAAACCGTGAAGTACATAAAGGGTGATCATATTGATGAAAAGGTACTGCAGCGGGCCAATGTTCGGCATGCAAAGACCGTGCTCATACTTGCGGACTCGAGCAGGGATTTTTCTCTGCAGGAAGTGGATTCGCGTACCGTCATGACAGCAATAACGGTCGATAACATGAACAAGGATGTGTACACCTGCGCAGAGCTTATCGATGAGAAGTTCGTCAAGTACCTGAAGCTTGCCAACTGCGATGAGATTATTCTCACACGCGAGTACTCCAGGGAACTCCTTGCCAACGCCGCCAGTGCATCGGGGATTTCCCATATTGCGGCTGAGCTCTTGAACCCCTTGAAGAAAGGGCTCGTGACAGTGGATTTTCGGGCTTCCTTTGTGGGCAAACCCTTCAGGGATTTGCAGGAGCATTACAAGAACAGGAACGGCGATATCGTTATCGGACTTCTTGAAAACACGGGAAATATCTATCACCGGAAGAAGGAAGCTCTGGCCGATGCACAGAAGACCCCCGATATATCGAAACTCGTGGAGAACCTCCAGTCGGTAAAGAGGATTTTTCCGAACAACCCGGTACTGAATCCCGGGGATGACTATGTGGTAAAGACGAACTCAAAGGCGATTATCGTCACCTGTAACGCCGATACTAGACAGTAAGATATGTGGAGCTAGGAAGTATGCGGGATAATCTGGCAATACTGAAGAATATCGTTCTCTTTCAGGATTTCAAGGAGGACGAGCAGGTGCTAAAGAAGATCGATGGGCTCTTCATCGAGAGGAAGGCCAAGAAGGGCGCTAAGATTATCAAGGAAGGGGAAGTGGGAGACGAGCTCTACATCATCAAGAAGGGGTGTGTCAGAGTCGAGAAGAACACCCTCCAGAATGAGCCCTACACCGTGGTCCAGCTCACCGCCAGTCAGAATGTATTCTTCGGAGAGATCGGATTGCTGCTCCACGACACCCGATCGGCAACCGTGGTAGCCGAGGATGACAGCACCTTCTTAGTGACCAATCGGGACAAGTTCCTCAAGTTCGGGGAGCGTGAGCCTTTCGTTGCCATGAAGATCACCCGCCAGATCGCGCAGATACTCGCCATGCGGCTTCAGAAGACCAACCAGGACGTGGTGACCCTCTTTTCAGCGCTCGTGACGGAGATAGACAGCGAGAGCAGCTGGGAGTGATACTCAACAAGTATGAGTTTTAGATATTAAGTAATGTTTAATGCATTATTTCGGGGCGACCTAACATCTTCCATGCCCATGGTGGAACACCGATATAATCGTAATACTCTTTTATCTTCCATTCTTTATCATGTCTTCTCATGATAAACAGGACACTAAAAGGTGGGATGATATTGTAGGTTGCACTGGCGTTCACGGTTGCATCGTCACCGCTTTCACTTATGGATAGGTCACTGAAGGCAATCGGCTCCTGACCGTTCATGTACACGAGTAGCTCCTCCACGGTTAAAGGTCTTCCTGCCCATAATTCACTATCCTCACTGAGCAAGCCGTACAGGAGGTTTAAATCATTTGTATTGGATGATACAGCGAAATCTTCAATTGTCTGTTCGATCGATCTTTCAACTGCACATGATATGAAAAAAAACATTATTAGGATTGATATCATTAATGGGATGAGGGTTTTTTTCATCTGTTTCTCCAAAGAAGTCGATGTCAATGCTCGTGGATTTGCCTACAATTAAGCATATCATATTTTTTAACAGTTGCAAGAAAAAGCGACTTGGTGATTAAGATTTGTATTGACAGAATAGTGAGGCAATGTTAGTAATAGAAATCACAGACATATTCATGCGGGAATAGTTCAGAGGCAGAACGTCAGCTTCCCAAGCTGAATGTCGTGGGTTCGATTCCCATTTCCCGCTCAA